>JAEWLI010000097.1 GCA_023393375.1 Bacteroidota bacterium
AAAACCATGTACCTGTCGGCATTAGCCCAAAGTTGGTATGAACAGCTATCATAAAGATAGCGATCGTGAGTATTCTATTCCTTGCCATGCGCTATTAATTCCTGTCTGTATTTGCTCCCCGAATCAATGATATCTTCACCAATACAATCCAATTCGGTGCAATAATTTATTTGAATCTTTTCACTATATATCAACCCAATGTCTTTCCCAAATACTTCCATTCTTTTATCTCTGATCAGGATGGTATCGGGATTGTCCATTTGTATTACGGTAAGTGTGGCTGGATATTGTACCCCGGCAAATAAAGCTTCCTTGCCAACTTTCTGCATGGTGTAATTTTCTGACTCAAATGTATTCATTTTGTTTCCATCCCATGTTTTTCCCTCTTTTATGGGAAATACCAGCTTCACATAGGGAATATTATTTTCTGTTACCACCACAGTTTGCTCACTTTTGTTAGCAGTCCAAATTGAATCTATCATCCAATCTGAATCAGGTTCAGCTTTTTTATACCGGTTCAGTAAATAAGTATATTCATTATTCAGGTTCAGAAAAGAATCAGCTACTACTTCTTTTAGTAAATATTTCACTGTATCCACATCACCCTGTATTGAATAGTTGATATGAGTAACATTATAAATTTTATAACTGTTCCCTTCCAAAGGAAAAAAATCCATCCCCCACCTGGATTTATCCGGATCGGACTTTTCAGTATCACAAGAAAAAATCAGGAATAAAATGCTGAAGAAATAAAAGTACCTAAGTGCTGACTTGATGTTTACCCTGCTGCCCAAATTATTAAGTTTCTTGTAAAATTACATAATTCTCTCTTTATTTTCAGTGCTGAAATGGTGTGGATTTTGCCTGAAACTAGACATGATCCAACCCCCTCCTACTACATCAGATCCTTCATAAAATACTGCTGCTTGCCCGGGAGCGATTGCTTTCACTCCTGCTCCAAAATAAACCTTCATCGTATCGCCAGCTTGTTCTATTACAGCTGGTGAACCATTATCATTGTATCTTACCTTGGTGATAGTATCTAATCTTTGTCCATTTAGATCGGCATATTTGCCCATAATCAGCTGATTAACATACATCCCATCCCTACTTAATTCATCGAAAGTGCCCAAAACCACCCGATTATTTTCTTTTTGGATTTCGATCACATATACCGGGTAACCAAGTGCAATACCCAACCCTTTTCGTTGCCCTACTGTGTAAAAAGGATAACCTTCATGCCTACCTACTACTGTACCATCTTCAAGTACAAATTCTCCACCAGCCACATTTTCTTGCAAGCCTTCTACCCTTCTTTTCAAAAATCCCCTGTAATCATTATCTGGCACAAAACAGATCTCGTAAGATTCTGATTTATTGGCCAGTTCCACAAAACCTTTTGATAGAGCCATGTCTCTGATCTGAGACTTTTTCAGACTGCCCAAAGGGAATATGGTCCGGCTTAGGCTTTTTTGTGACACTCCCCAAAGTGCATATGACTGATCTTTATTTTCATCAATACCTTTGGAAATAACAAACCTGTCATTTTCTTCCCTTACATTGGCATAGTGTCCAGTGGCAATAAATTCACAATCGAGTTTATCAGCTCTACGCAACAATGCATCCCACTTAATATGAGTATTGCATAGTACACAAGGATTGGGTGTTCTGCCAGCTACATATTCACTGGTGAAGTGATCTATTACATAATCACCAAATTCATTTCTGATATCAAGGATATAATGTGGAAAACCCAAATGTACTGCTACATTCCTGGCATCATTGATAGAATCGAGGCTACAACAGCCAGTTTCCTTTTTGGAAGATCCCGAGGAAGCATAATCCCACGTTTTCATGGTCATTCCAATGACTTCGTACCCTTCTTCGTGCAACAATACGGCAGCCAGCGAACTATCAATACCCCCACTCATCGCTACCAAAACACGGCCTTTTTTACTCATTTCAATAAATTTACAGGTTTATTCGCTTGTCTAATAAACGATATTATGCCGAAAAATTCTACAAATATAAAATTATTTATTATTTTGGCCTCAGAATGAGGAAAACCAATTGACAGTTAAATTAAGCAAAGAAATAAGATAATCTGAAATGGCATTAAAAACATTTGTAAAAATCAGTGACATCAGCAACCTAAGCGATGCAAGATACTGTGCCGGGATGGGAGTGGATGTATTGGGTTTCAGGCTTGATCCTAACGATCCGAATTCAGTAGATACGGCCAAATTCAAAAGCATTACCGAATGGATTGCCGGAGTTGGTTTTGCTGGTGAGTTTTATCAAAGTGATGTTCAGACTGTAAAAGAAGTGGCAAAAAGATATCATTTAAGTTATCTTCAAATCATTCCAGCTAATTTCACTCAAGAGATAATAGACTTGAAAATTCCTTTGATTATCGAAGTTAAACTAGTCAGCAACTCATCAGAAGAAGGATTAAGAGATTTTATGACCCGAGCCCTACCGCATGTTGAGTTTTTTCTAATCCATGCAGATGATGAAATACTTGCCGAAAATTTTTTGCCAACAATAAAAAAAATGGCCACAGTTTTCCCTTTGCTTCTGGGTTGCGGTATTACACAAGACAATATCAACGAGATCATAACGACCTCCTCAATTAAAGGTATTGGCATGAAAGGCAGCGAAGAAATAAAACCCGGGTTTAAAGATTATGATGAATTGGCCGATATCTTACAGGAGATCGAGGAAGAAGTATAAAAATAACCATTAGTAAATCATTAATCCGTAGATCTTAATTTTTCAAGATATTCCGAAATGACTCTGGACTTGTCTTTTTGGATTTTTTTCCCCAATTCCCTTCTCGGACAGTTTTCGTTGTATTTCGCACCCCAATCCATAATCTCAATAATTATCGGGAGCAAATCAATGCCTTTTTCGACACACTGACATTTGCAAAGAATAATCGGATAGCATTATGGCCTATGACAAAGAATTAGCGATCAGAATTAGCAAGGCACTTTCTCATTTATCGGATGTAGAGGAAAAAAATATGTTCAGGGGTCGGGCATTTATGGTAAATGGTAAGATGTGTTTAACAGCTAGACCTGATAGAATGATGTACCGGGTCAATCCGGACCTACATGATCAGGAAAGTTGTTCGACTGTGATGATGCGGGGTAGGGAATATAAAGGATATATATACATCAAAGCACAACTCCTCGAATCTGAACAGGGATTTAACTATTGGATCAAACTTGCACTGCAATTTAATGAAGAGTTGACAGCTAAATAACGGCTTTTGCAAAAAGGTGCGATACGTGAAAAATGTTATCATTGAATTCAAGCATCCTCACTCCAATCTTTATATAGACGTCATTATATGTCAAAATAAATTGCTAAAAATTGGGGGTTGAGCGATCCAGAATTGTCCAAAGCATAAAAAGATGAAAAAGACACTGATCTTATTATTTACAATTATTATATTGAATGATGCTTTCTCACAAAAATTGGCTGAATCAATTAATGATTTTTCTTTTACAATTTATAACGCAACCAAACCCGATTCAGGTAATTTTTTTATCTCCCCCTTTAGTTTAAATATTGCTTTATCCATTGCAAATGAAGGATCCAAAACATCGACAAGACAAGAAATGGATAAGCTATTATCAATTGGAAACATTGACAATAAGCCACAGCACTATCGTAACCTTATACAGAAAAGTATAAATCTTAACGATTCAGATTTTAAAAATTGTATTGAATGGTTACATGATAAATCAAGTAAGAACGAAATGCTTCTTGCAAATTCATTATGGATTAATGACGATGTTGGTATTGATGGCAGATATATTAAAACTATAAAGGAAGATTATGGATCAGACATTTTCAGTTTTAATAATCATGATATGGTAAGTGTTAATAAAAAACTTAATAATTGGATTTCAAATAAAACAGATGGAAAAATTCCAGAAATAAAAGGATTACATTCTGATATAAAGTTAAGTATTATCAATGCCATTTATTTTATGGGTGAATGGGAAATTCCTTTTGATGAGAAAAAGACAAAAGAGAAGGTGTTTCATACGATGGATAGGGGAAAAATAAACATTAAGTACATGAGAGACCAGGCTCGTTATCGTTATTACGAAGATTCCAATATACAAAGTATATACTTGCCCTATAAATGCCGCCAATTCTCAATGATTGTAATATTACCACAAAAACGATATGGCATCTTGGAAATAGAGAAACTACTGACTATTGACTTTTATAAAAAGATGGATACCTCCAGCAATTTTCACGAAGTAATCCTATCGTTTCCTAAATTTAAAATTGAGTCAGAAATTTTCCCTATAGAAGCACTAATAAAATTGGGATACCCACTAATGTTTTCTGATAAAGCTGATTTTTCAGGGATTTCAGCCACGGATTCATTAAAAATTGGAGAGATTATTCATAAAACTTTCATAGAAATTGATGAAAAGAAAACAGAGGCTGCAGCAGTTTCCAAAGTAGATATGGTAATTATCGGATATGGTGGAGGTGTCTCACCACCACCTCCACCTCCTAAAATTTTTAATGCGAATCATCCATTCATCTTCTTAATAAAAGACAATAGAACAAATGCAATTATTTTTACAGGTAGATTTGTCAAATAGTGATTATTATGGCCATCAGACATATCTTGTACATTTTTTATTGTATTTCGTATTTTTAAAATATACAATGCTAATTTCAGGTCTGATTCCGTTAATTTTCTAATTATGCAATTTTGCTCCATGTTTTATTAGTATAGGATAGGAAAATGAATGTCGATAAACCAAAATAATTGAGTGGTTGGACTAACGGGAAATTTTCCATTTTATTTAACCACATGCAGAAGATCAAAACCAAATTATATTAAGCCCCCATAGCATGTGAGAAATAAAAGACATCCTGCGTTTGGCATTTGTGATTTTATTAAGTAATTTACTACCAATTTACGATAGATCATGATATTTAAATTATATGGAATTCGTCAAAAATGAATAGACTATTAATATATGTCATTTTATTTTATGCATTATCGACTGATCTGTTTGGTCAAAAGGTCAACCGTTCAATTATGTCTGATAAAGAAGTATCCTTGTTTGATGAATGGGTTGAAGGATCTGTTACCTTTAAAGATGGTCAAACCATGTATTGTGAATTTTCATATAATCCGTTAGTACCCGAAGGAATGTTGAAAATAAAAAATAACGACAAAATAATTACCGGGACAGTTTATAATGTTTTTAGTTTTTCATACTATTCTAACGATAGCACTTTTGAACACAGATACTATTCTGTACCCGTTAACCCCAATAATAGAGTATTTCTTGAATTTATTTTTGATAATTCCGATTTTACACTGTATGGGCATAAGTCATTAAAAATCGGCAAATATAGTGGTTATTATAGTTATAGTTCCACTTCTATAGAAGGCATATACCAGGTTTATATGTTCAACAAATCCAGTGGAAAGTCATTTCCTATTACTTCAAAAGAGTTTTTAACGATGATGGATGATAAATATGTAGCGATTAGAAAGTTCATAAAAGAAAATAAAATAAAATTCAAAAATTCATATGACTATATTAAAGTAGTCAATGAATATATAAGGTTAAATGAATGATGAGCACTTATTCAATATAATTAATATTGAGAACGTCCAATCTCATCTCCTCCAATTAAAATCCTGGTCACTTTAATGCACCAGATAAAATTTTACGATCATGTTCCCAGCATATTTCTCCCCTACGATGATTTTTCATCAATTTCTTCATGTTGGCCTAAATGTCTGTCAATAAAAGCGGTGGGGGTTATGCCATAAAATTCTTTGAAAATATTGGTGAAATGGGTCAGGTTAGTGAAACCAACAGCATAGGCTACTTCTGCAACACTGATACGTTTGGTTGAAAACAGTTCGGCAGCTTGTTGTAACCTGATGTTGCGGATGAGATCTCGGGTCGATTGATTAGTCAATTCTTTAAGTTTTCGATGTAGGTGAACCCTACTTATACCTACTTCAGCAGCTATCACCTCAACATTAAACTTTGGATTGCTCATATTTTCGTTGATCAGGTCCATTACCTTGATCAGCAATTTATCATCCGATGATTTAACATCCAGCTTTTTAACCTTATCCAATTGCTGTTGATTTCCACTAAATTTATTACGAAGGATTTCCCTGTTTTTTATGATATTACTAATGGTTTTCTTTAATATCTCGATACTGAACGGTTTCATCATATAAGCATCTGCCCCTATTTCCAAGCCTTCCACCGTATCAGTTTCTTCTGATTTGGCTGTCAAAAGTATTATGGGAACATGATTGGTATTCACATTTTGTTTGATCTTTCGACATAAAGTAATGCCATCCATTTCAGGCATCATCACGTCGCTGATGATAAGATCCGGTGCTTTTTCCAACACCATAGCCATTGCTTCCTTGCCATTTACACTGCCACTCATATGATAATCAGCGGAAAGCTCTTCACAAATGTATTTGCGGATTTCATCGTTGTCATCCACAACTAATACACGGATCTTGCTTTTGGATTTTACTTTAGTCTCTTCCGCTGCTACTGTAGGTAATGCTGTAGCGGAAAAATCTTGTTCAATTGGATCATGTTTAGTTATAGAAGTCTGATCTATCTCCTCTTCCTTAATATGGTCTTTACCCAATGGTAAACGGATGATAAAACTGCAGCCCTTTCCATCTTTGTTGTTCTCCGCACTTATTATGCCTTGATGCAGGTTTACAATAAATCGGGTAAGATGTAATCCTATACCTGTTCCTTCTGTAAAAGAATCTTTAGTGTCTTGAACCTGGTAGAACCGTTCGAAAACCCGCTCTATTTCACTTTCATTAATGCCTGGTCCGGAATCTTTAACAATAATCTGAAAATAGCCTTGCTGTTTACCATTCAGTTTCTCATTTTCTACCATGTTCAGATGGAGGGTAATATCACCATTTTCTGGTGTGAACTTGAATGCATTGGATAGTACATTTAATATCACTTTGTCGAAATTTTTTGGATCAATCCAAACTTTCAAATTCTCTACTTCATGTTCAAATCTGTAATTAATATTTTTTGATTGTGCCCGTTCTTCAAACATTGACATCAGTTTGATAATAAACTCAACTATATTGGTTTCCCGATATTTTAATATCATTTGTCCCTGTTCAATCTTCCTGACATCCATCAGTTGGTTTATCAACAGAAGGATCCTATCCACATTACGGTTCATCAATTGGTAGGACTTTTGTCGGAGCTTATCATCATCAGAGGCCATCAATTTTTTTAGAGGACTGACAATTAAAGACATTGGCGTCCTTATTTCATGTGAAATGTTGGTAAACAGCTGTAATTTGGCCTTATTTAGTTGCTCCTCATGTTCATGAGCTAACATTATTTGACGGGTGCGTCTACGATGGTGCACTTCCTGAACTACAATAAAACATACTGTCAGAAATAATATAAAATATATCACCTTGGCCCAAAAAGAAAAATACCATGGAGAGGATATATGAATCGAAATAGCTTTTTCTTCAGAAAATGTGTTAAAATCTTTTGCCTTCACACTAAATGTGTATTTGCCAGGTGAGAGATTATTAAAAGTAACACTATTTGTTCCCGGTTGTAGGCTTATCCAATGATTGTCGTTCATGGAGTACATATAAGTGATCCTTTCCGGATTATTAAAATCCATTGCTGAAAATTCAATGCTAAAGGAATTATCCTCGTGGGATAAATAAAAATCTTGTGCATGAAAAACGGTGGTATCGATTACTTCATGAGCCCCAGATGTTGTCCCTTTTCTCACAGGGTTATCATGAATATAAAAGTCTGTTATGCGAACCTCCAGATTTTTCCTTTGATCTATTATCTCTGACGGATGAAAGAAAGTAAGGCCATTGATACCGCCAAAAATAATTCGCCCCTCATTGTCGGTGTAGGCCGAGTTCATGCTGAATTCGTTTCCCTGCAAACCATCACTCGCGTAGTAATTCGTAAACAATGAATCTTTCAGATTAAATTTTGAGATGCCATAATTAGTGCTGATCCACAAATTGCCGATACTGTCTTTTTTTATTGCACGTACAGCATTACTGGGCAAACCATTTTCAGTAGTAAATGTAATTGTTTCCTGAGTTGATCTATCAATTCGGATTAACCCTTCTGAAGATCCTACCCATATGTTACCATTGTCGTCTTCGGCTAGCGAATAGATATATTGTCCGGGAAGAATCCGGTTCATACCAGAAAATGAAGCAAAATTATATGTATTTAAATCCAAACATCCCAAACCATCTGCCGAGCCAATGTACAATTTATTATCCGTATACAACAAGATACCAACCCAATCATTGTGCAATGCATTGGCGTTGCCTCTATATGCATGACCTTTAAGGGCATCGTAATGTTTCAGTTGCAATGTTTGCAGATTTAAAGAATAAATACCCTGGCCCATAGTTCCTATCCATAAGTTTTTCTTATTATCCTCAACAATTGAAAATACCCGTTGAACCTCGTTAGGGCCTATATTTATGATATCCTGCAAATATTTGGTTTTCCCGGTTTTTCGATCAAATCTGGCCATTCCGTGCAAATAAGAACCTAACCACAAGTTATGGTCTGAGTCTTCATGAATAGACAACACTGTAGTGGGTACTGAACTTGAGCCATCGGTACGACTATAATGGTCTGTTTTCTTACCATCTATGCTGATACCATAAAGTCCATCATTATCAGTTCCCACCCAAAGGGTATTTTCATGATCTTGGAAAACCGATGTAATGCTACTGGAGCCGATCCAGTTTTTGGTTATGGATTTATATCCGATGTAATTAAAATTGTTGCTAAAAGATGGCAACAGCATGACGCCCTTTTGATAAATACCTATCCAGGCATTCCCTTTATTGTCTTCAATAATGGCATGTATTTTTGATTTAGAAAAATCAAAAGTGGCAATATTAAAATCACCTGCAGTTATCTTCTTCTTGACAGGATCGTAAATCTTCATCCCATTCCCATCAGATCCTATATATATTTGATTTTGGTTATTTAAATACAGCGATTTGATGGGCAAATCTGGATTTGCCGGATAAGGAACATTTTTGAATGTGTCAGTAGATTTATCGTAAAGATATAATCCCTTGTTCATCGTCCCTACTAAGACGTTGCCCTCTGCATCCTTACATAAACTTGATACACTTGAGGGGATGTCATTAAAATAAGTCTTTACTTTCTTATCTATGCCCACGCGAATCAATCCTTTGTCTTCTGTTGCCACCCAAACATTCTGATCATGGTCTTCAAGCATATCCTTAATTAAATCGCTTGGCACAAATCGTGTCTGTCGACCCACTAACTTACCATCCTTTTCTTCAATCTGTAACACCCCCTGTCCCGATGTGCCTACTAAAATATCACCATTTTGCCGTTCAAAAATGGATTGAATATGCGAGGGGTATTGATTTCCGCTATTTAAATAGAGGGGAATCTCTTCAAATAAACCAGTTGCATGATCGTAAATCTGTACACCATTAAAATATCCAATGAAAAGTCGTCTCTTACTATCTTCGAAAATTACCCGAACCAGATTGTTCAGGACAGAATGGGGATTATTTTTATCATGTTTATAAACGGTGAACTTTGATCCGTCGTAACGGTTTAAGCCATCTTCAGTTGCCACCCATATAAGGCTGTTCTGATCCTGGTAAATATCATTGATCAAGCTATTGGATAGCTCCCTATCTGCAGTATATAATTTTCCAAATTGAGGATAAACAGATGTAGATACAATTAAAAATAAGAATAAAACCGACCAACACTTAAATCTCACTTCTATTATTTTTTTAGTTGTGCTCCTATGCTCCTTTACAATATAACATATAAAATTAGTCAAAAATTTTTACAATACAGACTTTGTTAATCTGAAAATTATCCTAACCAAGCCATTTAATCCCTTGCATGATACATCAAAATCAGAAGCATCAGATGGCAAAAGGCTTGATCAATCTGCAAGAGCGGGGAATTGCAAATGTGTAATATTTACAATTAGCCAGACTTAATAAATTATAATTACTGACTGTATTTACGTATGAAGAAAAAGAATTACAAACAAAACAGGCTATGAACTCAATCATAGCCTGTCCTTTTATATGTACAGCTAAATTCTAATATATGCCTAACTGATAGGGCTTTCTAACCAATACTTCGGGTTTGTCATCAAACTCAGTGATCAAGCCCATCGACCAGATGTGTCTGCCTTCCATTCTGAACAGATTCGGAAACCTTTGTCTTCTATAATCATGACCTTCTATAAGGACAGCAAAATCATGATAAGGGAAAGGACCACCTATGTAGAGATAATAAACATCATCACGATCGGAGTAATAGACCTCACTTATCTGACCATACACCTTTTTTACTTCTCCTATATGGAACATGGCATCATACGCTGAGATGGAATGTATTCTTCTATCACTCTGATAACTTAAATGTATATAGTGATGGTGATTGGGATAGAAAAGGATGAAGTCATTATATATGTGGTTGGACCAGGAAATATATAATCTTGAAGGTGCTCTGTAAACGTGATGCACTCTTCTGTATTCTATCGGTCTGTATATATAATGATTATGGTGTACTACTCTGGTTTCACGTACAACCACCGGACTTTTTACAAATACGGTTTTGGTGCTGGATTCCCTGGAAACGCTTCTATTGTTATTACTGTTAGTAACGCGAGCGGCAGATCTGCTTCGAGTGTTTTGTTCGCTAGTTACCCTGGCTGGAGAAGTAGAAGTTCTAGTCCGGGCATTTGTGCCTGTACTGACATTAGTAGAACGGCGTGAGTTGCTTGAAGATGAAGGTGTAAGGGAACCGTTGCCAGTACGGGCACGTTGTGTAGGTTGATTAACATTTTCACTGCGTGTTCTGGATGGAGTTGTACTTTCTACCCGGGTGTTACGCTCTGTGGTATTCTGATTTACTCTTGCATTTGAAGCGGGAGTAGCTGTTCGTGCAGGTGTATTTACCTGAGAATTGGCCTTTTCTCTATTGTTCACTTCATTTGTCCGGGCATTGGATGTCGGCTTAGTCGAATGGTTTGGTGCAGGTGCACGTCGGATTTCCTCTTGTTTACCACTACTTGATGTCCGGGTATTAGCAGGTTGTTTTTCTGTACTCCTGGGCGCAACAGTACGATTTGATTCAGAACTCCTGGAAGTCGATGACCGATTATTTGCCGGTTCAGATGTATTATTGCTGCTAGTTCTCCTGGTTTGTGGATAAGCCATTGTAACGATGGCTAACAATGCGAGTAACAATATTGACTTTTTCATATCCCTAAAGTAAAATGTGTATAGTAATGGGAAAACAAAAATACTGCCAATTCATATTAAAAAATGAAATGTCAAGTTTTACATACTTCATAATGGCCTTCTAATAGCCTATGGCCAACAATAATAATTTACAAATAATTCCAAAAACGAATTATTTTATTCAATCAAGGATCTCTTGGAGAAACATAAAACTTAGCTCCTGGCTGACTTGAGACTTCTGACGGTGAGCAGGATGATATACTGCGATAAAGACAGCTTGCATAAAAATAGGGAGCTGCTATTTTTTTCCAAAAATCAGTTTATTAATCTGATCCAATTCGTCCTGGCAAATTGTATGACCTAGCCCCGGATATATCTGAAGATTCATACTGGCATTGAGCTTTTTTAATTCTTCAGCCGATGCGGTGACTCTTTCTACAGGGATATGAGGGTCCGGATTGCTGGATCCAATAAACACAGGTGTTTTTTTGAAATCACCTTTATAGTTTTCGGTATAGATTTTATCACCTATAAGCCCACCGGATAAAGCGGCAATACCGCCAAATCTTTGAGCATTTCGGGTGGCATATTCCAGTGCCAGACATGCTCCTTGAGAAAACCCAATAAAATAAATATCCTTTGGAGCAATTCCCGCTTTTGTCACATCAGTTACAATATTTTTTAATAATCCAAGTGCAGAAGTCAACCAAGGTTCATTTTCAGAAGGATTAACCAGAAAGGAATAAGGATACCAGGAGTTTTCAGAGGCTTGGGGAGCAATCAGAGCAAATTCCTTAACGTGTAAATATGCAGCTATAGAAAGAATATCTTCTGCAGGATTACCCCTGCCATGCAACATTATTAATGCTTTTGTTGCTTCTTTTAATTTTAATCCTGCTGTAATAAGATTTTTTGAATGCATGGCTATATAAAATGACTTTGATTTGCAGTGGTATTACTTTTGAGAGATATCATAATGAAAAAGTTCGTTCTCTAATAGCATACTAGATGATCACCTGTTTTGTTGCCGAAACGCTAAAAATATAAGATGTTTTAATATTGAAATGGATTGGCTGTTTTAGTTAATCAATTTGCTGTTCAATTCCTTTGCTTTTTCTACCAAAAGCATTTCTATCTTATTGATAATTTCGATCAACTCTTCGGCTTTTTTTTCAAGATCTTCAGGGTGTTTGTTTTCCTTGATTAATTCATGAAATTCCAGTGTGGTTTTTTCCAATTGATAATATTGGAGCATCTTTATTGAAGGACTTATTTTATGGATAATATTGCCGGCTTCCAGCATATTCTTTTCTTTCATTGCTTCCATTAGTTGAGTAGGAAGTTTTTTGAACTGGTCTACACACATGTATAATAGCTGTAATAAAAATTGTGAATCGCCATCGGAAATCTTTTGAATTCCTGAAAGGTCCAGCTCTAACTGACCACACAATTCCGCATCATTGTGTGAAATAAACTGATCTGTAAGAGCAAATTTTTTAATTTTGTTATATAATTCTACGGGATTGAATGGTTTGATTAAAAAATCATTCATTCCAGCCTTATAAACTTCGTCTTTTGCTTCCAGCGAGGCAGCAGTAAGTGCTATAATAGGCACGTAATGATATCCAGGCAACTTCCTGATCTCACGAGTGGCTGTCATGCCATCCATCTCCGGCATTTGTAAATCCATCAGCACTATATCATATTTGTGCATCATTGCCGATTTGATGGCTTTGTTACCATTATCAGCGATGTCATATTTCACTTTCCATTGGTTCAGGAATTTAGCAGCCACCATCTGATTAATTTTATTATCTTCTACCAGCAAGATCCTGAGATCTTCCATGTTGTCGATAATGTTGTAGGAGGTAGACGCCACATCATCCAGTAATTTCTCATCCCCTTCACTAAAGTACAAATCAAAAGTAAATTCAGATCCGATGCCCAATTCGCTTTCTACCTTTATGGTTCCACCCATCATCTCCACAAGATTTTTTGTTATGGCTAGACCAAGGCCTGTACCTCCACGTTTATTTTTGTCAATAACCTGTTCAAACCTTTCGAATATGGTTTGTATTTTATCTTGCGGGATACCAATACCTGTATCGGTTACCAAAAATTGTAAATGGTAATGATTGTCATCGTTAGAAAGGCATTTTACGGTCAATTTTACATATCCGTAATCTGTAAACTTGATGGAATTGCCAATCAGATTGACCAGGATCTGATTGAGACGGACAGGATCGCCCATTAATGCATTAGGTACATCAGGGCTAACATCAATGGTAAACCGAATATTTTTTTCCTGAGCTTGATAATAAAAGGTTTGTTCCAGCATTTGAACAAGGTTGCTGAAACTGAAATTAGCCTGTTCTATAGCAATTTTACCTGCCTCTATTTTAGAAAAATCCAATATGTCATTGATCAGGGCCAATAAGTATTCGCTTGATGTTTTAATAGTTTTAAGATGCTGGTCATCGGCAGGCCTTTCCTGAAACATCAGATGAGTCATTCCGATTATAGCATTTAGAGGGGTTCGCAATTCGTGACTCACCATAGACAAAAACTGATCTTTGACCTTCATCAACATTTCGGCTTCTTCTTTGGCCTTTATCAATTCTAATTCTACATTTTTTCTTTCAGTTATATCACTTTCTACCGCAACATACTTTTCAATTTCCTTTTTCTCATTTAAAATCGGGTTTAATGTAAAATGAACCCAAAGTTCACTACCATCTTTCCTGTAATTCAATAGTTCTCCTGAAAAACTTTCACCTCGATTAATTCTCTCACCCAATAACAAAATTGTCTCTGGGTTGGTATTTTCACCCTGAAACAGTATTCCTGGTTTTTTACCCAAGGCATCCTGAAAGCTATATCCTGTAATCTTTTCAAAAGCTTCATTTACCCATTCAATTTTTTCTTCTTTATCAATAATAAAAACAGCATTATCGGTTTTACTGGCCACAAGAGAGAGGTTTTCCAATATTTTCTCATTGGATTTTCGTTCGGTATTATCTATTATGGTGCCGTCGAAATAAGTGGAGTCACCATCCCTTGTCATGGTGCAGTTTATAAGCCCCCAAAACACTGTACCATCATTCCGGACGTACCTGATCTCCATATCCTTCACCAGCCCTTTTTGTTCAATAGTATCACGGATCTGTTGAAGTTCCTTATTCAATAAAATCTCTTGTTGATTCCAGTGAAAAGCCATTTCCTCAGCAGAAAGATACCCGAAAAGATTAACCAGGAATTCATTGGCATAAACCAAATTACCCTGATGGTCCATACGGAATAACCCCTGGAGAATATTTTTATTAATTGATGCCAGTGTATTCTCAACATTGACCAACTCAGATTTTTTGCTATTTAGCTCCCTTACATTTTCCAGTTCCTTGATTTTATAATAATATAAATAGCGGGTCACAAGGAGAAAAATTGAACCAAATACCAAAAGATTTACAATTTGCCCAGAATAAATGGCCATATCAGAAATGGTGTTGCTAAAGGCAAATATATTAACTGCTAGACCCAAAATAAAAGTCAGTAATAAATCCAATTTATTTCTATAAAATATGATCAGAATGCCACAAAAAATAGTTAAACCAACTGAAGGCACTACTTCGGAATATTGTTTTAATAACGTAAGAAATCCTATGAATAATAGAGAAAACCCAGTGAATAACCATACAGCCCATCTTCCTTTTACTACATACCGGGTGGAAGGAATATTTCTTTTCGTATAAAAGTATAAAGCCAGATAAAATAACAATCCTGAAAAATGCACAGCAGCAAGGTGGGCAGACGCTGCATAGTTTGTTTGGTTAAAATAACACTGATAAGCACAGAACAATAAGGATAGGAGATTGGAGCCAGATATAAATAACGATAGTATTCCTACCCTTTGAAGGTTTATCTGATGGAGTTCTTCAAAATAACTCCTATGATCTACATAGCTTTGGGATTTGTACAATCCTCTTATTTTTTCTAACATTGTCAGCCAATTTGCCTGATTGCTTTTTAACTGATTATAGAAGTAAAGATATGGGTAAAATTATGGGCATTCTGTCCAATAGAAATGAATATCTTACATCACACAGAACATAGACAAAAGAGGCGATAAAAGTGGCGGCTAATGCACGGATTACTCAATTTTAGACTTTACTGGCAACTTCAATCACTCCTTGAGTTTTAATTGGTACTTCAACAACCTTAAGGCATTAAAAACCACCAAAATTGTAGATCCTTCATGAATGATCACGGCAGGGCCAATTGATGTAATTCCTAATAATGCCAATGGTATCATGACAACAATAACACCCATACTGATGATGAGATTTTGTAAAATGATCTTCCTGGTACTCTGGCTTAATCCAATGGCAAAAGGCAGTTGACCTATTTTATCAGACATTAACGCGACATCAGCTGTTTCCAAAGCCACATCAGAACCGGCTGCTCCCATTGCAATACCAACCGTACTATAGGCCATTGCAGGTGCATCATTTACGCCGTCACCTACCATTGCTACATGTGTTTCTTCTTGTTTGATTTTCTGTATAGCCTTTGCCTTTTGTTCAGGTAGCAGATTGCCCCACGATTCTGTAATTCCAACTTGTCTGCCAATAGAATCAGCAACTTTTTGATGGTCACCACTAAGCATGATGATCCTTTTCAAACCCATTGATTTTAATGTCTTTACTACTAGTAATGACTCTTCGCGTGGCAGATCCATCATGGATACTATGCCAATAAACTCTTTTCCCAGCTTAATCAGTATGTTGGTTTTGCCCTGTTGTTCTAATACCTCCAATTGTGGTGTTAACCTTTTTATTTCTTCTGCATCTTCCGGTGATTGAAAAATCTCCCTGTTTCCAACTAAAAGGGATCGGTTTTCAATTTCTCCCGCCACACCCTTTCCTGTTATTGATTTGAAATTTTGTACATCAGGCAATTTTGCTCCATTATACATATTAGCTCCGGCTTTTACCAAAGCTTTAGCGAGCGGATGGTCGCTATGTTTTTCTATAGCTACTACATAGGCCAGTAAATCTTCTTTGTCATGACCATTCAATGTAATCACATCTGTGATGCCGGGTTGACCTTTGGTAAGTGTTCCGGTTTTATCAAATGCAATTGCTTTTAATTTACCCAATTGTTCCAGCGGTTTACCTCCTTTCATTAAAATACCTTTATTAGCGGCACGCGCAATCCCACTTAAAACTGCGCTTGGGGTAGATAAAACCAATGCACATGGACTTGCCACCACCAATACGGTAATGGCTCTATAGAAGCTCTGCGAAAAAGATTCATCCAAAAACAGAAAAGCAAAATTCAGCGCAACTACAAATGTCAATACAGCTGGCACATATACCTTTTCTATTTTTTTTGTAAATAATTGGGTTGGGGATTCTTGTTCCTTTGCCTCATTTACCAACCTGATCAGTTGAGAAAGTGTGGTGTTATTTGTTGTCCGGGTCACTCGGATTTCCAGGTAACCTTGTCCATTTAGCGTTCCGGAGAAAACCCTGTGAGATGAATTATCTTTATCATCGTCACCAATCAGGGGCATTTTTTCCACCGGCATACTTTCACCGGTAATGTTGGACTGATCCACAGCACTTGAACCCTTAATCACTAGGCCATCAGCGGCAATTTTTGTATTGGGGTGGACAACTACAATGTCACCAACCTTTAATTCTTCGATAGCCACTTCCAATATATCGTCATTATTCTTGATTAAAGCTGTTTTAGGTGCCAGTTGGGCTAACGCAGCGATTGAACGGTGTGCTTTGTCCAATGCAAAATGTTCCAATGCATGACCCATACTAAATAAAAATAAAAGCAAAGCACCTTCAGACCATCGGTGAAGAATCCCAGCTCCTATTGCAGCTGCAAACATGAGGAAATCAATTTCAAATTTTCCTTTTGTTAAAGAATTCCAAATGTCAATTAACATAAAATATGAACCGAAAAAATAGGCGAACAGGTAAACCGGCAAGTACCAGGATTGACCTGTGATTTCCATTAAAAATCCGGTCAATAATGCTGCGCCACAAATAATGGAAAACAATAGTTCCCTGTTATTGGGCATAAAGATGGATAAATGCCAGGTTGCTTTATGGTCATTAATTATTGTATGTTGATTAAAAGAAGTAAATACATTCATCTTGGTACTTTTTCTAAGTGGATTAAATGTCAAATAAAAAGCCCCACGGGAATACGATTTTCATCGTGTCCCGCAGGGCTTATCCTGCTGCCCCGACTTGCGGGGACCCGGCTGCACCATTAAGGCCGCCTGTTCACATATTCAAAGTTAGTCAATTCAATGCTTTGTCAGAAATCATTTTGTGATAAAAAACAACGATACACGTAATTTGAAATCAGTTTAAATTAATATAGGATGATAAGCCTGTTCGGTTATCGAACCAGATGAATCAATACCAATCAAATCCCATATATCTATTTACTCTAAATTCGATAACCTAAAACTATCGATGAGTTGTGATAATATGACGACCACACATTATGCAAACCTAAATCGTATCTGTTCAAGCAAAATTCTATTCCCTATCTGATTTCAATATACCTTGTAATTTTAACAAGTAACCCTTTCGTTTGACAATATCCTCGAAATTACCCTCATAAGTATTGATTTTAAATACATTGGGAAAACTTAACCTGGCTTTTGAGATGGAATACGAAATGGTCAGCAAAACATAGTTTAATAAAAGTATGAAGGTCTGTACCACACTTGTCCGGGTTTTAACCAATCCGATTTTATTGGCTGTACGCTCATTCAGGATATAACTGGTACCCTTTATCTTCAGGTTTTCACTTTGGACATCCTGATAATGATTGATCATTTTCAATAAACCATCCACATAACAGCTCAATATTATCTTGGTGCGCTGTTGCCCTGACCACTTTTTGTCCAATACAAAAACATAGTCAAACAATGTGCCTCCATGGATATTAATGATGCCACTTCTTTCTTTTTCTGCTAAAAAGAGTGGTGAAAAATATGTCAATTTACCGCTTTTTATTAATGAGGGTGTATCAAAAAATGGGGCAATAATGGAAATTGTAATTGAGAATACTATAAATATTAGAAAAGGCCATCCCACATACCACAAAACCACAAATAATAATAGATTAACTAATAATGCTGCTATGGCTATTTTCCATTGTATTTGTTTTTGTTCTTTTTTTGATTTGGTATAAAAGGAGTTTTCAATTTGGTTCATTAGATTGAAGGTAATACCTCTGCCAGAATCTTCTGACAGAGGTTTGCTTGTTTTAAAACTTATTGTTGATGATTCTCAGGGTATAAAATGACCTTGATCGGTTTTTCCAAATCAATGTATTTATTTGCTGCTTGTTGTAAATCCTCCTTTGACAATTCTCTGATCATCTTTTCCCGTTCGATTATTTTCACAGGGTCTTCATGATAGTAATAATATGTGACCAGACCATTCAACCAAAAACTGTTGTCTTTCAGGTTTTCAAGATTTTGTCTTCGCTGGGCTTCTTTAATTTTGTGAAGATCCGCATCAGAAGGCCCTTCAGCCTGCAATTTCCTGATCAGATCAAAAGATGTTTGCGTAAGCTTATCTACATTTTCAGGTGCACACGGGAAATATAACCGGAACGAATAATTCCCATAAGGATATTTACTGGCCCCCGCACCAGAACTTACACTGTATACACCACCCTGTTCTTCCCGCAATTCTTCAATGAGCTTTATGTTCAAAAGTTCAGAAAAAGACCCTAAATAATAGGCTTCGTTCCGATCATAGGCTTCCTCTTTAGTAAAATAAATTGAAACCAGACTTTGTGGATCCTGCCCTTTCACTACAGATCGTTCTAAAGGCCCCTCGGGAGGTCTTATGCCATTATCTTTCCAGGTTTCTTTCCTGTTTTTAGCCGGTAAGCTTCCAAGATAGGTTTCTATCAAGGGTTGTAGTTCCGCAACTTTGAAATTTCCTACAAAAAAGAAGGTAAAATCACTGGCATCTGCAAACCGATCTTTATATATTTCATATGCTCTTTCAAAGTCTACTTTATCCCAATCTTCTTCTGTTGGGAAACCACCACCACGTGGATGGTTTTGTGTCATAATCCTGGTTAAAGAATCGGAATAATAGTACCGGGGATTTGACAATACATTTTTATAAGTTGCTTTATTTTTGGTTATAAATGATTGGAAAGATTCTTTATCCTTGCGTGGTTGTGTAAAATACAAATGTACTACTTGCAGCATGGTTTCAAAATCCCTGGGTGTAGAACGGCCAGAAAAACCTTCTGTAAGGTCATTGATATAGGG
>JAEWLI010000121.1 GCA_023393375.1 Bacteroidota bacterium
TTCCATTACTACTCCGAATACTCTTTTTTTTACACTGATATTATTCTCTATGGCATCCAAACGCTCCGCAATCACTGATGCAATCGAATCAATCAGCATGAATGTTACGGATCCGCTGAATTCCACCGAAAGTGGCTTAACAGGCATATTCACTTCCGCCAAATCTTCCATTCTCTTTGAATTTATGTTAATATTGCTGGTGTACGGTGTCGGAATCACAATCTGTTTCATGTAAAAAACCCAGGGTTCACGCCTATCCTTCAAAATAATCTACAGGCAGCATTATTCTTACAACACCTACATAATTTTTTTCCCTTCAAGAAATACAACTACAACAAAAGCTTTATGTAGTGTGTCAAATTCCTGCTTATTTTTATTTTCCAAATAACGTTTTTAATTCTGGGTAAAGATATTATAAATACCTATTGGTAAATGTTCTCATGTTGTATTTAATGTTACTTCGGTAAGTAAAAAGAGTATCATTAATAATAACTGGCCAATCTATTAATTCTTAATATTTCAACTGTTTTTTATTGAAAATTGTATACAATTATGGTGAAAAATTCATTAAAAATCATCACATTTTCAAGGAAGTCATACATGATCGGTGTTTTTGGGAAAAAAAGTATATAAAGAGGAAGTTTTTGCCATTTTACATCTTACTTTTCCACATGAAAGTCTTCTGAATTAAGAATATCATGGAAATGCTTTACTTTTGACCACAAATACTGGGTGGGAATGATGAGCACTTATGAATATATTCTGTTTATAGATACCGAAACTTCCGGAATACCCAAAAATCTTAATGCTCCTTACTCTGCCATTAATAATTGGCCTTATAATGTTCAGGTAGCATGGGTTATTTATGACTACACTGGCCGGGAAATAAAATCAGAAAACCATTATATCAAAGCATTGGATTTTCATATTGATCCAAAATCCATTGGTGTTCATGGTCTTACCAAAGAATTTTTGATTGATAATGGTGAAAACCGAAGTGATGTGTTTAAAATTTTAAGTACAGACCTGGAAATGTACAAACCGCTAATGGTTGGGCATTTTATGCAATTTGACTTTCACATGCTGTCACTTGGTTTTAAACGATCAGGTATACCTGATTTGGTGACCGAACTGCCAAAGTTTTGTACCATGAAAGCTACAAAAATATATACAAGATCACTTTTACAACCTCGGTTATTACGGCTCGATGAGCTGTACCGCCTTTTATTCAAAAAGAACCTTACTCATCATCACAATGCATATTGGGATGCCAGGGCCACAGGAGAGTGCTTTTTTGAAATGATGAAACGTGGTGATATCTTAAGTACTGATATAGATCGACAAGATATTTTAATATCTTCTTCAACAAACCCAATAAAATTTCCAAAGACCATAATGTCACAGATTATATTATATGTATTAATGGCCATACTTGTTATTATTGGTTTAACCATATTGTTATGAATGATCGGATTGATTTTTTAAAAACTGTACAGCCTTTTACATTACTGCCTGAAGAAGTATTGCAAGGAGCTGCGCAATCGATGAAAGAATTGGAATATTCAAAAGACACTATTATATATCAACAGGATTTGACGGAGTTGGAAGGGGTAGACGTCATTGTTGAAGGTCAGTATGATGCATTTTTTTATGATAGTAAAAAGATAAAACGACTGGAAGAACATTATACCCGTGGGGACATCTATGGAGGAGGATCGGTTCTGTTGAATAAAAAGAAATCCCTGCGAACAGTATTGGCTAAAAAGGGTGCCAAGGTTTTATTCCTACCCAAAGATGATTTCAAGGCGATATGCAAGGCATACGATAAGTTTTTCCATTTTTTTACCGACAGCTTTCTGAAAAAAATGTTGAATGATGATTATGCTCATTTTGCAAACAGGAACTTCACCCGCGAAGAAAATTTCATTGAAGCTGATCAATTGTATTCAAGAAGAATTGAAAGCATTGAACCAAGAAGTATTGCCTCTTGCGACCCGGAAACGCCAATTTATTTGGCTGCCGGCATTATGAAACAACACCGGGTAAGTTGTCTTTTCATTAAAAACCCAAACGGCGATTTTATGGGTTACGTTACAGATATTTCTTTAAGAGATAAAGTGATCGGTGATCGTTTAGATGCAGGGTTACCAGTTTCGCATGTCATGGAAAATCCTGTAATGTCTATCAGTAGTGAAGCATTTGTATATGAGGCGATACTGATGATGTTTAATAACAAGATCAGGTATATACTGGTAAAAAAGGGTGATGAATATAAGGGTTTTTTAAGTAGAAACCGGCTAACAGCAGAGCAGGCCCAATCCCCTTTTGTATTTATACAATCGGTAAAACTTGCACAATCAGATCAAGAACTGAAAGTAAAATGGCGGAAAATAGCCGATTTTGTCTACCAATTGCTTAGCCGTGGTGTAAAAGCAGAGATTGTGAACCAGGTAATTACCGCAGTAGCTGATACCATTTTACTCAAAATTATTGAAGGAGCCTTATTGGAAATGGGGCCACCTCCAGCCAATTTTGTATTTATGGTGTTGGGTAGTGAAGGCCGGAAGGAACAAACACTGGTAACCGATCAGGACAATGCCATTATATATGAAGATAAAGCTAACGAGCAAAGGGAATATGTAAGAACATATTTCCTGAAATTTGCAGAAATAGTTTCTGACCGGTTGAATTATGTTGGCTTCAAGTATTGTACCGGAGGATTTATGGCCAAAAATTCCAAATGGACACATTCTTTGTCACACTGGAAGCGGAATTATCAAAACTGGATGCACCAACCTGTGCCAGAAACGGTGATCAATATCGCTACATTTTTTGATTGTCGGTATGTTTATGGCGACATTTCCCTGATGAACGAACTCCAGGATTATTTGGATACTGCCTTACAGGAACCTTTGTCAAAATTTTTATACAATATGGCGACCAATGCGCTGCAATATGAACCTCCCCTGACATTTTTTAATAGTTTCAGAACGTTCACACAAGGCGACCAAAAGGTTTTTAATTTAAAAAAAGCAATGACCCCTATTGTGGATTTGGCCCGAATGTATGCACTTAAACACCGGTTGTTTAAAACCAATACTGGAGAAAGGCTATTAGCACTATGCGAAAATGGCCATTTTAAAGAGATAAAATACAGGGAACTGAATCAGGCGTATTATTATTTAATGAACCTCCGATTGAAAAATCAGGCAGAAAGTATCATTAATGATAAAAAAGAACCAGATAATTTTCTTGATCCAAGTACCCTGACGATGGTGGAACAAAGTACCATTAAGGAGATCTTTAAAGTCATCAAAGATTTTCAACAAATGATAAAGATGGAATTTCAGAATACTTTTTTTTAATTAGGGTATATGGTCCTACAAAAACGAAATAGTCTTTAATCAAGTTGATGGTATTGTGTTTTTGAATTAGTCATACTATGATCTATGTTAAGCCGTTATAATCCTGTTCAAGTCAAGTAAAACAGTATGTCCATGATAAAACAGCTTCGTAATCTGTTAATTCCTGTGTTTCTTTTGATAGTAGGATGTAGTTCAGATATTCATACCAAGGAAATTGCAAAAAAAGAACTTCAGTTGTATCCTATCACAGTGATCGACAATTACTTTAGTTTTACTTATGTGGAAAATCATGCCATAGCCATGGGTTTGATGAAAAGTATAAATAAACATATCAGGTTACCCCTTATACTGATTCTTCAAGCGACAATTTGCCTGGCTGGTTTATTTCTACTCTGGAAAATCAGACATCAAAGTTTGAGTCTTGTAGGTGGGCTTGCCATTTTGCTTTCGGGTGCCATGGGCAATTTTTTCGATCGGTTGCAAAATGGCTATGTTACTGATTTTTTTCATTTCTATTATCTTGACAAATTCAGTTTTCCGGTGTTTAATGTAGCTGATGTATTGATCAATATAGGTTTAATAATATTATTGTTTCAAGCCAAAAAGTTTGAGAAAGCTATTTATACTGCTTTTGAAAAACCATTACCAAATACAAGTGATATAAAGATCGTGGAATAGACCAGATTGTGATAACTGCTGGGGTTAAAAAACAATCACCATTCTCAATCGGTTTATGGAGAGTAAAAAATAGCGTATGTCTCCGGAAAACGAACAAATCAGGCCTTCGGCCCATCAAAAAAAAGCCAAGTCTGTAAACATCCTGATCCTCATTAATGTCATTCTGTTTGCACTAACCCTGTTTATGGAAACAAAGGGCATGGATTTATTTTACCTGCTGGCACTTTTCCATCCCAGGTCACAACATTTTGAATGGCATCAGTTGATTACCCATATGTTCATGCATGGGGGGTACTTTCATATTTTTATGAATATGTTTATCTTATGGATGTTCGGAACTGTTCTCGAGACACTTTGGGGTACCAAAAGATTTCTATTTTTCTACTTTTTTACAGGTTTAGGTGCGGCGGCATTGCACCTTGCAGTAAATACCTACAACTTGAACCAACTTGAAAATGATTCCCGACAATACATAAGTGCACCTTCTTATCAGGAATTTGTTGGTTTTAAAGAGACCCACATCGATCCGTTGCCACCCCGATATGCAAATGAAGCAGATCGGTTACAAAATGAATGGCAGCAAGCACCCTCCGATCCGCGTTATGCTGAATTATCGGTCCAGTTGGTAGAACAATACCTGAACAGTAGTGTCAACAGGCCTACTGTTGGCGCATCCGGTGCTATATTTGGCTTACTTTTAGCATTTGGTGTATTGTTTCCCAATGTGTATTTATACCTATATTTTTTATTTCCCATAAAAGCAAAATATTTTGTAATAGGGTTGGGTATTATAGAATTGTATAGTGGGCTGTTTGGTCAGAATGTAGGAATAGCCAACTTTGCACATTTAGGTGGAATGATATTTGGATTCTTGCTATTAAAACTATGGGGGGACAAAGCCAAACCCAGGAAAAAACAAGCTGAAGTATATGATGATTATGAAGAATTATAAAAGTCACTTAATTTCTTCTGCACCTATTCCAATCCGATGAAAAAACCATTTGTTATAAAAGGTTTGAAAGTAACAGGTGCATTGATCCTTGCATATGGCTTGGGACATAATTTAGCTACTGCATTAATAGTAGACAAATTTCAAAATTTATCCACTAGCTATACGTCCGTTTTTCTTTTCATGTTTCTTTTTACCGGCTCCAGCCTTATGTTATTTGGATATCTGATCATGCGATTGTCACAAAATGACGCAAATGCTTTTTTGATGGTTGTGATTGCCTTTTTCCTTACCATAGGGGGGATCAGTGTGTTAGTTTCAATGGATTATAATTTCTATTCATTTATTTTTCTGGCTATTTCCTTTTTAAATTTGATTTTGTCTTTAATGCTACTGAAACAAAACAAAAGTGATGTCTAAATGGATTTTTTCGATCAAATAATAATTACACTATCCTCCTTAAAATCCATAAGCCTTAAAAAACTCTTAAAAAAATTATCCCTTTTAGTTGCGCAACTAAATGGTTGCATTTATATTTGCAACCAAAAGGTAGCAATTAATATTTGGAAATAATGAGAAGAGATGTATTTCAGGCCATAGCAGATCCGACAAGAAGGGCAATCATATTACTGATAGCTACTCAAAATATGACTCCAAATGCATTGGCAGAACATTTTGACTCTTCTAGGCAGGCAGTATCCAAACACCTGAAAATTCTAACTGAATGCCAATTGCTTATACAACAAAAGGTGGGAAGGGAAATTTATTATCACTATAACCCAAATAAAATGGCGGAAATAGATTTGTGGTTGGAAAAATTAAAAAATCAATGGGAAAACCGATTTATTCAACTCGATAAAGTATTACTTAAACTAAACTCAAAGAAAGATGAAAAGTAGCATTTTAATGGATTTTAGTGTTGACAAGGTCAACAAGGAAATCAACATCTCCAGGGAATTTGCAGCACCTGTAGAAAAGGTCTGGGCTGCCTGGACGGAAAGTGATCTTTTGGATCAATGGTGGGCACCGAAACCGTGGAAAGCCAGGACTAAGTCCATGGATTTTAAGGCTGGTGGCCATTGGTTGTACGCCATGGTAGGCCCTGATGGTGAAGAACACTGGGGTAGGGTAGACTATGAAAAAATCCAACCCAAAAAGAATTTTACTGCTTTAGATGGTTTTAGCGACTCAGAAGGGAAATTATTACCTGATTTCCCCCAAAATCATTGGGATACCCATTTTAAAGAAAAATCAAATTCAACTCAGGTAGATATCAAATTGACGTTTAATAGCTTGTCTGATTTGGAAAAGATTATTGAAATGGGCTTTAAAGAAGGCTTTATAGCAGCTCTTGAAAATCTGGATGAACTTTTGAAAGCTTAATTAATAGGAAATTGCCATTATAATTAGAATTGCTAAAGTTAAATTCAAAAAATGAAAGCAGTAGTGATTTCCCGACTACTGCTTTCACATATTACCTATTCAAACGTATAATTCAAGGCTTTGGCTTGTGATTTTACGGCTGTCACAATCGCATTGTCCAACATTCCTTCTTTATTAGTATGTTCAGCTTTCTGAGCCAGGTAGGTGGTCCTCTTTTTATTTAATTCAAGTATTTCATTTGAAATTCTTTCCCGTTCCTCCTTTTTCTTAGCAATATATTTCATTTTACCAGCCTCATCCAATCCTTGCATTTCCTGAGGAAGAGATTCCTCTTTCATTTCATTGATGTTAAAATCATGTTCTTCGCTGGCATCAATCAGGTCCCATGACTTATTCTTATAGTTATGTGTGGTTTTAGAAACTACCCTGTTCACTTCGTTGGCCTGACCATAAGTTGCCGCATATTTATCTTGTGTGGATTGCATTTCCTTTTTTGCCCTACCGGATGAACCGTAAAATATGTAAGTGTCGTTCAATTGGTTGTTCAATTCTATGATCCGGTTATCATAAGGTGAAGGAATATAAACTGTCTTACGATCTTGTTCTATACTGAAATAGCTTCCACCAGTAAGTTCCGCACCTTTTTTCCAATGAGTATTGATGCCTTCATTGTATGGGCCACAATAAATGGTATTTACAACAACCCCTTTTTTATTGGCTTCTGTACATGATTCACGAAAATTCACCCGACCTTGGTCAAATGGTTCATTTCCTGCTATGAAAATCACCTGATATTCCTTATTTTCCTGGTTCCATTCCAATTCTTTCAATGCCGACCCGATCACATAACCACAGTATTCCTGCCCACCATTGGTAGTTAGTTTAAACAAGTCATTTGATATCTGGTCAAGATCGTTGGTCAACGGGGTCACCATCCGGATATATCCTTCGGTCATTGGCAACCTGTCATTGCCATATTCATACAATGCGATATTCAGTTCAGGTTTTATGCCATCACATTTAGCTTTAGATAATTCATTCACAATGCTCCAAAGTTGTGCTTTAGCCTGATCAATTAATCCGTCCATGCTATTACTGGTATCTAACAAAATGGCCAGTTTAATAGACTTCTTGTCTTTGTCCGCAGCTTCATCCAGTTTTTTTGCCTGGGATTCCAGACCACAGTTGGTAATAAAAACAATGATGAACAGCCCTCCAAAAATGATCCTCAAAAGGGAATAAGATAAAGTTTTCATAATTTATTTTATTTAAAGTTTTGATAAAATTACCATTTGAAGGAAAGCTACAAAACCACCACTTAGTCAATAAAGAGGATGACTTAGGGAAAGGGGTGTATTACTGGGTAATTGAAAGGTGAAAGTACTTTTTTAAGGTAATTCATATATCTGACAATATCTTTCCTAATGTATCATCAGGAGTATTTCCTCCTTCACCAGCAGATTTTAAAAAAAATATATACGCTGAACGTTAGTCTTGTTAGAAAATGACGATAATACTTGATATTATTGCATAAATGTAATTTTATTATAGTGGTTAGAATTTAACTGCCCAATTTTTCTGTGTCAGAATTCAGTTTGTATAGCCTTCTATGATTTAATTATAGAAATTTTAAAAATAGGATTGAAAAGAGCTATTGGGTCTTAAATCTCTTACCTTCCACCAATTGGCTCAAATAATTATTCAGGATAAAGCACTAAATTTATGAAGATTGATTTAGACAATTAAAAAAGTATGAATATTATGATGGGTAATGCCAGATTTATTATAGTTGTTTGTTT
>JAEWLI010000144.1 GCA_023393375.1 Bacteroidota bacterium
CACCTGAACCACCAAAAAAAATTAAAAGCCAATCTGACTTTTGAATTATCTGAACGGTGGCAATTATCCAATCATCCCAAACTGGTGAATGCGGAAGAAAATAAATATTCATCAAACGTGCCTGAAAATATAGAAATTGAAGATACATCTTTCCCCCGTCATCGTGCATTTACAGTTACTACTTATCTTGAATATAAGCCTTTCCTTAAATTTCAGATAATAGACGGGAAAAAACAACCCGTTTCAAATAGTTCACCTGTTTTCTGGATAATGTTCGAAAAGGGGTTTCCTGACATCACTGGTAGTGTAAGTGATTTTGATAAGCTTACTCTGGGCTTTAATCACAATATAGCTTTGGCAAAAAAGACAAATTTTATTTTTTATCTTGAAGGTGGGGGTTTTTTAAATGCCGATCAGGTTTACTTTATGGACTTTTTTCATTTTCCAAGAAACCAGGCACCATTCCTTTTGATCGACAATGAAGAATCATTGCGGTTGCTGGATTACTATTATTATAGCACCAAGCGAGGTTATTTTAAATCTAACATGATCCTTCAACTGTCAGATTTTTTGGTGGGGCGATTTCACTGGGCAAGGGAAATGGGTATTTATGAAAACCTTATTCTGAACAATCTTTTTACTCCTGATTTAAATCATTATACTGAATTTGGATATGGTATCGATAATATTTTTAAATTGATACGAATTGAAATAATGGCATCAATTCTTGATGGCCGTTTTAATAAATTCGGGGCAAGGGTTGGGTTAATCCATGAGCTTAATTTTTAAACTTTATCCGCCTCTTAGTGGTTAGGTCATCAGTTTCATAATCACAAATCAAATTAATTATGTATAATATTGAAAATAAAACCGCTTTCATCACAGGCGGTAGCAAAGGAATAGGCTTTGGTATAGCCGCTGCTTTATTGGAGCAAGGGATGAAAGTGGCCATCACTTCCAGATCACAAGCCAATGTAGATAAAGCAGTTGAAAAGCTGGAGCAATTGGGAAAAGGAGAGGTGCTTGGATTGGTTGCTGATGTCAGAAATATGGAATCACAACAGCAAGCTGTCAATCAAATGTTGGAAAAATGGGGAACAATGGACCTTTTGGTAGCCAATGCGGGACTTGGTCATTTTGTATCAGTACAGGATATGACACCTGAGCAATGGCACGAAACCATCGACACCAATCTTACAGGAGTTTTTTACAGTGTCAAAGCAAGTCTGGATGCATTAAAACAATCCAAAGGTTATATCATCACCATTTCCAGTTTGGCTGGCACCAATTTTTTCGCCAATGGATCTGCCTACAATGCCAGTAAATTTGCTGTCACCGGTTTTTCTCAAGCGATCATGCTAGATCTTCGGCAGTTGGGCATTCGGGTTACCACGATCATGCCCGGATCAGTGGCCACAGATTTCAGTCATAATAAAAGCAATGATGAAAGCTGGAAAATACAAATAGAAGACATTGGTCAAATGGTAGTGGACCTGATGCAAATGAATTCCCGTACTTTGCTGAGCAAAATTGAAGTAAGGCCTTCTACACCACCAAAATAAGGTTATTCCTGCAGTACTGACAAAATATTTCCTGCCGGATCCTTAAACCAGGCGATAGATGGGCCGTGTTCCGGAGAGTTGCTTCGCAAGATGCCTTTTGCATCAGTTTGCAATTCCCCGGAATATTGTTCAAACCGCACACCTTTTTTGATTAACTCATCAACTGACTCATCAATATCGTCTACTGGAAAATTGAGGACCGTAAAGGTGGCGGGTTGGTGATCAGCTTTGGGATATAGAAAAATCTTGGCATTTGTGCTTATATCCAAACTTAAACCCATTTCTCCTTCATCCTTTACTTCTTAACCTAAAACATCAGAGTAAAATTTTTTGGCTTTCCGGATATCATCCACGGAAAAGCTGCTAAATGCTTTTGTGTTATTAAACATATTCTTATCATTTGGTTGACTTGTGTAAAAATCGTCAAACCGGATAGGTTATTTATGGTGTGATTAAGACAAAATGAAGGGCAAATACGAAATTATTTTGAACATTATATTGATAGAAAAAGTATTAAATTTTTGAAAATTGAAACGTCATAATTATATTTATACATAGTAAACCTTAAAATTTAAACTTAGAAGTATGCCTAAAATAGTATATTATGTCGCTTGTTCGATTGATGGGTTCATTGCAGGAAAAAATGATGATGTTAGCAATTTTATCTTTCAAGGAGAAGGTGTTGATAAGTATCGGCAAGATTTAAAGCAATTTCAAACCGTGATCATGGGACGCAGGACCTATGAGATTGGTTATCAGTATGGCCTTAAACCAGGGCAACCAGCTTATCAAGGTATGGAACATTATATTTTTTCTGATTCACTGCAAATAGATGATTTGTCAAATTCTGTTCATATTGAAACCAGATCGCTCGATCGGGTAAAGAAAATAAAAGAAAATTCAAAAACAGATGTTTATTTATGTGGTGGAGGTGAATTTGCAGGTTGGTTACAAAAGCACGGATTGATCGACCAATTAAAACTAAAACTTAACCCTATCATACTGGGTGAAGGGATCGGCTTATTTGGAAGTTATACCACCCCCTCAAAATGGCGACTAGTGGAACAAGAAACTTTTAATGATGGGCTTTTGATATTGACTTATGACCTGTTGTAAGAATAATTCAGGTTAAGAACACTCTTTTCAACCAATAATAAAGAAAACAAATCAAGTTTTGACTATAATTGCATATAGCCAGAACGTAAATCCCTTGCTTCATTTAAGAATCAGTAGATGTATATCGTATTATTGAGCAAACAGGAATTAGTATGGTATTCAGAAGGGCGATAGTATTTTGGTATTCGATCATTAGAATAAATAAATCATTACGGATATGAATTGGTATTTAAAAGTTTTACAAGATTACGGTGACTTTCAGGGAAGAGCAAGGAGAAAAGAATACTGGATGTTTGGGTTATTTAATCTGATATTCATCATTGTCGCAGTAGTACTGGACAATATTCTTGGTATCACTATTGGAAATAGTGGCATTGGCCCCATATATTTATTTTATTCCTTAATGCTTTTTATTCCCGGTCTATCTGTGCTTGTCAGGCGTTTGCACGATGTTGGCAAAAGTGGCTGGATGGTCTTCATTTCATTTATTCCCATAGTTGGAGCTATTTGGCTTTTTGTTCTTTTGGTTACGGATAGTCAATCAGGAGAAAACCAATATGGCTCAAATCCTAAGACTGATCAACAACAAAATGAGGTAATCCATTTCAACACAGCTGATACAATTTTGCTGATTGTTGTTATATGGATGTTTTTTAATCAACTATATTGGTTAATAATTCCAGAACTGTTCTACGATTACTATTCAACCACCTATTTTAAGATCATTAATGGTGCTTCCAATTTCATTTATGCATTTGTGCCATTAGGACTTGCTTTTGTTGTGAGAAACAAATCAAAGCAGATGGCATTGTTCATTCTTGGTGGGATTTATTTAGTTATTGGAATTTATTCAGCGATTAAATATTTAACAATGTGATATCAATATTTTGTCAATAGTAAAATCTGCGAATGTCTAATTCTGAATGACGATTTGCGATCATCTTTATGCATTAGTAGATTCGAAATCTATCAACCATTTTTTCCTCCAAATGCCTCCACCGTATCCGGTAAGATGGCCATCGGAACCGATTACGCGATGACAGGGAATTATAATGGAAATCCTGTTCATGCCATTGGCATTGGCAATAGCCCTGACTGCTGTAGGTGTTTGCAACCGGACAGCCTGCTCTAAATATGATCTTGTGGTGCCATAGGGAATTGCTCTAAGTTCTTTCCACACCTTTACCTGGAAGTCACTGCCTGGAGTATGCAGCGGTACAGAAAAATCTTTCCTTTGGCCTTCGAAATATTCCATCAGTTCTTGTTGAAGTTTTTCAAAATGGGTGTTATTTCCCTGAACAATAGTGGCATTTAATAATCTTGCCAGACTTTTAAGTTCGGTTTCCAACATTTTCCTATCGGTAAATTCAAGCAGGCAAATTCCCTCTTCGGTAGCACAGGAGATCATTGTGCCCAACGGTGTATTGATTCTTATAAGATCTATCAATTGTTGTTTTTTTGATTTGTTTGGCGACACTCCAAACACAGATTTAAAAGAATCGGCAAAACCACTTAATGATTCATACCCTGAGTCATAAGCTGTGGATGTCACTGCTTCCCCTGTTTTGATTTTCTTGAAAGCGGAGTTAATTCGGTATAACCGCTGGTAAGCATGAAAAGTAATACCATGGTTTTTTATAAACCATCGTCGCAGCGAATTAGGCTCAATACCTTTCTCCCTGAGGTGGAAATCCTTAAACTTGAGTGAGGGATTACTGTGTATTTGTTCCAGAATTTCTTTGATATTGGCCGGAGTATGTCCATTGGTTTCGAGGGGTTTACAAATTTTACAGGGACGGTATCCGTGCAAAATTGCTTCTTTTGTGGTTGTAAAAAACACTACATTTTCTATTTTGGGCTTTCTGGCACTACAAGTTGGCCTGCAAAATATCCCGGTGGTTTTCACTGCTGTGATAAACAAGCCTTCAAAAGAAGCATCTTTGTCGATGATAGCCTGATACATAATTTCGTGAGTAAGTTGCATAATTAAAAAATTAGTAGATGTAAACTTCTCCTCAAATATGATCAAAGGATTTACCGATAGCAACCGAAAAATTAACAACTAATTTATTTCAGATTTCTTATTTAATACAAAATCTTTTGATAAGATACCACATCCAGCACCTGATCAAATTTTTCACCTACCTGTCGGTAATGGGCACATTTTTCATAACCGCATTTTTCCATTAGGCGGATACTGCTAAAGTTATTTCCTGTAATCACACCGATTAAAACCCTGATGCCATTGTCTTTCGCTACTACTTCCAGCTTTTCCATAGCTGGCATGCCAATATTTTTTCCTATGAATTCGGGTTTTAGGTAAATGGTAAATTCTGCCGTCTTATCATATGCCTGTCTTTTTTTAAAAGACGATATATAACAATATCCACAAATTGCCCCCTCATGCTTTATTAAAAATGATTTGTATTTTGGGTGGTTTAATGGAATGATTTCTTTCAATTCCTGAAGTGTGATGCTTCCCGTATGAAAAGTAGCGGTGGAGTTCTTGATATAATAATCATAGATATCTTTTACAATTGGTAAGTCCGCTTCCTGTAACTCGATTAATTCTACACTCATTGAAACAACATTTAAACACGAAATTCCTTAAAATTTCATTTACTTGTGTCAGGTGAACAGGATTAAATTAATGGAAGTATCATCCCGAAAACTAAAATCCATCAGACAGTTTTGTGCTTAAACCATCTGATGGAGTTTTAACTGTGCAAATTGGTTTCGATGATTATTCTTGCCCCTGACTCCATGGAGCAGCAATACCATTCATCCTGGCATAGGCAATTAACTGCCCCAAATGTTCGTTTGAATGGCCCATGAGAATAAGAATTGAAGACATGTTGGTAAATTCCCCGGGAAAGGGAAATTCCACCTTGGTAGCTAAAGCACCGTCAGGAGTACCTGTAATGGTGCTGCCAATCAAATCATAGGATTCTTTTAATGCTTTGATTATCTCTGATTTGGATTTTAACTGTCCAATTGCCTCCATACTTACACCTTCTGGTATTTTGGCACCTAGTTTTTCCACAAAGAAGTAATTTGAGGAAGCCAAATGAGTTAAAACTTCTCCAAATGTACGTGCTCCTTCCGGAGCCCAACTGTATTTGTCCTCTGGGACAGCTTCCGCAAGTTGAATTACTTTGGAGGATGTAAATTGAATAAATCCGGAAGTTTCCTTTTGCAATTGGCCCTGGCCAAAAGCACTCATGCTGATCAATAATGCAAAAATTGAAAGGGTTCTTTTCATTGTTTTGTTGTTTTAAAAAGTGAATAAAGAAAAAAATCAGATATTTCAGGATCAATAATTTGATATAATATTGATGTCCTTAGATGGTTGCTTCTGTTAAATTATATTTGCATACGTTTAACTAAATCATTTGGTTATTACAATTTTTTAAATATGGATATAAAGAAAATGGTTTCTTCTTATAATAATCACGATTACATTAAACTATTAATTAGGCAATCCCAAACGGTTCTATTGATTTTTTATCTCCTTATCATCGGGATCGGTATGGTTTTCAAATACCAAAAATATGCTCACTTTGGAATCAATATATTTCAATATGCCGATATCTTTGATTTTTTAATAGCCCCCTTTGAAGATGTTACCATTATCTTGTTTACGATAATCTCTACTTCAATTCCTGTGTTTTTTATGTGGCTTGATATTCGATGGCAAAAATATAGACCTGTTTCCTATTCCAAAGTCACTTTAGGCCTTGATCGTAAATCCTGGTACAACCGTTTCAGAATGATATTTTTTATCATATCCTTTTTTTTGTATGTCATATTATCAGGTCAGCATTATGGCAATGCAGCTAAAAAGCAAATACCCAATCAATCATTGGTATCAATCAGGTATGTTGACAACGAGATAGAAGAGGGGCATGTGATCGGTAAAACCAAAGAAGTTGTTTTTTTGCTCAAGAATGATTCAGTAAAAGTGATCCCGATTTCTTCACTTGTAAAGGATATTGGATTCCAAAAACCATAGATAGATCGAATATTTAAGAATCAGAAACATGGAAAAACATTTTTGCAACCCATTTGTTCTGCCAATATTAAATACCAACCAGTTAACAAAATGTTTGCTATAACAGCTACAGGAGTTGAAAAATCTTTTGGAACTAAGAAGGTTCTGCAAGGTATTGATTTGCAAATCAAAAAGGGTAGCATACATGCTATTCTTGGGCCAAACGGTTCGGGTAAAACCACATTGGTAAAAATTTTATCCACTTTGTTGAAGGCTGAAAGTGGAGAGATCAAAGTGGCAGGTTTCGATATTGAAGAACAGTCAGCAAAAGTAAGGGAATCTATCAGTCTGACCGGGCAAAATGCCTCTATTGATGAAGAATTGACAGGTTATGAAAACCTTTATCTTTTTGCAAGGCTGTTGGGTTATCCCTCGGGGGAAGCAAAACAAAGGACTAATGAACTATTATCCGCTTTTGATTTAAAAGATGCGGCCAACCGATTGGTGAAAAATTATTCAGGAGGGATGCGCAGAAAACTGGATATTGCCGCAAGTATTGTAAAAGTATCAGAAATCCTGTTTCTGGATGAACCCACAACCGGCTTAGATCCCAAAAGCCGGAACAGCTTATGGGCTATTATCAGAACACTTGCCAAACAAGGAAGTACTGTATTGCTCACTACCCAATATCTTGAAGAAGCGGAGCAACTGGCTGATCGTATTTCGGTAATTGATGAAGGAAGAGTGATTTCAGAAGGTACCAGTGATGAATTAAAAGCATCTGTGGGAAAAAACATATTGCATGTTCATTTAAATGGTGTTGCACAATTGCAACCCGAAACCGTTATTGGCAACATAAATGGTGTCCAACCTCAGGTTGACCATGATGGAAAAAAATTATCATTTCCTGTAATGGGGCAAAAACAGGCTATTACTATTCTTCATGAGCTTGAAAGAAATAATTATGACATTACCGGGTTTAGTCTTTCAAGACCTGATCTCAATGAGGTGTTCCTGTCTCTTACAGGACAAAAAAAAGTGCAGGAAAATAGTGAAGGTGATCAAAAATACGGGTCACCAGAAGTTGATCAGGATTCAAAATCAATTACTCAGTTACTAAAACACGCCAAACCCCGACATCAATCAGGTTTATTAAGCAACAAATTGATGTTTGGCTGGCGCAATTTAATCAAGATCAAGCACATTCCCGAACAATTTGTCGATGTGCTGATCACCCCCATCATGTTCACATTTATGTTTACCTACCTTTTTGGGGGTGCATTGGCAGGATCTACCACAGCCTATTTGCAGTTTTTTATACCCGGAATACTGGTCCAAACCTTGACTTTTAATGCCATGTATGCTGGTATAAACGTAAGCAATGATGTGTCAAAAGGTATATTTGACCGTTTCAGGTCGATGCCCATTTGGTTGCCGGCACCATTATCGGGTATTTTTATTGGCGATTTCTTCAGACACCTCATATCAGGGTGTCTGGTGCTTTTATTTGGTTTTATTCTTGGATTCAGAGCCGAAGCAGGAATTCTGGCTTATGTTGTGGCATTTATCATTATGATCCTGTTTGCCATGAGCATTTCATGGGTTTTTATTATCATGGGATTGACAATGCGCAGTACTTCAGCTGTGATGTCGATAGGTTGGTTAGTGCTGATGCCAATTGTTTTTCTGTCAAACATTTTTGCAGAGCCTGCCTCAATGCCCCAGTGGCTACAAACATTTATTTCATACAATCCGCTGGCCTGGCAGGTAGATGCTGTAAGAAGTTTGCTTACAGGGAGCCCATCAGTGTCGATGATCATAAAAGCTTTAACTGCATCTTTGGTGATAACGATAATCCTGTTTCCAATCACTGTATGGTTATATAAAAAGGAAAGATAATATACAAAGTTTATCTCTGTTCAGACAGCCCCGAATTTGTAATCAGCATCAGTACTGTTTTATCAAACAATACCCAATTTGACCTGTTAAAAAATTAAACTGAAGTCTTATGAAAAATCCATTTTTTAAACCACTTAAGAGTGTAGCATTTATCCTGATTGTAGGATTAATAGTCGCATGTTCAAATGAAACCAACAATTCAGTCGTTGAGGACAGGGAAATTGATGTGCAAAATCTTGCCGATGGTCTCAATCATCCCTGGGGTATGGCATTTTTGCCAGATGGGAATCTTTTGGTGACAGAACGATCTGGTAGTTTAAGGTTACTTGATTCCGAAAACAATCTCTCAGACCCTATTCCTGGTGTTCCTGAGGTCTTTAACGAGGGACAAGGAGGATTGTTAGACATCGTACTTGATCCCGATTTTGAAAACAACCAACTGGTCTATCTCTCTTTTGCTGAACCTGATGAGGACAACAATGCTTCAACAGCATTAGGAAGAGGCACTTTTGAGAATAATCAGTTGAATGATTTTACCGTGATATTTCGGCAGGAGCCTAAAGTAGATGGTCCCAATCATTTTGGAGGAAGGATTGTATTTGCTCCGGATGGCACCATCTTTTTGACTTTAGGAGAACGATTTAAATTTGATCCTGCCCAGGATCTCTCTAATCATATGGGTGCCATTGTTCGGATTAATCCCGACGGAAGTGTTCCTGAAGACAATCCTTTTATAGGACAGGATGAAGCCGCTGCTGAAACTTGGTCTTATGGCCATAGGAATATTGAGGCAGCTGTAATTGATCCCAATAGCGGGATGCTTTGGGTGGCAGAAATGGGGCCTAAAGATGGGGATGAACTTAATATACCAGAAGCAGGGGGAAATTATGGCTGGCCTGAAGTTTCCTGGGGCGAGCATTATGATGGAGAAGATATTCCTGATCCACCTACAAGACCTGAGTTTAAGGATGCAGTAATGCACTGGACACCTGTGATATCACCCTCCGGAATGGAATATTATACTGGAGACCTATTTCCTGAGATGGAAGGAAATTTCCTGATTGGTGGTTTGTCTTCTCAAGGGATTGTGCGCGTTAAAGCAGATGGTAATGAAGCTGAAGAAGTTGGACGAATTGATCTGGGTGCGCGGATCAGAGATGTGAAACAAGCACTCGACGGATCAATTTATGTGCTCACAGATAAAAGCAACGGCAGTGTATTACGTTTGGTGCCGCAAGAATGACGGTGAAGAGCATAAGCTGAAAGCACAATATTTAGTTTAAACTTTAAGGAGCAGAAGGTGTTTAATAAACATACTTCTGCTCCTTAATTCTATGATAAAATCAATTCCCGGATATGTAAAATATTTTATTATCCTCTCCAGCATTGTACTTACGGTTTATGTATTAATTTTAGGACAATCCATCCTTAGTCCGCTGCTGGCTGCATTTATTGTGGCTTTATTGCTACGTCCATTGAGTTCGACCATAGAACGGATCAAAATTCACAGAGGAATTAGTTCCTTATTGTCAATCATAATTGTTATAGCAGCCATTGGTGGACTTTCCTACTTCTTTTCTACACAGGTCAATCGGATGGTAAATGATCTCACGTCTATTGGGCAGCGGTTTAATGAAGTAATAGACAGTATTTACCAATGGATGGAAAGGACATTTGGCATTGAACAACAAGCACAGACCCAATATTTAAAGGACTCTTTAAATTCCTTCTTGGAAAACAGCACATCTACAGTGACCGCAACAGTTTCAGCAACAGCCGGATTTTTTACCGGGTTCTTTCTTTTTTTACTGGCATTGTTTTTTATCCTCTACTATCGGAGGTTTTTCGTAGCATTCCTTTACAAGATATTTCCCCAAAAAGAGCATTGTGTCCTTGGGCCAACTATTTTTAAGATTGAAATTGTAGTACGAAGTTATATACTTGGGTTGCTTTCTGTGATAGTAATTGTTGCTATATTAAATACGGCCGGATTAATGATTTTGGGCATTCAACATGCCATATTTTTTGGAGTATTGGCATCTGTACTTACCATAATACCCTATATCGGAATTTTTATTGGATCATTGTTACCTATTCTTTTTGCATTGGTCACCAAAGATTCTCTTTGGTACCCAGTTGGGGTTGCTTTGTTATTTTGGTTTGTTCAATTATTGGAAGGAAACTTTATTACACCAAATGTAATAGGCAGTAAAGTGAGCATCAATCCTTTTGCTGCGATAATTGCATTATTTCTGGCGGGAATGTTATGGGGAGCCATAGGTATGATATTGTCCATTCCTACATTAGCAATCATCAAAGTAATTTGTGATTCGGTAGAATCACTGCAGCCGATCGGGTTTTTACTGGATGCTCCTCCGGAAGACAGTGCATTGAGAAGGTTTTTGAAAAAAATCAGGAAGGCTTAAGGGTTTTTGTGAGACCCAAGCCTTCATGGTTTTCTTAGTAAACCTCCAAAATTTCACTTACTTTAAACACCGCAAAATTTGCCATTAACTTTGACTCTTCTTCAGGTTGCCCCGAAAGAATCATGGGTGTTTGTTCAAAATATATGGGTTCTGATGAAAAGGCTGATGAAAATTCGCCAATTGTGAAAAATTCATCAGGTGGATGGGAGTGACCCATTAAGGAGTCAACTACTGCACGTTGTTTAAGCACTTCGTCCACGGTTACCCCTATTTTATAGTTTGGGAACCCAATAGCTAATAAAGCATTGGGATTGGCATTTTTCTTCAAAAAAGTTTTAAGGTTTTTATAAAATATTTCCTTATTTTCAAATGAAGACAAACCATTTGATAAGGCAATTTCATGAGCGGCACTAACCATTAAAAAGAGATCTGCTTTCCACGGAAATTGATATTCTAAAGCTTCTTTAAAAGATAATTTAAGCGTAATATAATCCACATTCTCCAATTCAGGGATTTCTTCAATATTTGCAGAAGGCTCAATGTTCATTACTCTGGTTTTTTTCTCAAATTTATCTATTATAGATGCCCCGATTCCGGGTCCTCCACCTATATCATATATATTTAAATTGTCAGATGTGATAATTTCTTTAAGGTTCTTTGCTACTAATTGATGCATCGAGTTTATCTTTTTCGCAAAATTGTTTGTGTAATCAATTCCTTCAAATTTTTGAAAATTCTCCATATTAAATTGTTTTATATTTATTATGTCCTTTTGCAACTGTTAAAATTACTTAACCATAATTCTGTTATTTTACTTTATTACCAATGTCTTATGCTGTATAAATAATACCGATTATAAATATTTTAAATTAATATATACTTATTTTGAATATTTGTCAATCCATTTTATGGCGTGACTTACCCATTCTTTTGGCAACATATGACCGCTTTCAAAAAACACTAAATTTTTTTCTTACTGGTTATCATGTGATATATTAGATTTGCGGATGCGGTTGTATAGTTTCTTTCATCATTTGTTCCCATCAACATAAGAAATGGTGTTTCTTCAGTAAATGGTGCAAAATTTTGAACAGCTGTGGGTAAGTATGGTACAGATACGATCGGTGAAACACAGGATAAAGCCACATTTATTCGTTCGTCTACCGCACTAAGTATAAATGTCATAACTCCTCCCATACTGTACCCAACCAATCCAATTTTGGACATATCTATATCGCCACGGGATGCCAGATAATCCAGCCCTCGTCTGTGGTCTATTACAGATTCAATCATCATATCCCGGAAATGTACAAACCATTCCTTATCCAAAAGATCAATAGGAGATTCGAATGGGCTATTTTCTGCTCTTTCTCCGTGGTATTCTGCATCAATGGTCAGCACTGCATATCCAGAAGCAAGAAGTTGTTCTGCAAGTTGTCCCATTGAACTATTCTCTTCCCACCAACTTTCTTTAGAGCTGGTAACACCATGTAATAGAATTATAATAGGGTAGGGTGCGTTGCCACTTTTCGGAGTTGCAAAATACCCTGGAACCTGACCATGCTGACCACGAAATATAATTTTTTCACGGTCATAGCTTCTCCAATTTATTTGCTCAACAACATTCACATCTAAGGGAACGACTTTATCATAATCATAGAATTGTCGCAAAACCTGGAATGCTTCCGATCCTATTGTCGGTATATTGGTTGTATCTTGTTGTGCCCTTACCGCTCCAGTAGAAAGGGCAATAAAGAGTATCAGAGTACCTGGATTAACCTTTCTTTTCATATTTAAATATTTTAAAAATAGATTTTGAGGCATTCGCTTAAAAGTATGGTCAAATTAATACAGTTTTAAATATCAATAAAAATGATAAATTTTCATTTTAAAGCAATATAATTATTTTGAATTCGAGTGTCTGATTATATGCTTATGGGAAAATTAAACATGTAAAAAACGAGCACCAGTAAATTAACTAACCACTTTTGACTTCTCCTTTATTGTTCATTTCACTGCTATTCCCCATACAATGAGCTTATTGCACTTATTAAATATCATTTATACCCTAAGTATGATTTCGACGAATAATACCAGATTTTCCCATAGAACCCGTAAGGTAAATGCGCGATTTGATTTAAAGATCGACTGTTATTTTATAAATTTGTGATGAGGGAGTTCGTTTTCTTCAAAACAAATTTAACAACATCCGGGCGAACAAAAGCAAGTGGCCCGGTTTTCTTATAATGTCAGTAGTTGCCAAAAAAAATCTAAAATGAAAAAAATTTTATTTATTCTGAAAAAGCCGCAAGTAATTTTATTGCTTGCCACTGTATTTCTATTTTCTGCTCGATGGATAAATAATCCGCCGACAAAAGACACAACGTCTTCTAAATACGACTTTAGGGGTGGAGCAAATCCATATCTTCCGCTGTGGGAACATTTACCTGATGGCGAACCACGTGTTTTTGAAGATCCCGACAACCCAGGAAAATATCGCATATATATCATTGGTTCACACGATGTCAGATTTACCAGTTATTGCGGACCAGACATAAGGGCTTGGTCGGCACCAGTGGAGGACTTATCTAATTGGCGTGATGAAGGCCCCATTTTTACCTATGAAATAGAAGGACAGTGGGATGTGATGTACGCTCCTGACCTTGTTGAGGTAAAAAGAAAAGACGGCACTAAGGAATACTATCTGTACCCACACAGCCGTGGCCGTAACAGAGAAGCGATGGTGGCCAAAGGAACGCGTCCTGATGGGCCATTTACTCCCATCAATATGACGGAGGATGGCACACGGACAGTACCAGGAAGTATCATGGGATTCGATCCTGCAGTATATATCGACTACATCACAGATCCCAATGATCCTGATTATGAGATTGGTTTTAGGGCATACGGATATTGGGGTTTCCAAAGATCATTAGCTGGTGAATTGGATCAGAACACCATGTATTCACTAAGGCCAGGGACCGAAGCTATAGATTATTTTATTCCTGCCAGTTTCAGATATGGGGTTATCAGAGATCCGGAAGGTACAGAGTATCCAAATGTATATCCTGACCAGGATCTTGGGGCATTCAACTTTTTTGAAGCTGCATCTATTCGGAAGATCGGTAATAAATACGTATGGGTTTATAGTGGCTATTCAGGTCCTGATTACGGGGTTAGTAGTACCAACTCTGCATTACGTTATGCATATGGCGACTCCCCACTTGGCCCATGGAAAAGCGGTGGTGTTCTAGTTGATTCCCGTGGCCCTGTAGTTGCTCAGGATGGCTCTTCATTACAATTGACCAATGCCGGACACAATACGCATGGTAGTATTGAGTTGATCAACGGCCAGTGGTATGCCTTTTATCACAAACCACCCAGAGGATTTGGGTTCGCACGTCAACCTGTGGTTGCCCCAGTGATCATTAAATGGGATGAAAAATCAGTAGCCGATGGTGGAAAAGTTACCATCAGGGGATACGATCCGTATGCAGAAGATAATATTTGGACTGCAAAAGATAGCAATGGAAATGAATATACCGGAGCCGAAGTAACTTCAGAAGGTTTCCACATCTACGGTCTGGATCCATATCAATATTACTCTGCGGGATATGCTTGTTACCTTTCCAATATCAACACCCAGCAGGATACGTGGGATATATGGGACAATAATATGCCTATTGCCAATGTAGAGAACGGTCATATCATTGGATACAAATATTTTGGTTTTGGTGGGCTTAAAAAAGATCAAAATGGTTTGAAAGCTTTTGAAGGGACTAAAAAGAAAAACAAAACAGCATTTAATCTTTTCCTTACACCTAAATCAGACAAAGCATTTAAGGTAAACGTGATGTTGGACGGACCATGGGATAATGAAACATGGAAAGGTAAAAAAATCGGTGAAATTAATGTTCCTGCAAATTCTGCTAAGGAGACAACACAATTCACGATTGACGTTTCAGCGGCTGTTGACCAATTGGACAAAAAACATGCTATTTTCCTAGTAGCAGAAGGCGATTCGGGCCACCTTTTCGATTTAATCGGGCTTGGATTCAGCTCGAACAAAAAGAAGATCGTTCGTCCTGTTCCTCCTACAGTAAATATCAAAGTGAATGATGTGGTGGTAGATATTCCGGCTACTCCAGTGAGATCCACCAATGCCAATGGTATTGTAGGTTATGATCTTTATGAAACTAATTATAAAGTTCCATCCAGTGTCACTGGAATACCAACTGTATCAGCATCTTCTAATGACAAAAACGTGAAAGTAGCCATCACTCAACCGGAATCGAACACCGGAACAGCTGTTGTAAAATTTGATTACAATGGCATAGTCAAAACATACAATGTTGTGTTAGCCGCAGAATAGTTTTATTTATTTGTAGACAACATTCACAGTGCAGGGTGCGGGTCGTTCAGAGGCTGGCATCTTGCACTTTTTTTTTAGGATAGAAATAAAAGCGAAATGCTACACAGTGGAACAGTTAGAATCCTTTTTCCTATTTATTATATTTCGAAGTCGTGGGCCGATTATATCGTTGAACCACAATTGGGTAAACATTAAGGGCAATTTTTAGGAAAAATAGCCACAGAGACTGAATGATTCCATATTCAAACAAACCGACAAGATTGAATATAAGTACGATAATAAAAATAATAAATGCCCAATTTCCGATTGTCGGGTTCTATACTCCAATTGTATTAAAGTATCCAAATTCTTATTCACAGGATTGGAAGCTTTGTTGAGTTTCTCCCATCCAACCCATACTAAAACTATTCTAAACTCATCCACTCCAATCCATTTATAAATTTTTCCTTCAGCTTCCCTTATTTTGGAATTGTAACAAGTCGATATTAGTCTTGGTTTGAAGGTCTGAGAGATGTGTTATATAATTTATTGAGATCTCATCCAGCATGTTTAAAACACTCCGATAAATCTCATATCACTAATAATTTTTTTGTAAAACTCATTATCTCAATTCACCAGCAGAATCCTGATTTCCAATCGATTCCTTTTTATTTCCAATGAATTTGATAAATTTGGTGATAGGTAATTTTGGATTGAGGAATTTAACTCAAAGGATAATTATCAACAAAACCAATATTTTTAATCCTTATAAAATACGTTTATATTAATAACCTAATATTATGAAAAAAAAGGCAATAAAAACTGTAATACTGCTGGTAATCGTCAGTGTGTTTATTGACATTTCCTGCTTTGCCCAAAACCGGGGGGCAAAAAGTACTAAACCATTTACTGTCCAGATAAAAGACAAGCCGGAGACTTTTTGTAATCCGCTTACTATTACCGGTGCCGGACGTGCCGGAGAGCCTATCGTGTTAATTCACAAGGATGAATATTATCTTTTCATTACAGGGCGAAAAGGATACTGGTTTTCGGCCAACTTCAGGGACTGGACTTATGTTGATTCCCCAACTTTCCCGGGCGGCGTCCCCGGCGTAGTTTCTGATGGGAAAGTCATGTACGCCTGCGCAATGAACTCTAAGGATTTGTATTCAACCAAAGATCCCAAAAAAGGGGTATGGAAAAAAGTAGCTACGATGGATAGTGACAGGTACGGTGATGCCAACTTGTATATTGATGACGATGGCCGGTTTTATATGTATTTCGGATGGGCGCAGCTTTTGCCGATTCAGGTTGTTGAACTTGATCCCAAAAACGGTTTTAAGGAAAAAGGAGAACCCGTAATCTGTTTTTTTGGCGATCCGGAGAACCACGGTTTCGAACGAAGAAGACCTGAAGATGTGATCTTTCCGATCATGGACTATCGGCCATATTATCCAGAGGAAATTCCTTGGACAGAAGGCCCATGGATGACCAAACATAATGGGAAATACTATTTGCAATACGCCTCCATCGGGCTCGAATTTCTATCTTATTCGCATGGTGTTTATGTTTCTGATAGTCCGTTAGGCCCATTCGAGTATTCTCAACACAATCCACTCACCTTCAAAACTACCGGTTTTGTAGTTGGGGGAGGCCACGGTAGCACTTTTCATGATAAAAACGGAAAGTTATGGACAATTTGCATGATCCCTTCTTTTTATGGCGGCCGTGGCAGTGGCGAACTCGCCATATTTCCCACAGCGGTAGATGCGGAGGGTGTAATGCATTCAAAAACTGAATTTGGTGATTATCCTCAGTATTATCCTGGGATAAAAGAGAATAATATAGACGATAATTTTCCAGGATGGATGCTTTTGTCCAACAAAAAATATGTGGAAACATCCTCTACACTGAAAGGATTCGATGCTAAAAATGCGGTTGATGAAGATTTTATGACATTTTGGTGTGCAGAAACAGGAAACCCCGGAGAATACATGACAGTCGATTTGGGAAAGGAAAGCAATGTGTATGCTTTACAAATCAATTTCGACCAGAAAGACACCAATCTGCCAACGCCTACCCGTCGGGGTCTCGCGATACCTGCTAACCCCAATAACACTGATCCACGACAAAGGTATACAGTTCAGTATTCCAGCGACAACAATAACTGGTCCCTGTTATTGGATAAAAGCAATAATACGATTGAAACACACCATGACTATGCTGAACTGGCCGAACCTGTTAAAGCCAGGTATATAAAATTGACCAATGTGTTTACTCCGGATAGCGGTAAATTTGCGATTAAGGATCTGCGGATATTTGGCAATCCGGAAGTTGCAAAATTTACGAAGGTATCTGATGTGAAGGTTGTACGTAATCCCGACGATCGCCGCGAAGCATCTCTTTTGTGGGAACCGGTGAAGGATGCCGATGGGTACATTGTCCGATATGGCATTGAGCCAGATAAACTTTACAATAGCTATATGGTGTACGATGATAACATGTTAACGATTCACAGTCTTAATAAAAAGCCTGACTACCATTTCGAAGTAGAAGCATTTGATAACGGGACTGACTATTACAAAGAAAACACACACCAGATTTATGGCGTTGGTGCTGAAATTGAACTTTCGAAAGATGCAGGCCAACAAATGAGTACACTATGGGGTGGGGGAGTTGTGGAACGAAAAATGGTGAAAGAAGGTGTAAATGAATATGTTTTTGAAAATGTAGTTCCGGGTGATTATGTAGTAAAACACACCTTTGGCCCGGTGTTATGGAGAGGGAAATTGACTGAGGCAGAATTGATTGGGTCAGGTGATAAACCCACCATAAAAGCCACACTCTCAAAATTAGGTAAAGGAACGCAAGTTACCGGACAGATTGATATGGAAATAATTCCCGGTAAAGAAAGTGGTAAAATTGTTGTAATTTTTAATTACGAGAGATAAATGGAAAATTCATAAAACCAATAAAAAAGCTGTCCTTTTGCCTGGGCAGCTTTTTTATTTAGTTCCGTTTTAGTCTCACCAAGAAAGGAATGCAAACATGTTGCCCCCATAAATTATAAAGTGGAAAACCTGATATATTGGAATGTTATATTCCTGCCGCTTTCCGATCATTTTGTATGGCTTTGATGGCTGCCTCTAAAGAACTTGCTTCATTTGTTGAGGCATTAAACCTGGCACCACTTGTTTTTATAAATATTCCAGTAGTTAAGTTGGGATTAATCCGATATGAGAAGCGTGTATATTCCTGAAGAACCTTAACCCTGTAATGCCCCCATTCAACCGAATAGTTTGCTTTAACATAAAAATCATCAAGAACCATTATGGCATCCATTTTTCTTTTAAAGGGAGCCAAAAACCCAACCCATTGGTTATACCAAATTTCGCAATCTTCTTTTGATCCGATTGACCAATGAGGTGTTGCAATTACAATGTCATTTTCCTCATCGTATTTAAAATCAATTGTACCTGTCATGTGATTTTACTATATTATTAGTATTTTATATAAATATAATTTTTTTCAGCCCTAATAAATCCTTTTAAATCAAAGAGTAATCCTTTGTCATACCACATGGGACTATATAAGTCCATTACACGTGCTAAGGATGCGCTTTTTGGTTCAGGTGATAAACCCTCCCTTTACCAATACATTTTTCAAATTTAGGTAAAGGAACTTATTATACTTGACGAATTAAAATGAAAACCATCGCTCGTAATGAAAATGATATAATAGTAGTTTTATTTTTTTTTCGATAAAGTGGATTTTCAGAAAGATATAAAATCTTCCTATTTACCTGGGGCAGCTTGTTATTCATGTGGGAATTCCATTCGATAGGTTGATCTTTTAAAACGCCATAGCATTATTAAAATTCCAAATATGATGAACGGTATACTTAGGATCTGTCCCATATTCAATAACAAATTTCCTTCAAAAGCCACTTGATCCTCTTTTAAAAACTCAATCAAAAATCTTTGTGAGAAGATTAGAAACAAACCAAGTCCAAACAGAAAACCCTTCTGATTTTGGAATTTTCCCGATTTCCATAAAAGGAACAATATGGAGAAAATTGTAAAGTAGAATAAAGCTTCATAAAGCTGTGCCGGGTGCCTGGGGATTTGGTCGATTCGAACAAAAACAAAAGCCCAAAATACTTGAGTGGGCAATCCAATGATTTCGGAATTCATCAAATTTCCTAATCTGATAAAACCTCCGAGCAATGATGCTGCAATGGTAAACCTATCCAAATTCCATAAAAAATCTTTTTTGTATATTCTACTAAACAGATATAAGGAAAACAAAGCCCCTAAAACTCCTCCATGACTTGCCAATCCTTCAAGACCTGTAAACTGGAATGTTGGTTCTATCCGAATAGGTAAAATCTCAATGGGATGGTTGAGATAATAAATGGGGTCATAAAAAATAATGTGCCCGAAGCGGGCTCCGATAAGAGCTCCAAGTGCTACATAAGCTGTAAGTTTATCCAAGTCAGACTGCGAATGTTCTTCTCTTTTATAGATTTTTAGCATGACCAGATACCCTAATATCATACCAATTGCCCAACAGAACCCATACCATCTCAAAAACTCAACACCGGTGAAAATTCTTGGGTCGATATCCCAAATTATATAAGATATCATCCCCCTTGACAGCAAATGGTGAGAACGATAAAAATTATCATGTTTGTCAAGAATACAGGTAACTTTCTTGTCTGATGATCAGCCCGGTCTATAATCAATAGGATTTCATTTTGATCTATCGATTGCATGGAATTAAAGAGCTTGAACTGTCTCCAGGCAGGTTTAAGATGATTTAAATTCATTGCGGTAAATTTTTAATTTAGCTTTTAGATCTGTCTTCACCCTATTCAATCGGGTGCTTACATTAGTTGGTGTAATGTCTAATATTTGAGAGATCTCCTTGTTTTTGTATCCTTCCAAAAACAAGATAACGATGGCCTTGTTTATGCCATTTATTGACCTGATTACAGTATTTAACAGTTCTCTGTCATCATCTACCATAACATTTGACGTAATTTGGTTTGAGATAAATAATGGCTCTGTGATTATCTTATTTTTCTCTTTTCTGATTTTTGTGAGAAGTGTGTTCAGACTAACCCTGTAAATCCATGTACTCACTTCTGACTCTCCGCGAAATGTACTAAAGGATTTCCAGAGTTGTAATATGATGTCTTGATAAGCATCTTTTTGATCTTCATAACTGGCATAATAGGCTTTGCAAAGACTTTTGACAATCCCTTGATTTCCCTTGATGATCCGAATAAAGTTTTGTTTTTGCAATTCCATATGAGGGCTACGATCTTTAAGTCATTAGTCGTGTAATTTTAAGTATTGTCACAGCTTTTTGAAAATTTTTTCTAAAGTAGGTAAACTTTCAGTATTGCTCGCTATACCATTGTTTTGCTTCACACAGTTTATGGAGTTGAATTGGAGGATGATTGTGAGAGAACTCAGCCACTACGGTTGGTGAACTGGCCATTTTATTCTACATGGATTATTCATCCCAAGATTGCAGGAAGTAACAGTAATAATAGTAATTTTAGATAATTCATATTGCTTTGGTGCAGGTTAAGCACATTATTTTTTTATAATTTCCAATTCAACAAACTGTTTAAATAAACTTCAACGATTACGATCAATTGATTTTCCCATTTTAATAATTCACTATCAGATAAATAGGCATTAATATCCTGATGATTGGTTTGAGCTTTAGCCAATGCGTAATAAAATCGGCCATTTTTATTGGGTTGCGCGAGTTTGGCCATAATTTTTTGACGTTCATTTTTGATCCGTTTTTTATCTTTTCCATCTGGTTCTGGAGTTTCGATATCCTCAAAGTCATCATAATTTTCAACAAATTCAATTTTTACATTCGAGGAATCCTTTTTTAGATAATTTTCGAAATCGAATCTTTCTTTATATTTTTCACTTTTATAAAGCAAAATGTCCTTTCTTAATCCTGTTCTTTCTAATAGATTCGGTGTTGCGTTGCTTAAACTATCATTAAATGTCCAATTAAGGTACTGATTTCGGACATCAGTGAGGTAACTTTTGATTCTTTCCGCTAAAGAATTTTTGTTTTGATAATTTGACAGCAAAAAATCTTCGAATGATTTTTCCAGAAAGTTGTAAGCGTACGCTTTTTCTTTGCCAAGCGTATTTTCAAAAACATCTCTGTCCACATGCTGTCCTAAAACAAACTGTGAACAGGAAAAAATAAAAATGATTAAGGAAGCTCTCATGCTTTGTCACCTGTTAGATAGTGCTTATTAACGTCTTATCTTTATATTTTTATGCATTTTCTATTTTGCGGGAAACACTCCAAGATATATAGAAAATAATTGAAAACCTAACGTAACAGCAATGAAATTTCGCCGGCCCTAAAATCTGGGTCAGTAACTCAAAAATACGTCGTTTGATAGCCGGAAGTAACTCTGCATTCTTT
>JAEWLI010000189.1 GCA_023393375.1 Bacteroidota bacterium
ATCTTTATATCCTGCTACTGAAGTGGCCGGATCGTGAAATAGAATGGATGATTGATTTACCAGCTTATCTAGGCCAAGGGATTGGATGTCGAGAATGATCGAAAGGCCAAAAAAACCAAATGCAAATAGCAATAAAAAATAATTTGAACGCAATATCTGTTTATAAAACAGAACAAAAAATCCTATAACACTTCCAATGTATACCAAAAACCAAATTTTGGTGCTTATATTTAATACATTGGGCATCAATTCTTCATGAATCAAAAACAGATCATCCATTAACAATAAAGTAGTTAAAAGGAAGGCATACATAAAAAACCATGCCTGTTTTCTGTTTTCCCTATGCAATAGCAAAAAACCGATCAGGCAAAAACCTGCACCAAATGACCAACCTACCATACCTAAATTAGATAAAAAACCTATGAATATGGGTTGATCAACAACAGAAACCACGTCACGGCTTAAATAAGAGAATGGCACATTGTTATAAAAGCTAATGATTATACTAAATGAAAGCAGAGCCACCAGTAAAATCATGCTCAGTAAAAAAGGTTGTAATGAATTTCTTAAAGATCTGAGGATATCTTTAATAAGACTTGGAGAACCATGTGAATCATTTGTATAATTAAGTTTACTTTCAATTTCAAATTTTGTGCTCATCCTTCAAATATTATCCCTGTGTTAAATAATTATTATTTTATTTCCTTTATCATTTACAACCTAGTAAAACCTAATTGGTTCTAAACAGATAATATATCACAAAATGAAAAGCTCAACTTTTAATCCGTGAAAACGTAATTTTTATCAATTGTATACTTTTTAACCTTTTTGAAAAATGCCTCTTTTAGAAAATTCCGGTTATCGGCCACCTTTCTATCTATTTGATAAACATCTGGAAACCATTGTTCCCAATGCATTCCGTAAAGTAGACAATGTCCCTTATCAAAGAGAACGATTTACCACTTCCGATAAAGATTTTTTCTTGCTGGACTGGCTTAAAAAAAGCTCCGACAAGCTGGTGATTTTAGCTCATGGATTAGAGGGTGACAGCAATAGAAGATACATGAAAGGCATGGCTACTTTTTTTCATCAACGAAATTGGGATGTGCTGGCATGGAATTGCAGAAGCTGTGGCGGGGAAATGAATCACCTCCCCAGGATGTACCACCATGGGGAAACATCAGATTTCACAGAACTGATGGATTTTGTCACTTCAATTGAAAAATATAAAAGTATCGCCTTGGTGGGGTTCAGCATGGGTGGTTCTATTATTCTCAAATACCTGGGTATTATTAAAAAGCTGCCTTCAAAAATCAAAGTAGCAGTGGCGATATCAACACCTTGTAATCTCAAGGACAGCATGTTGGAAGTGCAAAAACCGTCAAACCGGATTTATTATAAACGTTTTCTAAAATCCTTGATACAGAAGCTCCATAAGAAAGTGGATATTTTTCCGGATTTAAAACACAAAATAGACAAAATCAGGACTTTTGATGATATACACGAGCATTATACCACACCTGTCTATGGATTTATCGATACGGAAGATTTTTACAGGCAGGCAAGTGCCTGTAATTTTTTGGATGAAATAAAAGTGCCTACCCTGATCATCAATGCACAGAATGATCCCATTCTACCAGCGTCATGTTCACCGGTTCAAATTGCTAAAAACCATTCCTATGTCCATCTTGAAACTCCTTCCCGTGGGGGTCATGTTGGATTTACATTGCAAGGGCAATCCGTTACCTGGGGTGAAATTAAAGCGTTTGAATTTGTAAATGAACATGTGTGACTTAAGAGTAAAGAAAATAATACCAAGTTGCTGACCATACCGAAAATGAAACTATACAACATTAAGCCGCATTATTCCTAATCTCCTTGCCATATTTTATGATTTCATATGCAACCGGATTTGATATGTTAAAGTCCGCTTCCCTAAATGGATGTGGTTCTATACGGCTATCAATTTTTCTGCGTATTCGCATCAATTCCACCTGCATCTCAATCAAGTTGTTAAAGTCCTTGAATACAACTGCAATATCAATATCGCTTTCTTCGTGAAAATTCCCCTTCACATAAGAACCAAATAAAATTACTTTAATGAAGTTAAACTTATGGTTGAGTGCTTCAGCGTACTGGTTGGCAATATTTATAGCATCTCTTTTATCCATTTTCTTAGAATTACAATTTTTTCAATCCATTGAGCAGTATATTCTGGTGTACAAAGTGAGTAAAACTCTCTTTTAAAGTCGTCATAACGGGCATTCAAATTGAATGAAGTTATTTCGTCTAACCAGTCTGCATATTCATCTGTTATGTCCATTTCAATCTGCTCTGCCAATCTATAGAGGTTGTGTGTAAATGGAGCGTGCTTTTCGAATTTATTTACGTAAGCAGCTTTCAATAGTTTTTCCAATGATATGTGTCCTAAAAAAAGAGCCCAACTGTATGACTTTGATTCAAAAAGGGTTTCCATGGTTTGGAAATCATCTTCTGATGTTTCAACCCAATGATTCACAATTTTTTGTTTGTCTATATTTGAATTATCTGAGCCCATTATATTTAGAAATAAAACTCTAATATAATGATTCTAATTTGATTTTTGCCTCATATAGTTTTCTCATACATTGCCATACCTTATTAAACTATAATTTTTATTGATTTTAATGATTCCCAAATCCATTTGTATGATCTTTAGCAACAATGATTATCTTTGTGCAAATTTTTTAGAATGATCATTATACCTGCAATTGACATTATCGACGGTAAGTGTGTCCGTCTTACACAAGGCGATTACAATCAGAAAAAAGAATATAACCAATATCCCCTGGAAGTAGCAAAAATGTTTGAAGCTGCCGGGATCAAACGATTGCACCTGGTTGATCTGGATGGTGCCAAACAGAAAAAGATCATCAATCACAAAGTACTCGAGGAAATCGCCACACATACCACCCTCACCATCGATTTTGGAGGAGGATTACAAAGTGATGAGGATATCGAAATAGCCTTTAATTGTGGTGCTAATCAGGTGACAGGTGGTAGCATTGCCATCAAAAACCCTGATCTATTTGATCAATGGTTGTCTAAATATGGCCCTGAAAAGATCATTCTTGGGGCTGATGCCAAAGACAGGATGATAGCCATCAGCGGATGGCAGGAGAAAACAGGCGTGCCAATCAAGGATTTTCTGGACAGGCAGGTAAAAAAAGGCATCCGGTACACTATCTGTACCGATGTTGCGAAAGATGGACTTCTACAAGGCCCTTCGGTAGATCTGTATCAGGAAATCCGCGATGATTTTCCCGAATTGAAATTAATAGCCAGTGGTGGTGTGAGCGGGATGGAAGACCTGGAAATATTGGAAAAATTAAAAGTCTATGGTGTAATCATCGGCAAAGCCATTTATGAAAATCGTATCACGCTGGAAGATTTGAAGAAGTTTTTATAAAATCAATAATATGTTAACCAAAAGAATAATTCCCTGTCTGGATGTAAAAGATGGACGCACTGTGAAAGGTGTAAATTTTGTAGAACTCAGGGATGCAGGTGATCCGGTGGAATTGGGAAAAATATACGCCGAACAAGGAGCAGATG
>JAEWLI010000006.1 GCA_023393375.1 Bacteroidota bacterium
AATTCAGTTCTTTACCAGCAGGCTAAATATTTTAGATATGCAAATCAGTCCTTTGTCGACCGGCTAAAACTTTATAGGTAGCCAGTTCAGTACTTGGAAGGCTAATAATCTTTGGGCAGCTAATCCTTTTTCTCACAATCAATTGAACCTGAAGGGTTCATATGTTTATAGGTAAAAATCACAGGATCAAACCGACCCCGACGGGGTCGAACCATCGAATCATCATCAACAATACCTTTGGTTTCCCAATCCGGTGACGGCAATCTATGTCCATTTAATTTATCCGTACATTATATATCCCGAACGGTACCGAAAGGATATCTTATCAAATACCAATGATTTATCTATATATCAGCTTGTTATAATTAGTATATATCGCTTGATGGCTCAACCCATCAATAAAATATGGCAAATGTTTTGTTTTATTGATTTTTTATTTTATTTTCAACTTTCTTAATTTTTATTTAAACATAAACAATTACAAATGATTTCAGAACTGAGTCACACGCTCCTGAACCATCAGGAGTTGTCTTTGGCAGGTGATCGGATTGCCTCCAAAGTAGAAAGTGCCGGTCTGGGTCTGACGTATGTAGATGGATTAGTGGGGTTGGTAAAGGTGAACGTACTGGACTTCGACACGGCCCGTAACAAATCAATGGCATTGGAGCTCACCCCCGAGGTGCAAGCTGCCGATGACAAAAGAGACCGGAGGTTTAAAACTTTCCGGACAAAACTTACCCTAGCCGAGCTTTCAGATGATAAGGGTATTGTAGAATATGCCAGTTTCCTGAAGGGCATCGTGCAAAAACACAATGCCAGTCTTTGGGCCTTAGGCCTCAGCGAACAATCGGTTAAGCTAAAAGACCTGTTCCATGACCTGGACAAGGATGGAAAAGCACAAACTGCTTTGTCTGCCCTTGGTTTAACAGAAGATTTGGCTGACCTTAAAGCGGTACAAGCAGATTTTGAGCATGTCTTTAAAGCCCGCTTGAAAGAGGCTTCGGAAAAAGAAGACCCCAAAGTAGCAGAAAGCCGTAAAAAGCTGGTTAACAACCTGCAAGCTTTGTTGGTAGTACTTGGTGTAGCCGAAAAGGTGAACGAGGATACCGACCTAAAGCAAAAGGTAACTGTGCTAGTCGCAGAAGTTAATAAGGTAATCTCCACCACCATGACCACCGCGAGGACACGGATTACCCGCGGAAGTAATTCGGCCAAAGAGGAAAAATAAATTACGAACAAATGGCTTTCGAAAGGAAGCCATTTGTTTCCTTTAAGGAAGGATTCCCCGCTAAAGCTGAAGGAATAAACTTCTTATCCCACCAGCTCATTTGCTATAACTATATGATTTTGAATTTCACCAAATAAAAAAAACCCGGCTAATACCGAGGTTTTCAAGTGATCCCGCTGGGATTCGAACCCAGGACCCACGCCTTAAAAGGGCGTTGCTCTACCAGCTGAGCTACGGAATCAGAAACTAATTTCCTGCTGCGTTTGTAAATGGAGTTGCAAAAATAGCAGACTGATATTAAAATGCAAACTACTTTTAAAATTATTTAAGTTTTTTCGCATAAACGCCGGAACTGAACGCTATTCCATAGCATTTATACATCGTAAATACGCCATTTTTTGAAAACTATTCGCATATTTGCCAATACACAATAATCAGGAGACTTTTTTCGATTATTATTTAGAAGCATCTTTCAGTTATGTCAAAAAGATTTTTTTTATTTTTAACAGTATGGATAGGTTTACAGTGTAGTCTGCACGCTCAGGATGTGGTCAGTCAATTACATCGGGCCGACGAGCTGTATGATCAAAAGAATTATACGGAAGCTTATGAGATCTACCACAGCATTTTCCATAATTATCAGTTATCATCTCCTGAAATGCTGGTAAAGATGGCCTATATCAACGAAGGGTTGGAAGATTACAGCATGGCTTTGTATTACCTGAATCTCTATTATCGCCAAACGTCAGAAAGAGCGGCCTTAAAAAAAATGGAAAGCCTGGCCAAAGAACACCAGTTGGTTGGATATGAGTTTAACGATCTGGAACTGCTGGGCAACATTTACTATAATTATTACCAGGAGATTGTTTACCTTTTTCTTGCCTTGTCCTTGTTGTGGTTTGCCTTGATCTACAGAAATGTCAGAAAGTCAGCAAATAAACCGGTAGGACTCACCATCGGGTACGTGATAATCCTAAGCATCCTCTTTGTTCTTATCAATTTTGGTGATAAAAGTTATCGGGGAATCATCACCAATGAAGCCTTTTTAATGGAAGAACCTTCAGCTGCAGCACGGATGATTGACCTGGTGGACAAAGGCCATAAGGTAAGAATAGCTGGTGAAGATGGTATATGGATGAAAATTAAATGGGATGATCAGACCGCTTACATCCGAAAAAATAATATCATCACTTTAAATTAGGATCTGGGCAATTTTATATTGTCACAATGTCAAATTCATTTACAATTAAATTGAAATCCCGGTCAGAATGTAGCAATACCAAGTTAAACCGCATACAATAGTATGCAATTGAACAATCATTTTGTTTTCTTATAGTAATCCCTTTTTTCCGCAAAGCCCTGTACATACTGGCGGCACCTACGGCTAATTCAATATGATCAACTGTGAAAACATTAAGGTTCAGCAAATGTATCCTCACCTTGTTGAATTCTTTGTCATCCCTGATACCTTGTAAAATTTCCTGAATTACTTGAGGACAGATTGCGACCAAATCAAGCTGGATGAGTTTGTCTAATAATTCCGTCTTTGGTGATTTTACGTTTTTGAGGTAATCAATCCAAACAGAACTGTCAACTAAAGTTTCTGAATGTGTCAGGTTATTCTTCATTGGGAAAGAAAGAAACCTTACCTCTTAAATTGCGTAAACTTTCTCTATGTAAAAACCTAACATATTCTTCCAAAGCTTTATTGATCAGATCTTTTTTTGTTGCGATCTTGCTCATTTTCATAGCTTCTTTCAGTAGCTTATCGTTTATGTCAATATTTGTCCTCATTTGCCATTCTTAAACTATACACACAAATTTATATATTTATACACATAATGGAAGATTTAAGTTCAAATTTTTGAATATAAAAATCAATGACCTTTCCTTGGTATTTAATAAAGGCACTTTTTTTGAGCCTGAAAGCTGGAATTTATCCAATCATTTATTTTCCAAACGGTCGGCAATAATGCCTTCGGCTATCCAATTGGCCATGGCCTGACGATTGGTGCTGATCACAAACCTTTTCTGGTCCCTCGCATTTTTGATATTGCCCAATTCTAAAAATACGGTAGGAGGTAAGGTGTTTTTGATCACATACAACCCACTCCTTGCTGATACAGTTCCATCATAAGTTCTGTTGGGCTGATGTTGGGCATATTTCTTACGAAAAGATTCATGAATATGCCTTGAAAGTTTTTCCCCTGATTTGCTCCTATGGTGGTGATAAAAAAACACATCGATATTTTCACCCAATTTTCTGCTGTCAATATGAACAACTATTAACCGCTGGTGAGCCCCGGCATGTTTTTTGAAAAGATTATTCACAACTTCTGTTTGCTGTTGCAATCTTTCTTTTTGACTCAGTGGGATGGGGAGATCCAGAAAACAGGTTTCATCAGTATCTAAGCCCAAAATAGCATCATCACGGATACCGTCATTATCATCTCTGATGATCATATAAGCTGTGGCACCATGTTCCAATAACCTTCTGTACAATCTTAAGGTAACATCATATGCGTATTCATCTTCACTGATATAATGATCTCCATATTTCGCCATGGCACCTGGATCCGGTCCGCCATGTCCGGAAATCAAATAATAAACCGCTCCTTCCAATTGGCGATCTCTTATGGTAATTTCTTCGTATTTTTTTCCTAATAATGGCCTGATCAGTTTATTGGGTTTGCCTGCTTCACTGGCTGGTACTACTACAGGGGTTGCTGGGTTTGCCGGGAGAATATAGGATTTTCCCACCAACAAAGCATTGTCGCTGCCAAGGTTGGGTTTGTTTAGTTCCACAAATTTCTCAGCATAGGTAGAGGGGTCTAAGCCATGGCGTCTCAAAAGAGCGAAAATTCCCTCACCCTTTTCAGCTATTGCTGATAATCCTGATTCTTGGGCATATAAGGTAGGTATTCCTGAAAAGATTATAATTAAAAATAAGGGTAGTATCCGGAAATAATTCATTTACGCTTATTAAGTATTGTCAATCAGATTTAATTAAAAAAACGAAGACTTTTTAGTCACTGACATAAAATCCCCTTCTTTTTTGAAAAAATTTACACAAATATTTTAACATTTAAGAAATAATGCAAAAAAATACTCAGTTTTAATAATTCTCTGTCATTTATACATATAAAAATATTAGTAATCAAGAATCTTGTAACACTATGTTTTAAATATAGTTATTAATAAAACTAATAATTATGGCTAAAATTTAATCAACTACTAAATAAATTAGTATTTTTGAAATTATAAATGAGTAGGTTATGTGTGGCAGATATACAGTTCAGGTGGATATGTTAGAAGTGCACCGCAGGTTTAAAGTGGCACTTGATGATTTGTATCAAAAAAATTACAATTGCGCTCCGACTGAAAAATTACCGGTGATCACCGATAAACATCCGGAAATATTAAGCCATTTTCAGTGGGGATTGGTGCCTTTTTGGGCTAAGGATGCTAAAACAGGATTTAAAATGATCAACGTCCGGAGGGAGTCTTTAGCTGAAAAGCCTTCTTTTAAAAACATTATGGAGAAAAGGCGATGTCTGGTAGTTGCTGATGGGTTTTATGAATGGAAAAAATCGGGAAAAGAGAAACAACCCTTCCGCATCATGTTAAAAACAGGTGCTGCTTATGCTTTTGCCGGTATTTGGGAACACCACAAGGAATTCAACTTACTTACCTTTTCTATTATCACCACCACAGCCAATGAACTGGTGGAACCTATCCATGACAGAATGCCGGTGATTCTTCAGCCGGAGTTTGAACATAAATGGCTGGATCCACACCTCGATCCCGCAGAGGCAATGGATTTACTACAACCTTATCCGGCAGAATTAATGACAGCCTACCCGGTTTCAAATTTGGTTGGAAATGTCAGGAACAAAAATCCGGAGCTCATTCACCCACTGGGTCAATAGCATGCAATTACATTTTTGTATCGCTACCAAAAAAAACCATCTGACAAAGTTTATCAATGCCAGAGCAGTTTATGACTATCGGGAATGTTACAACATTGCCGTTAATCAATTTGCCCCGGCTATTATGAACCATACGCCCAATGAAATTGTGGAATTGAAATGGCATTACAATTGGAATGAAAAAAGCACCACACAATTATTTTATTTTATCCCTTTGGAAAAGATTCTTTCCCATTGGAAACAACCCCGCACAATACGGTTCGAATTATTAAAAGCAATCAGAGATAACCGGTGTGTGGTATTGGCCAATTGTTTTGTGGTTTGGAAGGAGACAACACCCTATTGTGTTTATGTACAAGACCAACGCCTGTTCGCATTTGGGGCAATTTGGAAGGAGACAGCTTTACATACAGGATTTGCCTTATTAACACAACCTGCAAATGAACTTTTATTGCGGATTGGCCAAAAAAACATGCCACTGATTTTAAAAGAACGTGAAATTCGTGATTGGTTAAACAAAGATTGCAGCTCGTCAAGAATCACCTGTTTGATGAGAACAACCTATCCAGGCACCAAAATGAATGCTTATCCAATTGGCCCTGAGATAAATGATCTGAACAATAATCACCGCTTTATTTACACCCCAACAGGTGAACGGCTCAACCCTGAATTGGATTATGGGGTAAAAGAACGCCTGGTCCGACAAGGGTGGGGTAGAAGCAAGCAGGATGAGGAATAAAATTTTAATTTTACCAATAATTGATGTTAGTGACACCATTCTTTTTCATGCAAAACTTATATAATGGTTTTTGTAAAATATCTTTATATAATTTTGTTTTGCTAAATTAAATTTTAATTAAAAAGTAGTTTTCCTATTTTTTGAAGAATAATATATTTTATCTTTGCTGCCGATTTGCAGGCGGTTTAATGACCCTTCATTCAACAAATATTTTTCACTTACAAATTGTGGTTTTATAATGGATCTGATTAAAAAATTATCTGCCAGTGTGGCTGGCGCATGTAAAATAGAACCTGAATTGTTCACGCAGTATAATGTAAAACGCGGACTTCGAAATGCTGATCATACCGGTGTATTGGTTGGTTTGACCAACATCGGGGATGTAGTGGGATATACCCGGGAAAATGATACAATGGTGCCCATTCCCGGAAAACTGGTGTACAGGGGGATAGATGTGGAAGATCTAGCCATGGGAGCCACTGCCGAAAAGCGGCATGCATTTGAAGAAGTAATTTATTTGTTATTGACCGGAAAATTGCCTGGTGAGACAGCTCTGAAGGAGTTTAATGATTATATGGTAGAACAGCGTGAATTGCCGGAATCATTTACCAAAAACATGATCCTGAACCTGACCGGTAAAAATATAATGAACATGTTGGCCAGAAGTGTATTGGGATTATATGCGCTCGATGATAAGGCAGAAGATAATTCGCTGGAGAATGTACTTGGTCAATCACTTAGCCTGATCGCTAAATTCCCAACCATTATAGCCTATTCCTACCACACCATGCGGCATGCCCATTTCCGTAAAACTTTATCAATCCGGCATCCGCAACCACATATGAGTGTAGCCGAGAATTTCTTGTACATGTTAAAAGGTGAAGGGAAATATACCAGACTCGATGCTGATATTCTGGACCTGTCCCTGATATTGCATGCCGAACACGGTGGTGGTAACAACTCCTCATTCACCATAAGAGTGACCAGTTCTACAGGAACCGATACTTATTCTGCAGTAGCTTCTGCTTTGGCATCTTTAAAAGGCCCTTTGCATGGCGGTGCTAACCATGAAGTGCTGACCATGATGGAAAACATCAAGAAGAATGTGAAAGACTGGTCCAATGAAAAAGAAATAGAGGATTATCTGTGGAAAATTCTCAGAAAACAAGCTTTCGACCGTTCTGGTAAGATTTATGGAATTGGTCATGCAGTGTACACCATCACCGATCCCAGGGCAATTTTGTTAAAACAAATGGCGACACAATTGGCAGAAGAGAAAAAACGCAGCGAAGAGTTCGGCCTTTACAATGTCATTGAAAAACTAACACCTCAGATATTTTATGACTTTAAGGGTGAAAAAACAGCCAAACGGGTTTGTGCCAACGTCGATTTTTATTCAGGATTTGTTTATTCATGTATTGGTTTGAAGGAAGAATTATATACCGCCTTATTTGCCATGTCACGGATCGCAGGTTGGTGTTCACATAGAATAGAAGAGCTCAACTTTGACTCCAAACGAATTATCAGGCCAGCATATAAAAATGTATATCCCAAACAGAATTATCAAAGTCTTGATAAAAGATAAAGAGCAGGGTTTTATCTTCCACATATTCTAACATAAGGACAATACTGGCATTTCCTTTCGTCAGCAGTATGGGTAAATGATTTACTGGCATCAAATATTTCCTGCAACAGGTTTTTCAGATGAAACTGGAAATCGGGTAAATAAGGTCTGATATCAGTGATGTATTCATAACCTTCACCATTCTGCTGTTTCAATTGGAGCCTGTGGTCAAAACTTTCTGAAAAGAGCTCACGGATATTGAAGATCCCGGGAGTGATTTTCAATTGTTTATCCCCATAGTTTTGAAGATAAATCAGGCTGTACAAGATGGTTTGCATGGCCGCTTTATTTCTTTTGGGATGGTCACTGTCGAACAAAGATTCAATGTTTTCGATCTTTTTATCATCCTTACCGGTTTTATAATCTATAATCCGTACTACATCATTTTTACAGTCAATCCTGTCCACTATGCCCTTGATAAGCACTTTGTGCCTGGAGTTTTGATGCTTAATTTCGATAAATCCGTTGAAAGGGCGACCTCCCGCACCACCTTCAAGTCCTAATATGCTGAAAGGGGCGTAAAGTGTATCCTTGTCAAGTACCTGAACGGCCATCTTTTGGATGATTTCAGCAATGATGATATTTCGACCTGAAATATCAAAGGCCCCTTTTTTGCCATATTCCGATTGAAAAGCATCTTTTACAGCATCACTTACTTTATTTTTTAAGACAGCCAGTTCCAAAGGAGTTACCTGCTTCCGCATTTTTACATCTTCAAAATCATGGTACAAGGTTTCCATGGTTTTATGAAGCAGGTTGCCAAAAACCATGGGATCCACTTCTTCCTTCACTTCATTGGGTTCATACAAGTCAACCACATACCTGAAATAAAACTTCATCTGACAATCCAGATAGATGTTGATGGCAGAAGGCGTTAATGCTTTTGCAGCAGATACGTCCAAATATCTGTTCAACTTTTGCATTATAAATCCGCTTTTGGCCATTTCAGTCAACGGCTGTTTGACGATATTTATTGGAGATACGGCCAATACATGATGATGCTGTATTTGATTGCCATAAATCAGTTGATACAAATACCTGCTCATTTCCCCACCACCGTTATTCCCATTGGTGTTGTAGAAGATATAGACGTTTTTTGCCCGTTGCAGAAGCCTGTAAAAGTTATAGGAATAGATGGCGTCCTGCTGTTCGAAAGTCGGTAAGCCATACCCTCTTCTAAGGTTGAAAGGAATAAATGAATGCAAATGAGCGGTACGGGGATATGAACCTTCATTGAATGAAAGGATAAAGACATTCTCAAAATCCAGATTTCTGGTCTCAAGTGCCCCCATGATTTGTAATCCGTTCAGAGGTTCACCGGAGAATGGCACCCTGGCTCCCTGCACCGTTTGGCGAAACAGTTTGAGCAGAATTTTAAAATTTAATGTGACCTGGGAAGTAGAAATAATCTCCTGTAACCTGGTGAGCAGTTTTTTCAACTGAAAGGCATATTCTTTCTCAATATCAGATAGATCGGAGGTGGTCATAAATATCAATACCTCCAACAATAAATCGATTAGTTCTGCCCCTTCTTTTACTTCTTTAAAAATGTCTGGATAATTATTACTGACACCCACCTCATCTTCATTGATCGAAATTCGGTTGTGGTTTTCAATCAGATGGATCAGTTGATTGGCTTTTTCAGGATTAAACCTATGGAAATAAGCATGTTTCACTACCGGAAGAAGGTATTTATAATAAAATGACCTGCCCTCATTGGTATTTTTGACATGATGATGTATTTCGATCAGGCTTTCCAGGTAATTAAATACCGGCGTATCCTTTAGTGGATAGCCCATTGTGATATTGATATTTTTTAATTGTTTGGGCAGTGAATTTAATACCGGAAACAGTAACTTTTCATCGGGCAATATGATGGCAGTTCGTTGAGGATCCCAGGATTCCTGTAAAGAAATTTCCCCGATGAGCTGAGCGGCATGTTTTACCTGGCCTGTTTCAGAAGGGACACCAGTGATTTTTACAGATCTTTCGTTGTTTTGGACGATTGTGTCAGGTGATTTTTGGGGAAAGGTCTTTGAAAATATCTTATCCCTACGGTATCTTCTTAAAAATACGCCTGCTTCATGCAATGGATTGTCCATGTATAAACTATCGGTATCCCAGATGATTTCACCTTTACCATCCTGAATAATCCTTTTGACGATGGATTCTTCTGCCTTGTTTAATGCATTCAGCCCAACAAAAATCACCTTTTCATTGTCGCCTAAAGAAAGATATTTTTGAGGTTCTTCAGCAATCATACGGTAAATCATTCCCCCATAACCTATGCCTTTGTTTTGAAGCGCTTCCCTGAATTCCTGGTAAACCTGGTAGAGGATTTTCCATGTGGACAAAAAATCTTCCTGATGCCGCGACAAACGGCTTTTAAATGCTGACCAAAAAGTAATTATGGCTTCTTTCTGTTCTGTTGAAAGGTAATCATAGGTTGATTCCAGCTCTTTTTGATACAACAGGTCTTTGAATAACAAACCGGCATCAATCAGGTATTTATCGATTTCATCAAAGTCGTTGAGCAAAAGGTCGCCCCAATAATAGAACCGGTCAAAAGTTTCTGAAACGGGACTATGCTTCACGTAAGTTTCATACAATTTGAATATGAGGGTAATTTTATCGGCAACCTGCAAACTGCTGTGTTTCAGTATAAAATCTTCGATACTGAATATTCTTGGTGCCCAGATGGGTGAAGAAATATGGTTGGATAAATATTTCTGAAAAAATAGCCCTGCTCTTCTGTTTGGAAATACCAATGTAAGGGAACTGGCGTCTTTTCCGTACCTTTTGATGAGGTTTTCAGCTAACTCCTCTAAAAAAGCTTTCATATCTCTTCCACTTTTAAATAGGTGATATCGTCAAGATACAATAAATAGCCTTCTACGCGCTTGTATCCCATTCGGGTCAATAATATTTTGTAAGCTTCTACCTGCTTAAGGTCAGAAGGTTTTTTTTGTCCGGTTTTAAAATCTATGGCAATCGCCTTATCACCGGTAACCAGAATTCTGTCTGGTCTCATGGTGGTGCCATCAGGAAGTATCACCGGTGCCTCTGTCTTAATTTGGTACTTTCCGGAAAACCATTCTTTGATTTGTGTATCTGTAAATAATGTAGCCAATTTCTCTTCTAAAATTTTCATTTCTTCACTGTTGATAGTCCCTTCGTAATAAAATTCCCTTATTACTTTGGGCACATCTTGATAGGTATCTACTTTGGAAAGAAGGTAATGCACAAGTTTGCCATATCGGATCTTCTGTGCCCTGTCTCCGGATTCATCAACTAAAGCATGGGAAGAAAACTTAACAGCAATCCGATTGCGCCAATCTTCAGAAATAAACTTGGTCAAAGGTTCCTCGGGTTCTTTATGTGCATTCACTGAAGGTTTTTTATCAATTATTCCAGCTTCAAACACCGCTTTAGCTGGATCCCAATATTGACTAAAATCCAAAAATTGGTAGTTGGCTCGTGCTGGTGGCAACTGAAGTTGATTGAATGAAGTAAAAAGAAGATCAGAAACAGTTTTGAAAGAATTTTCCCCATTGGTTTTAGTCGATGGAGCGCATCCTGAAATATAAAGTTGTTCCCTGGCACGGGTCACCGCCACATAGAGCAGATTGAGATTGTCAATCGCTGATCTTACCTTTTCTTCATAATATTGCTTTCGGAACAATGTATCTTTCAATACGGTACCATATTTCACTGGCATGCGTTTTACACTATTGAACGGTGGCTGATCAGCTTCACACCAAATGATATTATCAAAAACAGGATTGTGTTCCAGGTTCCAATTGCAGAAAGGAATAATTACCACTTTAAATTGCAAGCCCTTTGATTTATGAATGGTCAATACTTTAGCAGCATCCATATTGTCGGGCATCTGAATGGAACAGGTTTTTCCGGTTTTTTGCCACCACTCCAAAAATCCTTTGACTTCTCCACGTTCCTTTTGAGCGTACGCGACAATCAGGTCAAGGAAAGCCTGAAGGAAAGGCCATTCTCCCTGCATTTTCTGCAAACCAAACATTCTCACCAGTGCTTCTGCCAGTTCATACAAAGGAAGGGCCACCAATAATGATTTTTGTATCAGAAAATCAGCAGGCAATAATTGTTGTGAATTGACAAATGACTGTTCTTTGCTTTGTGTAATGATGTCCGGGTGTAAATATTCCTTATTTGCCAATATAAATACCTGATACTCATATACCAGATTAAAAAAGGCTATCTCATTTTCTGGATGATCAAGATATTCGAATGCATTGAGCAATACCTTTACCGAATGAGCAACAGAAAGATATAATGATTCTGAAGAAATTGCATCATAACGATAACCTTCCCTGGCATTGTCAGATGCCTGATGATCCATCAAAAACCGGATGATTTTTTCCCCCTCATCTTTATTCCTCACCAGAAATGCAACATCGTCTAAAGCATAATGAGCATCCTGCAAGTTTTCCAGCAGTGAAGGCAACCGGTTTAAAATTTGTTGCTGCCATGATTCTTCCTGATTGCTTTCATAAAATTCGGCCTTTACAAATCCCTGATCTTCAATGTTCAGCTCCGACGCTGGTATTACCTGTAAGGCATCACTATACGCAAGTTTTATTTTTTCAATGGCCGGTAATATTTCCTGTTTTACAGTTGTCTCCACCTCAGGTATGGAACCTGCTAAATGAATTTGAATGATTTCCGGTGCGATGGCAAAAAGCGAATTAAAAAACCTGATCAGCATTTTTCTGCTCCGGAAATTAGTGTCCAGGTTGAGTTTCTCTGTCATTTCCGGATGAATGTCTTGTTGCAGTTGTTGCAACAACAGTTCCCAATTGCCACCACGCCAGCGGTAGATCGATTGTTTTACATCACCCACGGCAAGGTTAAGATGACCCTCCGCCAGGCTGTTTGTAATCAATGGTTTAAAATTGTCCCATTGAAATCCGGAAGTATCCTGGAACTCATCTATCATATAATACTTGAACCGGGTACCAGATTTTTCATAAATAAATGGGGCATCATTTTCCTGGATGATTTTTTTGAGGAAATCGGCGAGGTCGGAAATCAACAGGGTTTGATTTTCTTCCCTGTAATCATTTAGTTTTAAAGATACGTCTGATAAAATCCCAAGGGTATAAATGTACCTGCTGAGTGCTTTTGCGGTGGTATAATGAAGTATATCTTCTTCGAACATTTCCGTTACCCTACAGATAATTTGTTGAAGGCCATTGTAATACAAATCCACGATCCGGCTTTCTTTAGGATCATTTTTTTTATATAACTTGTCAGGTTGATCACATGTGCCCAGAAAACGGCCTGAGGGTGCCTTGGTTTGTCCGCGTGACAATTTCTCCAAATACCCCATAACACCATTTGACGAATAACTGAAATCGTGAACTTCCAGCCCAGCTGCGCGCATCAATTGTACTGCTTCTTTTCCCAATGATTTTAATCCTGATTCGAAATCATTGATTACCTTATTCATCGCAGTCAACAATTCCGGTACGATATGGCTGTTTTGATGGATTTCCTGTTCGAAAGTTTTGAAATTTTCATTAAAAATCTCCCAGGCAAGCCTTTTAATGTCTTCTTTAATGTCCCAGGATTTGCCCTCTGTCACCCGATTTTCCGAAAACCGGATGAGCCACTTTGTCAATTGTTTATTGGTACCCACATCCAGCATCACCCGGTCTACCAGGTTATCCAGCACAACTTCCTGATCCAGTTCTATTTCAAAACCACCTTGAAGCCCTATTTCTTTTGCAAATGCCTGAACTATGTTCTGAAAAAAACTGTCGATGGTTTTTACAGAAAACATAGGGTAATGGTGCAGGATATTGGCCAGGGCAAGAGCGGCATGTTCACGGATTTTATCTTCAGGAAGACCTGTTTCCAATAGCAGATCATTTAAAACAGGGCAATTTTTACCTGTGGCGAGTTGGTGCAGGTATTCCATGATCCTGCTTTTCATTTCCCAGGCTGCTTTATTGGTAAATGTAACAGCAAGTATATTTTTATAAAGCAGCGGGTTTTTGATTACCAATAGCAGGTATGACTTGGCAAGGGTATAGGTTTTGCCCGAACCTGCCGAAGAACTGTATATTTTAAAATTTTTTACCGCCACCGTGATTCTATTAAATCAGATTACCAATCAATTTCTGTCTTCCCTGTTTTTTTCAGGTATTCATTTGCCTTGCTAAAGTGCCGGCAGCCCATAAATCCCCGGCTTGCAGAAAGTGGTGAGGGATGCACACTGGAAAGAACGAAGTGCTTCTTCCGGTCAATGATTTCACCCTTTTTTTGTGCATATGCCCCCCAAAGCATAAATACGATGCCTTCTTTTTGATCAGATACCAACCTGATCACTGCGTCGGTAAATTCTTCCCATCCCCTTCGCTGATGTGATCCGGCGAGATTTGCCCTTACAGTCAGTGTGGCATTCAACAATAAAACACCTTGTCGTGCCCATCTGTTAAGGTTGCCGCTGGAAGGAATAGGTTTCCCCAAATCTTGTTGGATCTCTTTAAAAATATTCTTCAAAGAGGGTGGTATTTCAATGCCGTCATTTACAGAAAAACACAGACCATTAGCTTGACCCAGCCCATGATAGGGATCCTGCCCAATGATCACAACCTTTATGTCTTCAAAGGAACAGTGATCGAAAGCACTGAAAATCAGTTTTCCGGGAGGATAAATTCTACCTTTTTTATACTCTTCTTTTACAAAACTGACCAGTTCTTTAAAATAATCTTTTTGAAATTCCTCCTGAAGCATATTTTTCCAGGAAACATCAATTTTTACATCCATATTATTTACCCGGTTCCTGACAAATAAAATCTTATGCGGAAATTTAGGGAAAAATCATGAATGATGGAACTACCATGAACTTTTCTGTACAGTTGTGGTTTGGTTATTATCCCGCAACAATTAACAATCATTCATTTACAGAGTTTACCTTTTTTAATAGTGCCAAAAGGTTTACATTTGGTTAACTATTTTTTATATTTTTAATATTCTGATATGAGCCCTAAAACAATAGAACTACTTCTAAAAAAAAAGAAATCCCTGATAGATACTTGGATTCAATTTCAACTCGAAAATGAAACGCTTAGGGATGATTTGGTATCCAATGAAGATTCACGCAGCCAGTCAGAAGAATTGCTGACAGCATTGCTCAAGGCTTTAAAGAATGGCAATTTTACCGATATTGATGCTTCCGATTATGATGAGGTGATGGAAATTGTTTCGGGTTTATCACTTTCAAGAGCTATGCAGGGTTTTTCACCCCGGGAAACAGGTGTTTACATGATGTGTCTTAAAAATGCATTTATTAAAGTATTGGAAAAGGAGCTGAAAGATGATATTGGATTACTTTACAAAGAAACCGGAACTATATCGACACTCATAGATAAACTGAATATTGCAACATTCGAAAGTTTTATTAAAGGGCGGGAGGAAGTAATTGTGAGACAATCAGATGAGATTGCAGAGATTTCCACACCCGTGATCAGGGTATGGGAAGGAATTGTGGCTTTGCCTATTATTGGCACATTAGATAGCTCCCGTACTCAGGTTGTGATGGAAAACCTGCTCCAGGAAATTGTAAACACAGGTAGTACAATTGCCATCCTTGATATTTCAGGCGTACCAGCAGTAGATTCATTGGTTGCCCAACACCTTATTAAGACCGTAAGTGCTACCCGATTGATGGGTGCAGAATGTGTGATAAGCGGTATACGCCCGGAAATAGCACAAACCATTGTTCATTTAGGGATTGACCTTTCTAATATTACAACTAAAGCATCTTTGGCCAGTGCTTTACGTTTTGCCTTTGAAAATCTCAGGCTCAAAGTAGTAAGACAGGATAGGAAAAACGGGGTTGAATAATTATGGATAAAATACCTATATTAAAATTAGGTCCCTTTCTCCTGGTAACCATACAGGTGGATTTATATGACCGACTGGCTTTAAATCTTGAAGCAGATCTGATCAAAATGGTGAATGATACCGAGGCAAAAGGTGTATTGATTGATATTTCGGCAGTAAGCATTGTCGATTCTTTTATGGGGCGTATTTTGGGAAATATTGCCCAAATGTCAAAAATACTTGATGCAGAAACTGTAATTGTAGGCATGCAGCCTGCAGTGGCCATCACTTTGGTTGAACTGGGGCTTACCTTGCAGGGTGTTCATACAGCATTAAATGTAGAAAAGGGCATGGCTTTGCTACAAGAAAGGTCGATCGACAACGACTATGATTTGAGTGCAGATGATTAGCCTCAACAAAGAAGCATTCCCTATTATAAAAGAGCAGGATGTTATTTTTTTCAGAAACCGGTTGAAAGAAATGGCCAACCGGATGGGAATGTCTTTAGTAAATCAAACCAAACTCATTACTGCAGCCAGTGAACTGGTAAGGAACATGCTGAAATATGCAAATGGCGGTAGGGCAATTGTGGAGATTGTAAGCTTGTTAAGTAAAACAGGAATAAAAATTACTTTTGAAGACAAAGGCCCAGGAATTGCCGATATCAAACAAGCCATGCAAGATGGTTATTCATCATCCAGAAGTCTGGGGATGGGACTGCCCGGAGCAAAACGCCTTGTTAATGAATTTAATATCAAAAGTGTAGTGGGGGAGGGGACAACAATTACCGTAATAAGGTGGAAGAATGGATAACTGCACACATGTCAAACTAAAGGTAATTGATAGAAGTTACGTTAGTTTCATCAAAAAAGAAATCAAGAGATTATCTGAACAAGTAGGTTTTACCCCTTATAAATTGGCTGAATTGGATATTGTAGTAGCCGAATTGATCAGCAATATCTTAAAACATGCCAGAGAAGGGGAATTATTGGTGAAAATCATTGATACACCTAACCTGCAGGGATTAGAACTGATTAGTGTGGACAGAGGGCCTGGGATGGCCAATGCTGAGGTAATGCTCACTGATGGTGCCTCATCTACCAATACCCTTGGACAAGGCTTAGGATCAATAAAACGTTTATCCGATGTATTTGAGATATATTCATTGCCTCAATGGGGAACTATTCTATTGTCCAGAATGTATATAAACAAACCTGATGTTGCTGATCTAAAAGACTCTCCAAAAATCAATGCCCTTATGATTCCCAAACCAGGTGAAACAGAGTGCGGCGATGGTTGGTATAAGATTGAAAGCAAGCGGCATGTACGGTTAATTGCCCTGGATGGACTGGGGCATGGACCGGAAGCAGCTAAAGCAGTATATCATGCCGTAAAAGAGTTTAAGGTGACAGGAAGCATGTCTCCCGATGATACTGTTCAGCTGATACATAAAAACATAAGGAGTACCAGAGGAGCAGTTGGAATGGTTTTACATCTGGACAAAATCAACAATTCAATCTCGTATGTGGGACTTGGGAATATTTCAGCACGGATTATAGGTTATGAAAAAATAAAAAGTCTGATGTCTTACAACGGGATAATCGGACACTCGAAACCCAATACAATAAAAAGCTATGTAGCGGAATGGCACAAAAATGAAACGTTGATTGTTCATTCCGATGGATTAAAATCCCGATGGGACTTAAATCATCTGCCGAATATTATGAATCATGATGGAAGTGTAATCGCTGCAGCATTGTACAAAGATTTTTCCCGAAATACTGATGATCTTCTTATAATTGTAACCAAGAATTAAATCAATGAAAACCCCTGTCATCAAATTCGACCTTCAAAATGAGCTGGACATTATCCTTGCGCATAAAAGGGCTTCTCAGTTATGTGAATTAACGGGAATCGGGGTATCGGTAAAAACCGGTTTCGTTACTGCCATATCCGAAATTTGCAGAAACTGCCTGGAATATGCCAAAAAAGGCGAGATAGTTTTTAATATCATTCATGATGAACCGGTGCATGTTTTGGAAGTAATCATCACAGATGCAGGGCCTGGGATTGCCAGATTAGGCGAATTGTTAAACAATCCTGTAGCACCGGGTAGCAAAGGCTGTGGCTTACAATATTCCAAAAAGCTGGTTGATTTTTTCCATATTGAAACATCCCCCAATGGCACCTCGGTCACCATGGGAATGAAAATACTTACCAAAACTATCCCAATCAACAAATTAATCATATCCGGGTGGGCCAGATATTTTGAGAAAGAAGTTCCCGTATCCCCGTACGAAGAAATAAAAAAACAAAATATGCAGTTGCTCGAAGTAACTGAACAGTTGCGGCTGAAGAATCTTGAAGCCTCAGAACAAATCGAAGAGATCAATGCCTTGAACAGTCAACTCAACAAAGCCAATATTGAATTGGAAGATTATGCCTATACCATATCGCATGACCTTAAAAGTCCCATCAACAACCTCAATCTCCTGCTTACTTTAGTAGAAAATGCTAAAGATACCGATCAAAAAGCTACATATTTTCAGCAATTTGGAAAAATCGTCAACCGGCTGAATGAATTATTCACTGGTCTTACTCAAATGATCGATCTTCAAAACCAGGAAGTGACCGGGGCAAAAGAGATCTATTTCGATGACATATTACAAATGGTTAAGGATGAATACAAAATTGATATGGAGGCCACATCCACCAATGTAACGCATCTGTTCGATGTTGCGCCTTCCATCATTTATTACGAAGTGTATTTATTCAGTATTTTCAGTAACCTCATCAGCAACGCCATTAAATATCGAAAAAAAGACAAAAGCCCTCAGATCACGATTTCTACACTACAATCCTCCGATTATATTGTACTAAAAATTCAGGACGATGGCATTGGCATGGATATGTCTAAAGTAGGGAAAAAACTCTTTAAGCCATTCAAAAGATTTAACAAACAGGTTGAAGGCAGGGGCATAGGCCTGCATCTGATCAAAAACATGGTTGAAAAAAACGGGGGCCGAATTGAGGTAGAAAGTAAGCCCGGCCAGGGTTCTACATTCACGGTATACCTAAAAGAATATTCCAAAACGCGTTTACGTACTAAAGCTGTGGAAGATCCAGCCGTTATCAGAGTGTGAAATAATTTAATTATAAAAAGTTTTGGGGTTCCGCACTGCCTCACGCCCTACCGCCCGCCCAGGGCTACCCGGCAGCCAAGCCTCCCAACGCTTTAGGCCATTACGATCTTGGCCCGCCTCCTGATCCGATAGCTGATCTTTCATGTTCAAACAACCAAAAAAGATCTGGTGCATATATAATCCTTAAAAGTTTTATCTGCCCTGAGCAAGCGGTAGCAACCAAGAAAGCACCTCCAATATTCTAATATTCATAAAATGAACCCAACTCTGAGGTATTTGGTTTTTCCGAAATCCTTAAATCCTCGAGAGGGGAATCTTAGGTTCGGGTAAGAAATGAGGATATGTAGTGGTACTTGATCACGTTAAACATGTGCGATAAAAGTGGTCTCAACGCTCATTGTCTGAATCAGGATTTACAGGATTAAAGGATTGGTGGATTTTTTGACCTGTTTTGGAATTTGCGAACACATCTTCAAGGGTTTTATCTGCCCTGGGCAAGCGGTAGCAGGGTAAAAACACTTCTAATAATTTTTCAAAGTAAACCTAAACCTTGAAGTGTTTTGCCAGTGAGTCAGCACCGGAATGGTTAGGCACAAATCATACTATGACTCCGGGCAGTTCTGGTAATCCACTCTTGTACGCATGTAGTCATAGTATGATTAAATCGGCTTTTAAAACACAAAAATTTTGCGAAGTTGAAATGATTTATTTTGGGTTTTATTTCATTTCAAAGAAATATTGTACAAATTCAATGTAAAATATTACCTCTACCCGCAGTGACAAAATCACAATCCATCAAAATCAATTGATAAGGAGAAAAATTCGATGTTAAATTTTCAAATATTAAGCGTATAAAATTCACGAAACAGAACTTTTTAAATGACAGTAGTGAATTTCCAAAATGACAGTAGTGACTTGTTTGATTCACTGCACTGAGTTGCTCAATTCACTGCACTGAATTGATCAACTCAGTGCAGTGATTTTGAAAAATCAGAGTACTGAAATTTAAAAACGACTGCACTGATTTTGAAAAGGGACTATTTTGATTGAACAATTATTCATTTTCATTGAATATTAATGTTTTATCTTACGGATATGCCATTGTTAAATAATCGCGCTTTTTTACCATACCTTATTTCCTAATTTAGTATCAATAAAATATAGTTTTAATTTAAACAGCCATTCTATGGGAAATTTTAAAGTTGTACAACTCGCTAATCCTAGCGACAGAACCGCCCCAAAAAAATATTATGCACGTGTAGTAAGCAGTGGGGATATTACACTGACTGAATTGAGCGAAATGATCGCAGACATTTCCACAGTAAGCCGGGTGGATGTGCTTGCTGTGTTAGAAGCCTTTGTCATGCTGATGTCCAGACAATTGAGAAACGGCAAGACGGTACGATTAGGCAATCTTGGTTCATTCAGTTTATCCGGCAGCAGTTTGGGTTTTGATACAGAAGAAGAGGTAAATGCCAATAGTATAAAAAGTGTGAGAGTGAATTTCAGACCGGGAAGAGAAATCCTGGACTCTCTGAAAACAGTGAAGTTCACCAAAGTTTAACTATTTCAATAATGAGGCATAACTTAAAAAGCCGGTTTTATAAGCCGGTTTTTTTATGTTCATATCATTAAAATTTTATTTTTAAAGGTCATATGGATTCACGTTTCCCGAATATTCCGGTCAGGTGCCGGGTTTAGTCATACTATGACTCAGAGCAGTAAAGATATTCGCTAAAATGCTGCAAGTAGTCATAGTATGACTACCCAATACGGTCGGACGCCTGTCAACCATACCCATTAGAAATAGACACAAGTCATACTTGACTACCGGGTTTAGTCATACTATGACTCAGAGCACTAAGGATATTCGCTAAAATGCTGCAAGTAGTCATAGTATGACTAATGATATTTTTTTATTATATTTAATCCATTACATTGAATAAGTTATTACTAAAATGTTATCTCAACACTTTTACCACATTTACAATAGAGGAAATAATAGCCAAAATATATTTTATACCAGAGAAAATTATATTTTCTTTCTAAATAAAATTAAAAAACACTTCTTGCCACATGTTGATGTGATAGCATACTGTTTAATGCCTAATCATTTTCATATATTGGTTTATACAAAAGTTGATATAATACCAGAAAATTTTGGGAATGATCTAAAGATAATGTTACGGTCCTACACACGAGCAATAAATAAACAAGAAGGAAGGACAGGGTCATTATTTCAACAGCATACAAATAAAAAGCTGTGTGAAGATGTTAATTCACCTAATTTAAGTAGCATTGAAGATTACCCCTTCACTTGTTTTCATTATATTCACCAAAACCCACTTAAAGCTGGTTTAGTTGATGCAATGGAAAATTGGGAAATGAGCTCGTATCGCGATTATGCTGGATTTAGGAAAGGAAGTATATGCAACAAACAAATTGCATATGAGCTTTTGGATATCCCCCGCGCACCTAAAGAATTTATTGAACAGTCAATCGATGTAAAGATGATAAAAATTTAGATATCCAGTAGCAGGATATTCATTTGATGCATTAGTCATACTATGACTACATACTGCAGAAAATCAAGTTAACCGAACTGCTTGGAGTCATAGTATGATTAAAACACGTAGGTAGCAAGATGATCCAGTTTATCCTTTGTTCGTAATAATCCACATAAAAAATTATTCAATAAAACTTTATATTCAATACTTGTTTTGCAAATACTTGCCTGTTTTTTTTTAGATTTGTCAATTAACCATCAAATCTATATTGTTTGCACTTATGCAGAGGCTACATGAAATTTTAGATTGGATCAACAGGCACTTTGGCGAATCCGACCTTTTTGTATATTTCTTGATTGGAACAGGTTTGTTTTTTACCTTTTATCTGAAATTCCCACAAATACGGTATTTCCGTCATGCCATAAGGATTACAAAAGGAAAATATGACAAGGATACCGATGTAGGGGATACCTCTCATTTTCAGGCTTTAGCAACTGCGTTGTCGGGTACAGTGGGCACAGGTAACATTGCAGGAGTGGCATTTGCCATTTATTTTGGTGGGCCGGCAGCTCTTTTCTGGATGCTGATCACCGCTGCCGTGGGTATGACCACCAAATTTGTGGAGGTGACCCTGTCGCACAAATACCGGGAGAAAGCGAAAGATGGTACCATAGCAGGTGGCCCTATGTATTACATGAAGAACAAATTGAACATGAAATGGCTGGCGGTAATTTTTGCTGTAGCTACAGTGATTTCTTCATTCGGTACTGGCAACCTCCCGCAGATCAACAGTATATCCAATTCCATGTTTTCCACCTTTGGTCTGCCCAAGGCATTGGTGGGGTTTGTTTTGATGATATTTCTGGGGTTGGTGATTATTGGAGGCATAAAAAGAATTGCTAAAGTCACTTCCCGCCTGGTACCTATTATGGCCATTATTTATTTCATTGGTGCAATGGCCGTGATTTTATATAATTATGAAAATATCATTCCCTCCTTCATTTCTATATTTTCCAATGTGTTTACAGGAACTGCGGCCACAGGTGGGTTTATAGGGGCCAGTGTTTCATTTGCATTTAACAAAGGAGTTGCAAGAGGTTTGTTTTCCAATGAGGCAGGTCAGGGTTCGGCACCAATAGCGCATGCGGCTGCTAGGGCACATGAACCCGTTTCGGAAGGCATAGTAGCTATTTTGGAACCATTTATCGACACCATTATTATCTGTTCATTGACCGGCTTGGTATTGTTGTCGTCGGGTGTATGGCATGAAAAGATTCAAAACCAGTATCAAAATGCTGATCTTGAAATTATTGCCGCAAGTTTACAGGATGATAATGCTACTGATAAAGAACGTATTTTCAAACATCTTAAAAATAAAGAACAATTACCGGTATTTAATGGGCAATTAAATGTGGTCGATGGTTTTATTCAAGATCCTGTGACCATACTTCATGCCCGTTCGTTTGCCGAAGACACAAAGGTATTTTCCAAAGCAGGTGTGCCATTGACAGCCATGGTGAGCGTGAGAAATGGAAAGCTTGTAAGTGACGATGTGGTGCTGACCGGCAAATCATTGATTCATAGTGCACCCCTTACAGCAGAAGCATTTACAAGAAGTTATTTCGGTAAATACGGCCAATATATCGTAGCAATTGGAATCCTTTTATTTGCGTTTTCCACTGCCATTTCATGGTCATACTATGGCGACAGGGCAATGACTTATTTGTTTGGATTAAAATCAATCATCTATTACCGGATCGTTTACGTGGTCGCTTTTTTTGTGGCTTCGTTTACCGATACCACTATAGTTTGGGCATTTTCAGGTATTGCCATTGCCATGATGACCATACCCAACTTGTTTGGAATACTATTTCTACATAAAGACATGAAAAATACCATCAGGGAGTATTGGCAGGATTTTAAGAAAGAACACCCCGATGAAAAAACACCGGAATAAGGGTGTTACTTTTTTTGTTCTTGCTTGATTACCTGTTCCAGATCGGAGATATTATCGATCAGGTTTTTCTTTAAGCCAATGGTAGTACCAAATAACTCCATCGATTTTTTATTGTAGGCAATTGCCGCTTCTTCGGCTGTGTCGAAGTACCCCAGGTCTATACGTTCACAATCGTTATAGATAACGGCTTGATACTTATTTCGTGTTTTATGAACTCCCCTAAAGCCTAGCTTGCTATCGTTGTACCTGGTATTTCGAGTTACTTTTGACAAAGGTGCCCATTCCAGGTTCTTGATTCTACAATCGAGCCTTTTACCATTTTTCAACAAAGCATACAGGCGCTTATCCGTTTCTGGTTTTTCAATAAACTTTTCTGCAATCATCTTGTGAAGGTAGATTGTCTCGGTTTTATATTTACCCGATTTAGACATTCTGGTTTTCTGAAAAAATGCATATCCACTGGAGTGAATTCTAAGATTATCTATAAACTCAATGGCATTCAAATACTCATTGTTCATGATATATTCATATACCACATCATCTAATAAAGCATGTTCTTTAGAATTCTTGAGTTTGATTTTGTACAACATAATACCTTATTAAAAATAAGTCGGTAATTAAATATAGGCAGTTGTTTAAAAAAATAAATGATCATTTTTTTTGCTTGATAGGCCACATAGCTGCCTGCTTGTTTTTTGAGTTTATCTTACTTATTGTTTATTTCTTTGTATATGCCATCGGGCTAACAAAAAAGATGGGCTATACAAGGAATGAAATTCTCTATTGAGAGTAACGGCAGCAAATTTAATAGAATAGATTAAAATAATACAACAAAATTGATGATTATTTATGGTTACCTCCTAAAGAAATTTTGGTATATCGAAAATTATTCAAAAGAAAATTTATTTGATACTTTATTTACCGGTAGGATATCTGTTAAAAACCACATTTTCGAAATTAATTGATAAAATGTGTATTTTACCTGCTAAGCTAACAACGTTCCTGATCCATTAGCTATAAACCGAATATCCTGGGTTGATGCCTGATAATACCTTCCATGTTTTGTCACAGCTTGGGAGAAGTAAATCGTTCATCAACCTATGACGGTTATGTTGTACACAAAAACCGTGAAGGTTTTTTCCTGCATGGTTTTTTGTTTATTACAGCATTTTATACCCATTCCCATCAGGATATTCTGTTTGTAGAAAAAGGATTTAAAAATGAAAAATTAAAACCGCATTTCTGTAAATTAATTAAAGAAATGCGGTTTTAAATTAATTTAATTTATGACAGAAAAGATAACAATACCCCTGCAGCTACAGCCGAACCAATTACCCCTGATATGTTGCTGGCCATTGCATATTGTAATATATGATTTTTGGGATCATGCTTTAAGGCAATCTCATTCGCTACCCTTGATGCCATGGGCACAGCACTTAATCCAGTAGCACCAATCAGCGGGTTTATTTTCTTTTTGGCAAAAAGATTATATAACTTAACTGCGTATATACCACCAGCAATTGATATGGCAAAAGCTATAAATCCACCCACTATGATACCAATGGTTTGCCAGTCTAAAAAGGAAGAAGATGTCATTGTGGCACCCACACATAAACCAAGGAAGATGGTTGCGGCATTCATAATGGTATTGGCAGCCGCATCAAACAACCGGTGGGTATCTGTTCCTATTTCTTTCACCAGGTTGCCAAACAACAGCATCCCCACCAAAGGAACTGATGAAGGCACCAATAATGCCACGATAGTGGTAAGTACGATAGGAAATGCAATTTTCAAAACTTTCAGATTTTTGATCTGTTTTTTATTGGGATACAGCTTATCCATTTCCTTCATATTGATCATCAACTCTTTTTTATTGGTAGTCAACTTTACCACAAAAGGAATGATCACCGGCACCAATGCCATATAAGAATAAGCAGCGATAGCAATGGGACCAAGTAGGTGAGGGGCTAATTTGATAGTGGTAAATATCGCTGTGGGGCCGTCTGCTCCTCCTATTATCCCTAAAGATGCCGCTTCTTTTAAATCAAAGTAGCCGGAATAATATGCAGCCATAAGCACTGTGAAAATCCCAATTTGTGCAGCAGCTCCGAAGAGTGCCAATTTGAGATTTCGTAACATAGGGCCGAAATCAGTAAGTGCCCCTACTCCCAAAAAGATGATAGGGGGCAGGAACCCGGTTTTAAGAAGCGCATAATACAAGAAATTCATCAAGCCGTAATCAGCAGCTATTTGTGTAAGAGGAAGCGTGCTGATGTATTTGAGATCACCTACAGCTGGTGTTACCCCCATTCCTCCCCCGGGAATGTTGGCCAATAACACACCAAAAGAAATGGGTACTAACAGTAGTGGTTCGAATTTCTTAACAATACCCAGATATAATAAAATGAATGCGATTGCCAACATCAACAGAAAACCGGGGTCATCTGCCATGCTAAAGGCAGTCATTTGATATAATTTATTGAATATCTCCATACCAGTGTCTTGAACTATTTAGAAAGTTAAATGTATAAGCCCTGTTTGAAAGGGCTTATACATGATTGGATATTATTGCAACCTGATCAGGACATCATCTTCATCAATGGCCTCACCGTTCTTTGCTACTATTTCTACTATTTTACCACTCATATCAGAAGTAACAGCATTGTACACTTTCATAGACTCAATGTAGCCAATTACGTCTCCTGAGTTGACGACGTCCCCTACTTTCACAGCTGTATCACTTTGTGATTTGGTAAGAAAAAATTTCCCTTCTATTGGAGCCAATATTTCCTGGAAAGTGCCACTGTTAGCTGATGGCGTAGAAACCGCAGGTTGAGCACTTGTTGTTTTAGGTGCTGAGGATTGAGCCTGAGGCGCATCCTGATCACCATAAGAAACATTCACTACAAAACGTTCCCCATTTACATCAATATTGAGTGTTTTTGGTTCTAAAGAGGCTGCGGGGGTAGTCTGAATGGCTGCTGGTGCAGCACTGGCAGCTTGTGAAGCGGGCTTTTCAGCCTGACCTTTCTTTTGAGCGAGGTCTGCTTCAAAGTCTTTCTTAGCTTTTCCTGATTTATAATCCCTGTATTGTGGTGGATGCATGGCCAATTCAAATAGTTCTTCATCATCCTGGCCATAATCCCAACCTTTTTCATCCATTTCTTTTCTGAATACAGGCAATTGGTCTGGATACTTATCCTGAGGGTTATCTTCAGAAAATTCCCTGCCTTGCTTTGTTGCCAGCTCTTTCAATTCGTCAGCTACTGGTCCTGGTACTTTTCCGGAATTGCCCAAAAGCATGTCCCAGGTATTGTCATCGATCATTGACCAGCGTTCCTTGCCTTTGATCATTTGCATCACATTCATCAAGGCCACATTTTTTACATATTGGCTATAAGGTGTTACCAAAGGTGGATATCCCATCTTAGGCCATATGTGTTCCACTTCATCAAAAAGTTTGATCAACAGGTCATCTTCTGTGATGGTAGGCTTATTATTTTTCTCCAACCATTTGTTCAGACTGGCTATATTTTTTTGCAGGTCACCCATTAAACTTCCCATCATACCTCCTGGTAAACCGGGGCCAATGAGTAAAGAATTCATCAAGCGGTTTTTCGGGCTGATATAATATCCCAGAAAATCATCCATAAACTCCTGAGTCAACGAGCGGACTTTCATGTATGCATTCATATTCACTTCCGGTACTTTATATCCTGCATCTTTCAACATGGCTTGTACCGTTAATAAATCGGCATGACCTGTTCCCCATGATAATGGTTCCATCGCCACATCTACATAATCCACACCAGCATGAGCCGCTTCCAATGTAGAAGCTACAGAAAATCCTGGTCCGGAATGTCCATGATAAGTAACTGGTATCCTTGGATGACGACTTTTGATCCCTTTTACAATTAACCCCACTGAAGTTGGTCTGCCAATACCTGCCATATCTTTGATACAGATTTCCTGGGCTCCCATTTCAATCAGGGTATCTGCCAATTTTAGAAAGTATTCTACTGTATGTACTTTTGAATATGTAAGACTAAGGGCCCCTTGCGCAATCATACCACCCTCTTTGGCAAATATAATTGAGTTTTCTAGGTTTCTGGCATCATTAAGGCCATCAAAAGATCTGGAAATATCAGTACCCTGCTTCTTTTTCACCTTAAACATTAATTTGCGAACATCCGCTGGTACCGGGTTCATTCTGATGCCATTAAGTCCGCGTTCCAGCATGTGTGTTTGTATGCCAGCTTCATTGAATGGTTTGGTCCACTCCCGAACTGCCTTATTAGGGTTTTCACCAAACAGAAGGTTGATTTGTTCGAATCCTCCACCATTGGTTTCTACCCTTGCAAAACATCCCATATCGATAATTGGTCCGGCAACTCTAACGAGTTGATCTACCCTGGGTACATAAACCCCTGAAGATTGCCACATGTCCCGGTATACCAATGAAAACTTTATTTCTTTACCCATTTTATTTATTATTTATCAACTCTAACTAATTCTTTTCAATCTTTGTAATCCTACCTTTGCCTTTGGTCGCCCATTCTACCGCTGCCACAATCGCTGTAAGCTTGTTTTTTTCGAATGTACCTGACGCAGGCCTTGAAGTAACAACTTTTGGTGCTTCTTCCGGTACAAATTTGTTGACCAGTGAGATGAGAACATTTCCAGATAACACTACCAAGATTAGCACAAATAACACGGTAAGCATTCCGATTACCATAAGTGTTGATGGTTCTATTTCCATAACTTTGTATTATTAAGATCCTAAGCCAATACTTTTAAAAGACAGGCGCAAATATATTAAACCTTGATTTATAAACACAAAAATAAAAGAAGATTCATAATTAATCATATAAAATTATTATAGCAAAATATTATTCTGCATGGTTTGTGTGGATAGCTGAAATATTTGGCTTATTGTAAAATTTTCACTTCAATCTACGTTATCTCATCGATCATAAAGGTGGTTTTTGTTTATAACGGTTTTATCAATATGTGGTAATATATTTGTTCTTGATTTGTCTGGTTCTGCGGGTTTATAATCTACCGGCATAACTATATGTCGAATTATTACTATTAAAATGTATATCTGAATGGAATGAATTAATGATTGCGAAGGTTAAAAAAAGGATTCAACATTAGGCCCGTAAATAATATAATTAATGACAAAATTTCAATAAATGCTTTTAAGTGCCAAGACAATGGCAGGAATGATGTGATAATAATGAAATAATATCATTGAGTATTGTTGCGAAAGGGATTACTGGTATGGCACAACTTTATTATGTTATTCATATTTAGAACAACTTGTTAAATGATTAAATATGACTAACTTACTTGTTCAAATCAATGCTGCAATAGGCTTCTTTGGCATGGATGAGCACATCAGGGTGCTGAATTTTTTCTTTCAGAAAATCCAAAGCCTTGCAGAGGTTACTATTGGCTTTTTGTGTAACAGGCTGTTCGTCATTCCATTTATAGCCCTTGATATGTAAAATAAAAGCCAATGGCTGACGATTGTACATTTTCCTGCACATTTCCATCAACAAGCCTGGAGAAACAGCTTCAGATGTGGTAGGTACTACTTTTGATAAATAAAAATCACTGATATTTTCTTTTGATGAATCAATAAAAACTACAATGTCCTTATCCATCAGTAGTTCCACATCTTCTACATTAAGATGGCTATTGTTAGCCACTTGTACAGAGAGTTGGATATTTTCGGTTTTTACCCAATGATCCAGACATTGGGCACAGGCAATACCAATACCTTCATCCTGTTTATGACTATTTCCATAGCCATAAAATAACATTTTCACATTTTTTTCCATTTTTTACCCTTTTTGCGTATTAGTCAAATATTTATCTGCTAAGAAGATCAGAGAAAATTCATATATTGACTTTCTTAAAATTAGTCTTTTTATATCATAATCCCAACTACAAAATCAAATATTTTATGATGTTGGATATGCGGGTTTTCAACAGATAACACAGTTTCACAGATAATAAATTGCCCTTCGTTATTTAATAGATTTTGTTCAACGGGATAATCTTACAATAAAAAACCAACTCCTTTACAGAAATTGGTTTAGTTGATTGATATATAAAACTATTAATTATGAAGCCGGTAGTAGGAGGTATTGTCATATTTCATTAAGAAGTCAGCAGAACGTTTTAATATAGAAGCTTCTTTTGAGTCGGCAATACCTTCGTAGATCAGTTCAGCGTTTTCATCATAGATCATAATCTTTTCTGGTTCGGAAGTTCCGATCGTCTCAAAAGTATATTCTTCCAGATAATCTTCGATCAATTGATATTCCAAAACTTTATTGTTGATACTAGCAATATTGATAGTTTCAAGTTTTTCATATTTTGAAGCTTTATCCTTTGGTTTTTCAGTTGCATGAGTTGTTAAGCTAAAAAGTGCTACTATTACTCCTGTGATGATGGTGGTTGTTTTTAAAGTTTTCATTGTCATTTGTGTTTTATTTGAGTTCAACATTTTTTCAATTTAATAATCGTATGTTTATGATTATGCGATTAAAATGCCAAACATGAAAAATGGCATTTTATGAACTCTGAAGGCATATTTAAGAAAAAGACATGTATCAAAAGCGGACACAATACGGACAGAACCGTACAAAATTAAAGTGGGAAAATTAATGACAGGAATAAGCACAAGTAAAACTATCAACCGGCAGATATTTAGTTGATAGGTATTCAGATTGGATGTGGGCTACTATCTCGTTTTTATACCAATAATAGTATCATAAGCATCTGTGATTTCGATCAGTTGCCGATTGATCACTTGTTCGATTTCTTCGGGAAGCGTTTCTTCCAAAGTTTCTTCATAATCACCGATGGTTTCCTTCTCTTTTTTTTCACAAATGGCTAAAATTCTTTCCAAAGTTATTTCATCCAGTTCATCATAAAAATTTTGCCAACCTCTCAACCGGTAACTATCAAACACAGCAGCATTGGCATGCTTCTGATCGGAGTAATGCAGTAGTTCATATTCAAAATCATCACTTTGTTTGGCAAACTTTATAAAAAGCTTTTCCAGTTCCGGGATTTTTATCATTTCTGCCGCCTTGGTATACCCTTCCTTCCGTTTTTTACAAATTTGTTTCAGATAGTTTATCGCTTCAATTGGGTTGTAGTAGGAATACATCATGACTCAGTTGCTTTAGGTGAAAAAATGATTGTAAAAAAGTGAACGTGATTTTTTCCATTAAAGTTTCTAATTTTTATTCTGGAAATATAAGATATACCGTGAAGATGGAGTTGCAGGATTACAACACTTATTTTTAATGCCAAAAATTTTTATTATTTCCTTAAAAACATGCACCTTCATCAGCTCATTTGTGATGGAGTGTGCATGTTCATTATTTGTTATTTCGGTATTGGTCAATGATTTTGAATAATGCTTTTTGAGTCTCAAGTTTAGGAAAAAATTCCAGCAAGTCTTCATGTGCCTCAAAGTTGAGCACTAATGCATTTTCCAGAAAACTGAATGCCTTTTTGTATTTGCCTGCAGCAATCAAATAAGCTGTTGCTCTGTAATACAACCTTGATTCTTCTGGCATCTCTTCGATCGCGTCTGAAATGAGTTCAAAGGCTTTTTCAAAATTTCCTTGTTCATAATAAATAAAAGACCAATCTAACCACAGCTCTATATTTGTTGGGTTAAGAAAGTTGGCTTCTTCGTAAGCATCCAAACTAGAAACTATATTCCCTGTTTTGTACTCTGCTTTCGCTAGATTTTCCCAATACAACTCATTTTCATTGTTGAGCTTTATAGCTCTTGAAAGAAAATGAATGGCTTCATAATATTTCTCTTGAAGCATGAGATTGTGGCCAATACCAAACCATGCTTCATCGTAGAAGCCATCAATCTTTATGGCTTTTCTGAAATACTTTACCGCAAGATCGTATTGAAGCAACTTTTCGTAGGCCAGGGCCATGTTGCAATAAATCTCGGAGCTTGGTCCTTCATGTTCAAATGTTTTACGATAAGCGTTCAATGCCTGTGTAAAATTCTCGAGGCTCATATAAGTGTTGCCCATATTAAACCAGGCAGAGGCAAACTCTTCTTCGATTATGGTAGCGTATTCGTAAGCCCTTAAGGCATCCTCGTATTTTTTCAGTTTATTATATACAATACCCAGGTTGTACCAGGCATAGTATGAATAGGGATCGTTGTCGATAAATTTCTGATAATATGAGAGGCTGCCTTCCAGTTCGCCGGTAAGATCCAGACAATAAGCTAATTCATATAATGCACCTTCATGATTGAGGTTGTATTCTATTGCCTTTTTGTAATTGACAATTGCTTCCTGAAAATTGGAAATGTTCTGATACACCAACCCGATACTGTAATAACACTCATCTTTATCTTCAGCAAAAGGGATAGCTTTGAAGTATTCTTCTATTGCCTCTTCATTTTTGCCCAGAATGGTAAATATCGTTCCTTTTTGAAAGAAAATCTCAGGATCGTTAGGTTGAAGTTGTGAGGCTTTTTCAAGGTATTCCAACGCTTGGTCATATTTTTCCAAGTTGGCAAGAATTTGGGCTTTATCGATAATCAGTTCTATGGAAAACGGATATTGATCAATTGCGATATTGCAGGCTTTCAGGGCTTTGGCATTATTGCCATTGTCCAGGTAATAATCAATTATTTCTTCATAGATCTCAAGATCATAAAAAGCCGAGCGTTTGTGCTTTAATTGTTCCTCAAATTGTCTGACCAGGTCTTTCCTGTCTTCTCTTTTTTTAAAATTGTCTCCCATCTCCAAACCAATTATATTTTATAGAACGCCCGATATCACATGAAGATATGTAAATTCTTTTCAAAAAGCATTATACTGTACCTGATTTTTTTACAGGTGTACTTTTACATAACTCTGTACAAGCCCATCTTATGGTCTCGTCAATGGGTCTGAAATCGAAATCCAGCTGATCTTTGACTTTCCCTGAACTAAATCTCAGCGTACTTTTGGTCGCGTTTTTAATCTCTTTGGTGATCAAAGCCTTTTTACCGGTTATCAATGTCCTTACCTGATCGAGTTTAAATAGTAAAAATAATGCTGCACGTGATAATTTAATACGTGGAGCCCTTTTATTGAAATGCCTGGCTATTATAGCAAACAAATCCTGATAGGTAATTCGTTCAGCATTAATAATAAATTGTTCACCGCTACTTTGATGTTTCATCAGTCTATATATAATTTCTGCTACATCCCGTGCATCTACACAATTCATATAACCATTTACAGAGAATAAGTTTTCTTTCCATACATAATGAAACAACCTGACACTGCTGTTATGCCAATTGCCAGGTCCTAATATTACGGAAGGGTTTATGATCAATGTGGCCAACCCTTCTGTGTTGCCCCGCCATACTTCCAATTCCGCCAGGTATTTGGTCAAGGCGTACTGAGAAGGCATAGCTGTGAAAGTCTTTTTAGATGTTTCTGAAATGATACCATTTGATTTATGAAAACCAAAAGTGGAGATGGAGCTGACAAAAATCAATTGACGGACTTCATTCTTTAAACAGGCATTGACCATATTCCTAGTTCCCTCCACATTTACCTGATAAAGAGCATCTTTGTCAGACTTATCAAATGAAACTTTACCGGCGCAGTGAATCACAACTGAAGCGTCTTTCGTATATTTCTCGATTAGCAACATATCGAGTATATCGCCATCCACCCAGTTGATATTATTTGCAAAATCCTGTACCAGAGAAAGATCGCTATTTTCCCGTTTTAAAGCAACAATATTCTTAACACCTTTCTGAAGAAGGGTGCGCACGATAAAACTCCCTAAAAAACCGTTTGCTCCGGTAATAAAAATCATGGGCTTTGAAATTATCAAAGTGTACTATTCAACAGACCTGATTTGGCTGCTTTTTTGAAAAATTTGTTTTGAGATAAAGCCTCAAAATGTTCGATATGTTTCAGGTTATGGCAATCGGTGCCTAAAAAATTCACATGGTTATTATCCACCATCCATTCAGCAAGTTTTTGTGCCGCTTTATCATAAATACCTACCAGGGAATTCATATTGATTTGAAAGAGAATATTCAAATCAATGATATCTTTAAGCAGTCTTTTGTTATTTTGGAAATATATATATCGTTCAGGATGAGCTAAAATAGGTTTCAGATCCATTGCCTTTAATCTAAAGATCACATCTCTTAGATAAATAGGTTCATTAAAAAATGATGTTTCTATTAATACATAGTTGTCACCAAAAGTCAGCAGTTTTTCTTCATTTTCCAATTTCCTGATAAACCCCTCATCAATATGGTATTCAGCAGCAGCTTCTACTATTATGTCGAGTTTGTTTATTCTTATTCGAGCCCTTAAAGCCTGCAGGGCTTCCAATATGCCATCATAGGTATTTGGATAGGTCCCCATCATCACGTGGGGAGTGGTAATAACCTTTTGATACCCTTGCTTTTTCATTTTTTCAAGGATGATCAATGACTCCTCAAAAGTATTTACGCCATCATCCAATTTGGGTAGGAGGTGGGAGTGGATATCTACTTTTATAAGAGAAAAGAGATTTTCTTCTTCTTTTTTATTGAAAAATGAAAGCATATTCTATCGCTGTTAGCTCTTCAGCACCTCTACTCCCTGAGTTTCTTTATTTCGTGTCTCATCGTAGTAGCCATAGCCGGAATAATTATAACCATAGCCATAACCATATCCCTGGCCTCTTGAAGATTTTACTCCATTTAAAACTACTGCAATATTATTAAAATTATTAACCTTTATCAGCCGGTTTAGTGTTTTAGTGAAAAATCTTTTAGAATAATGTGCCCTGAACACATACAAAGGCAGGTCTACATGTTTCATCGCTATTATCCCATCGGTCACCAAACCAATAGGTGGTGTATCTAAAATGACTACATCATATAATAGTTTTAAATTCTCCAGCAGGTCTTTAAAGCGAGGGCTTAAGAGTAACTCTGCAGGGTTAGGTGGAATAGGTCCAGCAGGCAAATAATTCAGATTTTCTATAGGTGAAAGACAAATACAGTCTTCAAATTGATGTTTTCCAATAAGAATAGAACTGACACCTTTTGAGCTTGGCTTTTCATTAAATGCAGCAGTAATACGAGGTTTACGCATGTCCAGATCTACTATGACTACCTTCATGCCTGAATAAGCAATAATACCTCCCAGATTAACAGCAAAAAAAGATTTACCCTCACCACTAATAGTAGAGGTAATACTGATCACCCTTTTTTCTTGTGAAAGGTTGATAAAATCCATATTGGTTCTGATGGTCCTTAATGCTTCACTGATAGCTGATTTTGGATTAGCTTCAACAACCAAAGGCATTGTTTTGCCATTTTTATAATATGGAATAATCCCTAATGATGGGGCGGAAGTTAGTTGTTCAAGTTCCAACTGGCTGGTTATTTTATTTTGTAACAAATAACTGATCACCAATAACATCATACTTAATATCAGGCCTGCTATAAAACCAATGCCATAAATCATTAATTTGGGCGGGTAGACAGGTTCGGAAGGAAGAGTGGCAGGTGAAAGGATTACAAAATCGGTAACCGTACCGGCCTGAGCTATTTCAAATTCGGTTTTACGCTGCATTAGCGATAGATAGAAATCCTCATATAAAGCATAATAGCGGCTACTTTTATTAAATTCAGTTTCTTTTGAAGGAAGCGTGATAAAATTCCGTTCCATCCTCCTTTTTTCCTGATTCAGGCTTTTTAGCGACTCAAACTGTTGATTTTTGGTAAGTTCCAAAAGGTTTAATAGTTTATTACGAAGAAAATCGATTTCCTGTGTCTTTTTTCGTACAGCGAAAGTGTTTTCTTTATATGAGGATAACATCAATTCTCGGTCTTTGAGCAGGGTATTTAATTCTTCATTTGCTGAAATTAATTCAACGGGGTAATTAACCCTTTCTACAGGATTGATCACATAAGTCTGATTTTCTATTATGGCATTGTATAGCTCATTCAGCTTATTTAGTTGTTGGGTTGTCTTATACCGTAAAGTATCGAGAGATTCCAGTTTTATGATGGTCTTGTCCAGATCACCTTTCATATTGGTGGTCATATTTTTAATGGTGAAGTCTTCGAAATACTCTTCGAAATCTTCCAGTTTTTTCTCGGTTGATGCCAGTTGTTCATTTAAAAAATCAATTTTTTGACGGGTAGTCTTCTTTTTTTCTTCTGAAGAAAAGCGCAGATACAATGTATCTATGGCATTGACCATGTCTCTTGCTTTGTACCTGTTGTGGTCTTTAAATGTGATCTTGATGGTCTTTGCGTTGAGGTTTAAGTATTCAACATTCATATTTTGAGCAATGTACATCAACTGTGCGTCCCTGCTGAAAACTTTGAAGAAGAATTTTTTATCAGAATCAGTTTGATAATAAGGTGTTTTGGAAATGATGAAAGTAAACCATGCGGTTTCGATCACTTCATCATATTTATATTGTTTGGAGTGGGAGCCTTCAAATTCAAACTCAAGAAGGAAGGTCTCATCGTTGATAAACTCCAGGTTAAAAGTTCTGTCATAAATTCCCGAATCATGGATTTCATACTTTACTTCAAAAGGCGAAATGCCATAACGTTCTTCAAAAAGAACGTTTCCATAAGCATAATAACCAACATCCAGATCTAATGCATCCACTATTCTACCGTGAAAAAGTTTCGACATCAGCAATTCTTTTTCACTGGAAAGGTTGTTCAGATTATCTTCAAATGCATTGAATCCTAGTACGGTAGCTTCGCTTTTAACGTCTAATTTTATTTCGGAAGCAGATACGTAAACGGCTTTGGTATAACGAATAAACAGGTAAGCACCGGTAATTGAAACCATCATGATCAAGATGATCCAAATAATATTTTTCCGAAAGACTTCCATCATTTTGATGAAGTCAATATTATCCAATAAATCAGTCTTTTCAGATTGATTTATTTCAGCTTCCCGGTAATTTGAATTTTTTAACAATATGTTTTTTATAAACTTCTGATCAATACAAATAAGGTGACAACAGTAGTAAACAGGGACAATACAGGTGAAATATCTCTCAATGTTTCAGGAACTGTACGCCTTACGGGTTCTACATAAATCACATCATTTGGTTGTACATTAAGATTTGCTTGTCGCATACCTTTTATAGTGGACAAATCAATAACCTGAACTTCAGGATTGTTCAAATCACCCCTGATCAGGCGCAGATTATATGATTTTGCATTGTCGCCAATGCCTCCTGCCAGAGCCAACACCTCCAACAAGTTGGTGTTCTCGTTATGTAACGGAATTACATGGCCACCCATTGCTCCTAGCACGATTACTCTTTTGTTGTTGTATTTCAATATAACGTAAACATCGTTATAATACATACTATAGCTTTCTTCTAAAATTTTTTCAGCTTCATTCAAAGTCATACCGGCCACATTTACCTCGCCCACTACGGGTAATTTCACATTACCTGTTTCCATTACCAGATATTGGTGCTTCACCCTGTTTTGCTGGTTTGCTCTTTGTATGCTTTCCATCAATTCAAAATCAGGATCTATTATTCTCTCCCCATTGTTCGTATATACATCAATGGTCAGGAAGTCATTTTTATTGATGCGGTAATTCTGCTCAGCTTCCATTTTCATGGAAGTCAGTTCCATGGCTGAAGCATCATCAATCTGAAACATGACGTTGGCGCGATAGCTTCTACAGCCAAGATTTGCGAAAAGGACGAATAATATTAAAATGATTCGAAAAGACTTCAATTTATTTTTGTTAGAAATTTACAATGATTTTTTATAGAAATCAAATGTATTCAGCATTTGGTCCTTGTCGGAAACTATCGGATCTTTTACCATCCAGTCTATATTTAATTCAGGATCATTCCATAAAATACCACTTTCTGAAAATTTATTGTAGTAAGCAGTACATTTATAAAAGAAAATCGAATCTTCCAATGCAGAAAATCCATGTGCGAACCCTGGGGGGACATATAGCATATTGTTCAATTCAGCCTCTAAAATACAGGAATAGTGTTGTCCGAAAGTAGGGGAGTTTTTCCTAAGGTCAACTGCCACATCCAATACTTTCCCTGAAATTACCCTGACCAGTTTTCCCTGCTCGTAAGGTGCTTTTTGAAAATGCAACCCCCTAATTACCCCTTTTTTTGAAAAAGACTGATTGTCCTGGACAAAATCCACATTTATATCGGCATCAGTTAATACCGCCGCATTAAATGATTCAAAAAATAAACCCCTGCTATCAAAATAAATGTTGGGAATCAATTCTATTAGCCCTTCAATATTTGTTTTTTTGATTTCCATTAATGTGTTTTTACTATCTGATTGATTTGCTGCTGATATATTTGAATGACCCTTTGTTCATCAAATTGTTCTTCCATTAACTTTCTGCCTGATATACCCATTTGTTCCCGCTCCAATCTTCCCATATTCAACATAAGTTCCATTTTTTCCGCCAGATCAGTTGCACTTTTCACCTGACATAACAAGCCATTTTTGCCATTCAAAACCACTTGTCTGCACCCAGGCACATCAGTAGTAATGATGGGTTTGCCTAAACTGGCCGCTTCCAATAAAGATCGTGGAGTGCCTTCACGATAAGAGGGCAAAACCACACAATCTGCCTTTTCCAGGTAGTCTGTTACCTGATCCGTAGCACCTAAATAAGTTACCAGATCATTTTTGATCCAGTCATCAATTACGACTGAAGGAATTCCCCGTTTGTGTTTTGTGTCTTTAGATCCAAGCAATTGAAAATCTGCTACCACGCCTTTTTCCTTTAACTGCCGGATAGCTTCCACATATTCCAGAATACCTTTGTCATGAATCAACCTTGACACCAACAAAAATGTGAATTTTTTATTGTTTGATGTTAGGGTTGGCTTAAATTTTTCAAGATCTATACCCGATCCGGGCAACAAATGACAAATACTCTCCTTGGCTAATTTTTTCTCTATGAAAAGCTTTTTATCATCTTCATTTTGAAAAAAAATATTTTTGGGAAAACGAAAAACCATTTTATACATGAAAATGGCGATTTTGGAAGTGAGGTTATTGGTAAGAAAGATGGTTCCAAGGCCACAAACATTATTAATAACCGGGATTTTCAATAATCGGGCAGCGATGGTACCATAAATATTTGGCTTTATGGTAAAATGAAGAATGATATCGGGACGGATTTTTTTATAGATCCTGTATAATTCAATGATGAGGCCCATATCTTTAACCGGATTGGCACCTCGGCTGTCCATCTTCAATTCTACATATTGGCACCCTGATTCGGTCAGGGCATTGCTGTATTTGTCGTGAGGGGCAATGGCATAAACAGTGTGGCCGTTTTGAATAAACGAACTGACCAACCCCATTCTAAAGTTGTAAATGTTCCAAGAAGTATTTAATACTATGGCTATTTTCACCTAATTCCTGTTAAATCCCAATTAATAATGCAAGCCACAACAAAAATCGAAAAATAATATTGATTTTTTTATATTTTATTTTTAATAAATAAGGTGATGTGATATTCCGGAAAGAAACGTACAAAAACCAATAATCAAATTTACAGGTTGAAATAATAATGTATATTTGAAGGTGTTTTTTATTAGGATTAAAGCATGGGAGATATTTTTTCTACACAAATAAAACAGGAGACGGCTGTGCTTATCGCATTGGCTCACAAAGACCAAACACTAGAAAAAGCCAGAGAATATCTGGATGAACTTTCTTTTCTGGCAGAAACTCTCGGGGCTGTAACGCGTAAAACCTTTATTCAAAAGCTTGATCCGCCTGATACCCGCACTTTCGTTGGGAAGGGAAAATTGGAAGAAATCAAAAATTATATGGAGGCTGAAGAAATAGATCTGGCCATATTTGATGATGACCTTTCTCCTTCACAAATCAGGAATTTGGAAAATATTCTCAAATGCAAGATTTATGACAGAAGTTTATTGATTTTGGATATTTTTTTAAAAAGAGCGCAATCAGCACAAGCCAAAACTCAAGTGGAACTGGCTCGTTATCAATACCTTCTTCCTAGATTGACCCGAATGTGGACTCACCTTGAACGCCAGCGAGGTGGAACTGGCACCCGTGGTGGTGCTGGTGAAAAAGAAATAGAAACCGACAAACGGGCGATCAGGAATCAGGTATCCATATTGAAGAAAAAGCTGGAAAAGATAGAACGACAGGGACAAACGCAAAGAAAAAATCGGGAATCAATCGTGAAGGCTGCATTGGTAGGATATACCAATGTGGGCAAATCTACGCTAATGCGTTTGTTGTCAAAATCAGATGTTTTTGCTGAAGATAAGCTATTCGCAACCGTGGATACCACAGTAAGAAAAGTAACCTTGGATAAAATCCCTTTTTTATTAAGTGATACGGTAGGTTTTATAAGGAAATTGCCACATCATCTGATTGAATCGTTTAAGTCGACGCTAGACGAAGTGCGCGAAGCAGATATTCTGATTCATGTGGTGGACATTTCACATCCTTCATTTGAGGATCAGATCGATGTAGTCAATGATACTTTGGCAGAGCTGGGTGCGAATGATAAACCTACTATAATGGTATTTAATAAAATTGATCTGTATTATAAAAACCAAAAGGAGCAGGAGAATGAAGAAGAAGAAAATGAAGAGGAAGATCTCATTACACAATTGAAGAGATCGTTTATGGGTAAAGGTGACCGGAAGGTAGTTTTTATTTCAGCTGCTATGAAAGAAAATATAGGGGAATTACGTGAAATAATGACCCGGATGGTGCGTGAAAAGCACCTTAGGATTTTTCCCAATTATTTGAAAAATGAAAATTATTAAGCTATTTTTGCGCTTCGTTCAAAAAAGGGGGTATTGAGAACGAAAATGGCCTCGTAGTTCAATGGATAGAATGGAAGTTTCCTAAACTTTAGATGCAGGTTCGATTCCTGCCGAGGCTACTAAGATTTCGCATGCTGGTCAGCAATTAACATATCAGCTATTATCGGTGGCTTTGTCCTAAAATTGTGGATGTTTTTAATATTTACCTAATTGCAGCCATCCATATAAGCAATTAAGCAATTCTCTAAAATCGTTGTAATACCATTAAATTAGATATAGCAACTTGTTTTAAGCCACCTATTTGGGGATCATAATTTGCACTATATTCATGAACATCAGCAGAAAATAATACCTTTGAATTCACCAAATTCATATACTCTGCATTCTCATCACAAATTTTTGCTATGAAACTACAATCATAAGAACCTTCTACAGAAAATTGTAAGTAAAAACCAATATCATGTGAATACTTCATTGTGCCTTCAACTTTATTTATTGACAATAAAAGATCTCCATCACATGGATGGTCAAGTAGGCTTTCAGAAGACTCAAGGTTACAAAGATTTATAAGCTCTGCATTTATTTCATTTTCATTACAACTTTGTGCACAAATGATAATGAAAGCAATTAAAGCATATATAGAAGTTAAAGCTTTAATTTTCATATTTGTATTGTTATCTCTTCAACAAAATAGCAATTGCTTTTTTACATGGACCAATTGATTGTTAGATAGCTTAATTGGCGTATTATTGATCTGAATCGCTTTTATAATTGTTTTCTTAAAACTGAATATAGTGTTGATACAGAATAAATCTGAGAATA
>JAEWLI010000114.1 GCA_023393375.1 Bacteroidota bacterium
TTTTGTTGTTCCCATTATTGCATTTTTGCCATCGATCCAAGGAGATATAAAAGTAGGCAATCCATTGGATACATCTTTACATTGTTTACCTAATGCATGAAAAGCACCAATCGCACCTTTCGTTGCCCGGCTAATTTCACCACTGATATACCATCCACCAAAACTTTTATACTTGGAACCATAGTTTTTCCAAACCTCATCAATCACATATTTATTATCTTCTACTTCCCAAGTCATATCTCCTGTGTCCCAGTATTTACCTGAATCATATAATCCAAAATAGAATTTCATGCCATACTTTTCAGCTAAACGTAAAAACATATCCAGCCAATCAACGGAAGGCATATAGCAACCTTTTTTCAGCAAATAAGGAGAAGGAAAAGTTACAAATTTACGATAGCCTGAACGAATCATTATTACCGTATCAATTCCTATATTCTTCATGTGCTGAAAATCCAAATCCCATTCTTTCTCACCCCAGTTCTGATGTGGAATATCATGTGATATCTCATCCAGAAAAGTTCCGGTAATTTTTAATCCATTGTTTTTAGGAACAATGAGTTTACTTTCCAGACCATCGGTTGCCACTATTGTACTGGCATTAGCTTTTGAAGTACAAGATTCAAACAATGTTGGCACAGCCAAAGCCGATGCACCAGCTAATGTGGCTTTTTTTAGAAAATTTCTTCGATCTAATGTTTTCATATTAGTTTAATTAAAACAGCTGTTAACATTTATATTTTTATTACCTATTGAATATACTGTCCTGTAATATCTATTTTTTTATTATTGAAAGGATCTAATATCTGATCTATCAAAATAGCCATTTCACTCCGTAGAACATTTCGATTCATATCTAAATCCTTCAAATCAAATTCATTCCAGATCTCTTCTACCCTATCTTGCTTCAACTCAATGCCTTCTTTTTCAGCAATCTCTCCTATCATCTCTACCGCTTTCTGAATTGATATGGTATTATCACCTTCAAAAACTTGCTTATCAACAAAAGGATACACATCTCTTAACCCTTCCAGCTCATTTACCAATAATAAGGTGTCTGCCCTGAACCACATTTGATTTGACCAGTCGATACTTTTACCTATACCTTTTAAGATACCTGTAGAACCTACACGTTGCAATGGTTTAAACATTGGATGATCTATTGCCACATCTAAATAAGGTAATAAATATCCTTTCGCATCCAAAATTGCATTTTGCACTTCCCGAACAGACACCTCACTAATATTCTTATTTTCTTTCACTGCAAGAGCAGCCAATGCTCCCGCTGCCTGTCCGATCTGCATTACCATAGGTTGTAGACGAGTGGTGCCATTAATTATATTAGAAACAGATATTGATTTTTCAGCAACAATCAAGCCTTCAACATCTTTCGGAATCAGAGTTCCTAAAGGTAAACCATACGAAGGTATCGGATGAAAATAGAGGTTAGGCAATTCTTCATATCCATGATAACGGGTATGATGATGATCCACTGGATAATTTCCAACAGCAATACAGGTGCGATAAAGTGGTTGGGACTGGTTGAACGGTTCACAAACATGATTTAAATTAAAACGAACCAATCCATGAATTCTTCTTGACTCCCTATGATAAGGAATAAATGGCAGTTTGTCGGCTGTAGGATATTCATCATCAGCCAATCCCAATGTATTAAAGCCTAACTCATGTTGCAGGAAATAGACAAAGCACATTGTATAATGTTTTGCAAATTTCAAAGCCTCTTCACGTTCCTCACGGGTCATTTCGAGTAGGTTAATGTAATAATCATTGCCTTCTATCGGCCAGTTAATCATATACTTATTATTGGGAAGCTTTCCATAAGTTATCATCATTTCCTTAGACCACACACGATTCTGTTCTTTAGGCATGATACAAACAGGATTGGAACAAGCACAAGCAAATTCATCTTTATTATATCCTTCAGGGCAAGGAATCGTCATATCCTTACCATAATCTTTCAAGATTGCAACGTATGTAATATCCTGAATTATGTTATTTTTCTCTTCCGGAGCAATATCTTCTTTAGTATCGTGGCGACTTTCCATGCCGATATCATATTTCACACCGCACATTTTTGCTATATCACCCAATTCCGTACCATCAATCAAAATTTTAGCGCATACTTTTTTAATCGTATGATCCTTCATCTGAATTTGAGCAATCCAAGAATCATCTTTTCTTTCCAATTTTACCAGAGTAGCATTATGCCATACTTTTAAGTTTTTCTCTACGCCAACCATCTCATGGAAAATTTTATTTCCAACTGAAGGTTCAAATAATACTCCACTCACCCAACCGGTTTTTAAAGAATCAAGTCCTCCATAATAATCAGCTAAATGTCCGCGAAACTCACCAAACAAACCAGCCGGCAAATCATAATTTCCATCAACAGCACTTACACCTGCGGAAGTTAGCATTCCCCCCAACCATTCTGTTTCTTCCACTATTAATGTCTCAGCTCCCATTCGCGCAGACTGAATACCAGCAGTTACTCCACTGGCACCCCCACCAATAATTAACACATCAACAGAATCATCAGAACGAGAGCATGCCGTGAAACATAAAGCAAACAATAGACACAAACCTAAAAAATAGTTTCTCATACTAAACTCATTTAAGGATACAGACTTTTATTAATAATATCACGGCACAAATATAGATATATTTATTAAATAAACAATAGATAATAAAATATTTTATTAATAAAATCGTTATTGACAGCATAATTAATTAATAGAAGGGGAAATTAGTTCACAAATCATCATATTCCATTTATTATACCCATAATCGATCACCCTTATATTATCCTGTATATAAACTCATTAGATAGCATATATAAAGTATGGCATCCAAGATATTCTAATTTTCAAGGTTCTAAAACCGTAAATTAATAAAAAAATTAATTATCTTTGTATGAATTACCAAATAAGCATAGTTATGAACCAACAATTCTTGAAAGAAATAGAAAAGGGCTCTAAAAGCGCTCTCGTCAAAAAGAGGATTATTACACATTATATATAT
>JAEWLI010000185.1 GCA_023393375.1 Bacteroidota bacterium
GCATGTACCATAGCGTATTTATGCACATCACTATCAGCCGAAACACAGCTAAAGGTAAGAAATAATGCCGAAAATTGGATCTTAGGCTCTGGTAAGTAATGAGGATATGTAATGGGACTTGATCATGATAACCATGAGCGATAAAAGTGGTCTCCACATTCATTGTCTGAATCAGGATATACAGGATTAAAAGATTGACTTGAATTTTTGCCTGTCTCAGTATTTGGCTAACCCTACCTTCATGGTTTATCTGCCCTGGGTAAGCGGTAGCGAGGTAAAATCACCTATTGCTCTTTTGGGCTGGGCAGTTTGCTTTTCCAAAATCCTGCAATCGTCTATTCTTCTTCATTTGTGAATCTAATATATATCTAAAGGTGAAATTTGTCATCAGACCAATTCAATGGGTTATTAATGATATATTCTGAAATCCGGTGAAATGATTCATCATTTCGGATGATGTGGTCGTGAAATCGGGATTGCCAGGCGAAATCTACATGAATTTTTCGTGCACGAATGGTAACGGCACGTTTGTATTGATTGATTATTACGCCCAATGTTCCGGGATTCCATTTTTCGGATGCGGGATTGGTCCGGTTGGTGGCGGTGGTGGCGGTAGAGACGCCCAATTTGGGCGTCTCTACGTGGGATACGGTGGAAACGTCGGGGTCATTGTTGCGTTTATTACATTTGTCATCCGGTTTATCAATTACCACAATCCCATGCACATGATTGGGCATAACAACGTAATTTCCCAATTTAACAAATGGAAAATGTCCCGGAATCTGGATCCAACAATCCTGTGCAATCAAACCGATATCTTTCAAAACCATTTCACCATCTACCACATCTCCAAAAAAATAGAATCTATTTCGCGTGCAGATGGTGACAAAATAGGATCCATTCCAACCATAATCTCAATGTTTTAATCGGGTGGATTCTATGCGGTATTTATTTTGGAATCTTTCTGACATCAGGAAGCAAATTTTCTAAAAGGTTATAATCTTTTAATATTTCTATATAGCGGAATATTATAAACGGCTCAAATGTACAATCGAAATCGCTATGGTATATATTTTCCAATTTATAGGACTGATTAAAAATCAATTGGGATTATAAATTGATAGTTAGCATTTTTTCCATCTACTAAACCAGGTTCCCATCTTTTCAAATTTTTAATTGCCAATAATGCAATTTCATCCAGGTATTCATTAATTGGTTTTAATACAGAAACTTCAGTAATATTTCCTTCCTTATCGACTACAAAATGTAGAAAGACTGTTACTTTCTCTACTCCATTTTTATTTTTTTTTATCTTATTCGGAGTTCCGTATTTTTTTAAATTGTAAGTAATATCATTATAAAAACCTTTTTTACCCTTTGGGTATACTGGCCAATTTTCAGCTATCCAAAATAAAGTATCATTTTTATTATACCTAACATCAAATCTTTGAATGGCAATAGAATCTTTAATGACTAAATGAGAGGTGACATTCCTGCTCGAGTCAAAATAATAATGGGTCCCGTTACCCCCTTTAAGGAGTTCATTACCTTCAATATCCCAAATTTGATGATAAATTAAATCCTTGGTGCTTTTTTGCACTTTCATATGTTTATTACCATCTGGATAATGAGTTGTCTCAACCTCCTGTGAATAAGACAATGCACTATAAAAAATATAAATCCATACTGTTAGATACTTCATAGCTTTAGGATTATTATAATTGGGTAACCAACGTTTTGGTAGCATATACCCACACCAACTTACTTCCTCTTAGCTCCTTTTCAGAGCTTGAGTAACAAGCTGTTCTATTATTGTCTTTAAGCAATATTAATCATAAATAAAACCACATCAAAATAAATCAAAAAGATGACGGTTACGGTGAGTCCGACGAAGGTGATATTACACATCAAAGCAATTCCTTTTCCCAAAATACCAGCTTTTTTTCATCAGAAACAGATTTATCCACATCTTGCCAATCCAGATAGATAAACAGATCCGCCCGCTTCCAATATCCTCTTTTTTTCCAAAAACTATCCAGTGGCTTATAGTCATCCGGCCTCAAAGGATGGTTCAACGGTCGTTCAATGGCACAAAACATGGTTTTTCTAATTTGGGGTAATGACGATGCCATTCCTTCCCTTATCCTGAAAAACTCCACACCTACTCCCCTGCCCCTGTATTCTTTTTTTAAAACAGATTCACCAAAATAAAAAACTGCATCGGGATCTTCATTGATAAATGGCTTTCTGAAGACCTCTTTTTCATCTGATAACGGAATACATGTAGAGGCACCTATCGCTTTCCCTTGATCAAAAACAAGTATGCATCCACTGTTTGGAGAATTGACATACGGTTGAAGGTACTCTTTTTCATAAACCACATTCCCTTCATACAAATACGGGAATTCCCTGAATACCTCTATTCGTAGAGCTGCAATTTCGTCTATATGTGGTATAATTTTTTTGCCTCTAAAAATTCTATATTGTAGCATATGGTAAGTCTCTGTATTTGTACAACAAACATTAAATTTCCGATATCTGTATTAAAAAATCAACTCGTAAACAATAAAGATATATTTTTGTACCTCTTTAATAACCAAATAAAACAAAAATGCAGAATCCAGAATTTGAAGATATCAGATCATACAACGACCAGGATGTACTACCTGCCATACAAAGGCTGTTGAATGAGCCCATGTTTATAAAAGCAACCCAATTTCTTCACCCCACATGGTCGGCAGAAGTAATTAAGGCTCAGTTTTCAAAGATAAAAACCATCAAAGATTTTCAGGGAAGTGTAATTCTTGCCACTCTAAAAAATGTGATTGCTAATAGCACAAAAGGTGTCACACTTTCGGGATTGGAAAACATTCCTAAAGACAAAGCCTGTCTTTTTATTTCCAATCATCGCGATATCGTACTTGATTCCGCTTTTTTAAATCTTTTGCTTTTTGATCGTGGGTATGAAACCACACAGATTGCCATAGGTAATAACTTGCTTATTTACCCGTGGATTACAGATGTAGTAAAACTCAACAGGAGTTTTGTGGTGAAGCGTGGCCTGCCCAGAAATGAAATGATTCTTGCCTCACGCAAATTATCTGCTTACATCCGCCATTCCATTACACAGGAAAATTCATCTGTTTGGATCGCTCAGCGTGAGGGGAGATCTAAGGACGGGAATGACAGAACTTATCCAGGATTATTAAAAATGTTGGGCATCAGTGGCCCTGAAGATTTTTACGAAAAATACAAAGATTTACAAATCGTACCTTTATCGATTTCTTATGAATTTGATCCATGTGATGCGTTAAAGACTATGGAATTGGTGGGTAAAGCTAATGGAACTTATAAAAAATCCCCTGAAGACGACCTTCGGAGTATGTATACCGGTATAGTAGGTATGAAAGGAAGGGTCCATTTTTCATTTAATAAAATATTGGATGAAGAGATCAAGGCAATTGGTGAAATGGCGCAAAAGCCGGATCAACTGGATGTTTTGGCTGATCTGATTGACGATAATATTCTGACTTCATACCAATTATGGCCAAGCAATTTTATTGCATATGATTTGTTATTCGGCAGTGAAAACTTTACCGATAAATACCAATATGAAGAAATGATGTTTTTCAAAGATTACATGAATGAAAAACTAAAAAGTGTACCGGTATATGGCCCAGATACAGTGAAAGTGTTTCTTGAAATGTATGCCAATCCGGTGAAAAACCAATTGGCTTTGGGCAAGGAAGTTTAATTCCTGATGAATACTGATGCAGAATATTTAGCATTATGTTATTTATTGAAAGAAGGGGACGAAAATAATAAGGTCCTTCTTTCCAGGGAAAAACTTTTTGTTCATCACAGAAAACAGGTTCATCCATTCGATCTGGCACATATACAATCATTGGAAATCACCCACAGGAAAATCATGATACCGCTAATAGTAGGTGGTATCATGGCTTCATTAGGTGGAATTGCCCTTTTTAAGGATATTTTTGATCCCTATATGGTATTGATAACCATTATAAGTGGCCTGGGACTATTTTATTTGGGATGGGCTGGTCAATTGTGTTTTACGGTCACTACCAATATAAAGGATTATGATTTTTCCATTTCGACTATATCTGATAATCTTCGGGAGTTTATCATCTTTATAAATGAAAGTGGTTTGTTGGGTACCAAAATCACAGGTGAAATTCCATTTTTCATGATTGTGGATAAAACCTTCTGGGAACAAGATAAGATTGAGAATAATAAATTTACACTCCCGGAATTGCCATTCAGGATTTATCTGCCCAAACAACTTCCTCAGAAGGCACATCCACAGAAAATCATTTTGCAAATTAATCCTTTAAAAACAAACGCAGAGGTTAGATTTTTAAAAGACCTGGATAGTGGGAGATTGTATCCCTACCTGATGGATAATATCGACAAAACTTCGATCACTGTTTTTGAATAAAGTAAGTATTGAGCACGAGTACCAATCTCATCTGTGTAAATTTGTGTTACTGTGAGAACTTATTCATGTTTCAGTTATAACGATCAATCTGAACCGGCTGAATGCAGCATATTCTAATTTGTACGACCCACGTTGGAGTCGCCTTCTTCAGGTTCACAGACTTCAGTTTTGTACAAATCATTGCTGTCCATATGTTTATATAATGCTGAACCCGAATGGGTTCAAATGTTTATAGTAAAATGGCTGAGATGATACCGACCCTAAGGACGGTCGAATATTAAACTGCTAAGGTAATATACACTTATCTCCCTAACTAAAGATTTTTTTCTGTCAATTTGGTATTATTGTAGTGCAGAAAACAGGAGTTCTCAGCCACGAGCAACCAACTTTATCTGTGTAATCTGTGCTATCTGTGAGAGCATATTTTTACCCTATCCAACTACAAAAACTAAATTTTTAATGGCTCACAGATCTCTCAGATCAGCACAGAAAAACCCTAAATTAAGATTAATTTTTTTTCAATTTGGCATTTAATACCTAACTCCATTTCCAATTCTTATAGATGTTAAAATATGAGTTGTTTATTTAAAAGCATGGGGAAAACAGGAATACTCAGCCAACGGCACACTAACTTTATCTGTGTAATCTGTGCTATCTGTGAGAACTTATTTTTACGCTATCAACTACGAACCATGAACTACCAGCTACATCATGCTACACAACTATGCTGCATCCCTGCTATATTTTCTTTTAACATTTGAATCTTTTTACGTTCATGCACTACCGGACCAATCACGATCAATGCAGGGGGTTGTACAGGATCCATTGCATTCACCCGAACTATATCTGACAAACGACCTATTACCATCTTTTGGCTGCTGGTCGTACAGTTTTCAATCAAACAAATCGGCTCATCGGGATTCCTGTATTTCAGGAACACATCCACCAGAGGCTTTAATTTTTTTATACCCATAAGTATAACCACAGTAGCTGATGAGGCGGCAGCATGAGAAATATCTTTTGAAAACGCTTCATTGCTTGTAGTCCCCGCAAGTACCCAAAAACTATCGCTAATTCCTCTTTTAGTGAGGGGAATATCTTCAGAAACAGGCCCTGCAATGCTACTGCTAATACCAGGTATGATTTCCACCTCAATCCCATGGGTGAGGGCGAATTCCATTTCCTCATGTCCCCTGCCAAATATGAGGGGATCACCACCTTTCAACCTGACGATTTTTTCGTGGTTACTACTTAGTTTTAATATCAATTCATTTATTTTGTCCTGCGTATAGCTATGTTTTCCGGCACGTTTTCCCACGTATATTTTCAATGCATTTTCAGGGGCTTTCATCACCAATTCTGGTGCAACTAAAGCATCATACAATACCACCTGGGCTTGTTTTAGATGGTTCAACCCTTTTACGGTAATTAATTCCGGATCGCCCGGCCCGGCACCTATTAAAAATAATTTTCCCATATAATTTTAAATTAATACGTATAATTACGTAACTTTACTTAATCAAATTTAGTTTAAATACTTAGATAAAAAAATTATTTACTCATTATTTGACCAATGACTGAAATGAAAAAGAAAATAGTGGTAGTGGGAAACGGCATGGTAAGTTATAAATTTTGTGAAAAATTCATCAACAGCCCCGGATGTAATGCTTTTGACATAATAGTATATGGTGAAGAGCCTCGCCCGGCATATGACCGTGTCCACCTAAGTGAATTTTTCACTTCCCAAAATGCGGAAAGCCTGCTACTGGCTGATAAATCCTGGTATGCCAAAAACCATATTGACTTAAGGACTGCCGAATTGGTCACATCCATTGATCCTTTTAAAAATGAACTTACCACACATAAGGGCGGTCATGAAACTTTTGATTACCTGGTACTGGCCACAGGATCGAAACCTTTTGTCCCTCCCCTGGAAGGATTGGAAAAAGAAGGGATTTTTGTATACCGCACCATCGAAGACCTGAAGCAAATCATGGAATATGCCACTTCAGTAAAAAAAGCTGCTGTGATGGGAGGCGGTTTGTTGGGATTGGAAGCGGCTAAGGCGTTGTTGGACATGTCACTGGAAACTTATGTAATAGAATACAACAACCGAATCATGCCCCGGCAATTGGATGAGGATGGGTCAAAAATCCTTTTGGATACCCTTACATCAATAGGCATGAATATTTTACTGGGCAAACAAACCCAATCCATTTTGGGCAACCAAAAAATCACCGGCCTGTCATTTACAGACGACTCCAGGCTAGAAGTGCCATTGTTGATTATTTCCGCAGGTATCAGGCCCAGGGATGAACTGGCTCCTGGAGCAATGTTGGTGAAAGGTCCACGAGGAGGCTTTGAAGTAAACCCTTATATGCAAACCAATTTTCAACATATCTATGCCATCGGTGAAGCGGCATCTGTCAATGGCGACTTATATGGCTTGATAGCCCCCGGTTATGAAATGGCTGATGTTGCAGTAAAACACATTTTGGGAGCTGATTGCAATGGGTTTACAGGCTCTGACCTTTCAGCCAAACTTAAACTGGCCGGAGTAGATGTAGCAAGTTTTGGTGCACCCACAGGCAGTGCGACTGATATTCCCATTGTTTATAAAAATGAAAAAAAGAAAATTTATAAAAGAATAAATATTACTGAAGATGGTCAGCATATAACTGGAGGCATCCTCATCGGAGATGCAACAGAGTATAACCAGTTTTTGCAAATGGTAAAGAATAAAGCCATTTTACCACCCGAACCTGAAGATTTGATTTTAGGCTCCAGGTCTGGTGCTACCGCTGGAGGAGGTCTTCATGATTTACCAGATACCGCTCAGATTTGTTCTTGCGAAAATGTGACAAAAAGCACTTTGGTGAAGGCCATTCATGAAGGAGCTGATAATTTGAATAAAATTAAAAAAGAAACCAAGGCATGTACGGGATGTGCAGGATGTGTGCCAATGGTAAACGACCTCATTAAAATTACCATGGAATCGGCTGGAGTCGCCATAAAAAACCATATATGTGAGCATTTTCCCTACAGCCGCCAGCAGCTTTACGACATCATCAAGATCAACAATATCGATTCTTTTAATCAGTTAATTGCTGATCATGGCACCGGTGATGGTTGTGAAGTATGTAAACCTGTAGTGGCATCACTTCTCGCAAGCATTTGGAATGACTTGATATTGAAACAGGATACCATTCAGGATTCCAACGACCGTTTTTTGGCCAATATCCAAAAAGGCGGGTCCTATTCGGTAGTACCACGGATTCCGGGAGGTGAAATTACGCCTGAAAAACTGATTGTAATTGGGCAGGTGGCTCAAAAATACAACCTTTATACCAAAATCACCGGTGGTCAGCGAATAGACCTTTTCGGGGCCAGAATCGATCAATTGCCACTGATTTGGGAAGAGCTGATAGCTGCCGGGTTCGAAAGTGGCCATGCATATGGCAAAGCATTACGGACTATAAAAAGCTGTGTAGGATCTACCTGGTGCCGGTATGGCGTACAGGATTCCGTTTCTTTTGCCCTTGAAATAGAAAACCGGTATAAAGGTTTACGGGCACCCCATAAACTTAAGGGAGCAGTTTCTGGGTGCATCAGGGAATGTGCCGAAGCCCAATCCAAAGATTTTGGGATAATTGCCACAGAAAAAGGTTGGAACCTTTATGTATGCGGCAATGGGGGTTCCAAACCTCAACATGCCATTCTCTTGGCCAATGACATTTCCAAAGAAGATTGTATCAGGTATATCGACAGGTTCCTGATGTACTATATCAAAACGGCTGAACCCCTCACACGTACTGCTACGTGGCTCAACAAATTGCAAGGCGGTATTCAATATCTCAAAGAAGTGGTTGTGGATGATGCTTTAGGCATAGGCGATCAACTCGAAGAGGAAATGCAACAATTGATCAATAACTATAAGTGTGAATGGAAAGAGGCGATTAATGACCCTTCGATACGTTCAAAATTCAAGCATTTTGTGAACACTGAGATTGCTGATCCCGAATTGGAATTTCAGGAGATGAGAAATCAAAGAATACCTGCAAAATGGTAAATTATTCATTCATAAAATTTTATTAAAATGATAGATTTAAATTCAGCAGAAAAAAAGTGGACCAAAGCCGCACATATTTCAGACATTCCTACCGATGGAGGGGCATGTGCCATGGTAAACAATATACAAATTGCCATATTTTATTTCAGCAACAGGAATGAATGGTATGCCTGTCAAAATCAATGTCCTCACAAAAAACAAATGATTTTATCAAGGGGAATGACGGGTTCAAGTGCGGGCGAACCGAAAGTAGCATGTCCTTTTCATAAAAGAGCTTTTTCATTGGTCAGTGGCGAGTGCCTCAATGCCGACGAAGAGAAAATAAGCACATTCCCGGTAAAAGTAGAAAATGGATATGTGTATGTAGACCTTTCGGCTCATGTAACTGAAGACATTTCATGCGACTTCATTCCATCAGAATCATCAGGAGCTTGATCAGTAATTTATAAATAGATATAACCAAACATTATGTTAACAGATAAACATCATAGGTTTCACAATTATTTGAGGATTTCGCTAACCGACCGATGCAATTTCCGGTGTACCTATTGCATGCCCCTGTTAAAATATGCATTTATGCCTTCGGCCAAATTGATGACCCCCACTGAAATCGAAGAAATAGCAAAGGTTTTTGTAGATATGGGAGTAGATAAAATCAAACTCACAGGTGGTGAGCCGTTAATCAGACAAGATTTTACAGATATTTTAGAACGCTTAGCTAAATTACCCGTGAATCTGAGTTTGACTACCAATGGATCATTGATACATCATTATATAAAGCCATTAAAATCGGCGGGTATTAGGACTGTCAATGTGAGCCTTGATTCACTTGATGCCGAAACTTTTACCACTATAGCTCAAAAAGACCAATTCAAAAGGGTTTGGGAAAACATTTTAAACCTGTTGCACCATGGCTTTCGTGTCAAAATCAATGTAGTGGCCATCAAAGGTGTCATTGAAAAAGAATTGGCGCAGTTTGTGGAAATCACCCGGCATTTACCCCTTCATGTTCGATTCATAGAATTTATGCCTTTTACCCACAACAAGTGGGACACAACTAAAGTAGTAACGGCCAACGAAATGTTGGGGCATGTAGCTGAAGAATTTGATATCATTAAGTTGAACGATGAACCCAATTCAACTGCCAAAAAATACAAAGTAATAGGCCATGAGGGCACATTTGCTTTTATCACAACCATGAGCAGCCATTTTTGTGGCACTTGCAACCGGCTAAGACTTACTGCCGAAGGTAAACTTAAAAACTGCCTTTTTGGAAAAGATGAAATTGACATATTGGGGCCATTTCGAAATGGTGCACCTATCCACTCATTAATTGAGACCTCGGTAAGGAAAAAACATCCCTTTATGGGAGGACAATTTACAAATGATTATGAACAAACTAACCCTACCACAATAATAAACAGGAGCATGATCGCCATTGGGGGTTAAATAAATTTTTCAATTATGATAAGTGTAAAAACCGCAAAAGAGATAATAGCCAATAACAACATCTGGCGTTCTGTTAAGGAAGTAGCTTTACTAGAAGCGAACCAAATGATCCTGGCTGCTGATGTGGTTTCACTTGTCAACGTTCCATCATTTCATAATTCTGCTATGGATGGTTATGCCCTTGCCTACGACGACAGTACTTCATATAAAGTAACGTCTTGTATTGCAGCAGGTGATGGCAAGCAATATTCGGTAGAACCTGGAGAAGCTGCACGTATTTTTACCGGAGCTCTTGTGCCATTTGGTGCTGACACTGTGGTGCAACAGGAACTAATTCATGAAAAAAACAGCGGAATACAATTTGACAAAGATATCATTCGGAAAGGTGCCAATATCAGGCTTACCGGCTCACAATGTAGCATCGGAGAAACAGTGGCTACCACTGGTACTTTTATCGATCCCCCTACAATTGGGTTATTGGCTTCGGCAGGCATCAGCCGGGTTCCCATTTATGCACCTCCCAAAGTTGGTGTAATCATTACCGGCGATGAATTACAAGAGCCGGGCACCTCTTTGCAATTTGGCCAGATTTATAATTCAAATGGCCCCGTGATAGAAGCATATTTAAAAACAATGGGCATCCACACCATCACTATTGTTCGGGTTGCCGACCAACCCATCGATTTACACCGGGCCATCGAACATTTATTGGAGGAACATGACCTTCTATTGCTTACAGGAGGTATTTCTGTAGGATCTTATGATTATGTAAATGAATGCCTGGGAAAATCAGGTGTAAATACACTGTTTTATAAGGTTATGCAAAAACCTGGTAAACCGTTGTTGGTGGGCAGTATGTCCAACAAAATGGTATTTGCTCTGCCAGGCAATCCAGCTTCGGTGATCACCTGTTTTGGTCAATATGTAAAACCAGCCATTCTTCAAATGATGGGACATATTACTGCATGGCAACCCAAGGCGAGATTACAACTGACAACAGCTTATAAGAAAAAGTCAGGGATCACTCATTTTTTAAAAGGGAAAACCAATGAAAACTATGTGAGCATCCTTTCAGGACAGGAATCATTTAACTTGCTTCCCTTCACACAAGCTGATTGTCTGGTGGAAATAGATGAAAACACCGAATATATTCCTGAGATGGCAATGGTAGATGTTTATAACTTATAACTTATGGACTACAACGGAAGCATTTTATTGATACTGGTGATGCCCATTGTGGCATTTATGTACGCATCGGTGGGTCATGGGGGAGCCAGCAGCTACCTGGTAATACTCGCTTTATATGGTTTTGCTCCCGAACAAATTAAGCCTACTGCATTGGTGTTAAATATCGCAGTAGCAGGAATTGCCTTTCTGGCATATCGTAAAGCCTGTGTATTTCCGACTAAACTTTTCATGTTATTGGTATTGTTTTCAGTGCCTGCATCATTCATTGGTGGTACAATTCTGGTAAATATCCTGCTTTATAAAAAAATACTCGGCATCATACTGATCCTTGCTATTGCCAGGTTCTTCATTAAACGGCCTTTGTCCCCCACCCCGGTTAAATACTTCTGGGCACCATTTATAGGCGTAGCGATAGGATTTATTTCGGGATTGATAGGTATTGGTGGAGGCATTATTCTTTCTCCACTCCTGCTTTTGTTGGGATGGACCAATGTAAAACAAACAGCTGCATTAAGTGCCCTGTTTATTTTATGTAATTCAGCTTCCGGTCTGGCTGGTGCTATTCATTTGGCCAGCTTTCAACCCTTTCTGGTTTTCGTATTGTTGCCTTTAGCCATCACCGGGGGTGCAATTGGTGCCTATATGGGTGCTCAAAAGTATAAAACAATTACCTTGAAGTACATTCTGAATGTGGTACTCTTTTTTGCATCGTTAAAACTGCTCATGTCATGAATTACAAAGATAACCTGGACACCTTCGTATTGGCTGGTGGCAAAAGCAGCAGAATGGGGCAAGATAAAGGCACAATGGATTTGGGTGGAAAACCTATGATCAATCATATTACAGATACTTTGGACCAATTGGGCATCACACCAGTTGTCATTGCTAATCTCGACTGTTATTTCCGATTGAATAAATACGAGGTGATCAAGGACATTGTACACGATCAGGGGCCAATGGGTGGTTTGTATACAGCATTAAGCCGAAGCCTTAAAAGCCATGTCATGTTGATGAGTTGCGACACACCATTTATAGGTATAAAAGCGATTAAGCGACTCATTAATAATACTACCGAACATATAGATGCCGTAGTAGCAGCATACAATGGCCGTCCAAATCCTTTAATGGGTATTTATAAAACTTCGATTAAAAAGGAAGTAGTAAGGAGAATGTTATACAACCAACTCAAAATGCAGGATTTGGTATTTGGCCTGGACTATAAAATGGTGAGCATGGACGATTTATTGCAGAATCAACCTCACCTTTTTCTTAATTGCAACAATAAAGAGGACTTAAAAATAGCAATTGAATATGCAAAACACACAAATTAGAATATTAGCCTTTGGTATGGTTGCGGAAGCCCTTAAACAAGAAGAATTGTGGATACACTTCGCCAAAGATACAGAAACACTTCTACAGCAATTGAAAGTACAATTCCCAATGCTCAGGGAAATAGCGTTTTCTGTTGCCATAAACCGTGAAGTGAAACATGAAAATACAGTGCTCACAACAAAAGAAGAAGTAGCACTTCTACCTCCATTTTCAGGGGGTTAACATTATTTTTTTTGATAATTAATTCAAAAACAACTGAAAACGATGCAAAACAGATTTGAGCGACAAATAATTTTGAAAGGTTTTGGAGATACTGGCCAGGAAAATTTACAGAAAGCCAGGGTATTGGTAGTTGGTGCCGGGGGATTGGGATGCCCTATACTACTTTATCTTGCTGCAATGGGTGTAGGCACATTAGGTATTGTGGATGGCGATACCATAGATGAAACCAATCTGAACAGGCAGATAATATATGGGATGGGTGATATTGGGATGCACAAAGCAGAAACTGCCGGATTGCATGTGATGAATAAATATGCCGATATCAAGGTAAATGCGTATAACCAACACCTGACCAGGCACAATTGCCACAAAATCATATCCGAATATGACGTGGTAATAGATGGTACAGATAATTTCCCATCAAGGTACCTTATAAATGATGCCTGTGTAATGCTCAACAAGCCCTTGGTATTTGGTGCCATCTATCAATACGAAGGTCAGGTAGCAGTATTTAACTTGAATGGCTCAACAAATTACCGGGATGTACATCCCGAAATTGATGAGTTAAACGTTCCTAACTGCACCCAAAACGGGGTTCTGGGTGTTTTAGCAGGAATAATCGGCACCATGATGGCAAACGAAACCATTAAGATTATTAGCGGAATCGGCAAACCTCTGGTTAACAAAGTACTATATTATAATATGCTCAATAATAAATCCTATGAGGTAGTAATCAGCCCACAGAAAAAATTTGCTTCAGTTTCTTTTATGACAAATCAATCCTTTTGTACCAAAAACTTAAAGGAATCAAATGAAATCAGTTGGCAAGAGGCTTTCGAATATTTAAATGGAGAACCTTCTGAAAGTGTACTTGTAGATGTACGGGAACCAAACGAAATGCCCAAAATAGAAAATCTGGATGTAATAAACCTCCCCCTATCACAATTGGATACCACTTATGAACAATTGAACGAGGAAAAAAACATCCTGATATTTTGTCAAGCCGGATTCAGAAGCCAAAGAGCCGTTGAAAAACTAAACCGTGTATTAACCAATAAAAATATATTTTCCATTTCTGGTGGCCTGGCACATCCCCTGTCACCCGTTAAACAATCCGAATCATGCACAACAACCACAGTTTAAAAAACATTTTCGTAAAAGGGGCAGTTCAACCAGAGCAAATAGTAGACTCCATCAGGTCTCATGGGTCAAAAAAAAGCATTGGCGGTCATAGCATATTTTTAGGTCAGGTAAGGGCTGATAAAAAAGAAAGCGGTGTAGTCCAGGCGATTGAATACCTCGCTTATGAAGAAATGGCTATATTGAAAGCCCACCAAATCAGGGAAGAGATCTTTAAAAAATATGATATCCACTGTATGCATATTTATCATAGCCTGGGATTGGTGGCTGCCGGAGAAATTTGTTTATTTGTATTTACTTCATCTAAAAGTCGTAAGCCAGCTATAGATGCTTGCGAAGAAGTTGTGGAACGGATAAAAAAAGAATTGCCCATTTGGGGAAAAGAAATATTGGAATCCCACGATTATGTATGGAAAATAAATCATTATTAAACTGATTCAGGATGCAAAACATCACTTCTAAAAAACACACTTTGCGGAAAGCATTGGCACAAGCCGTGGTACGGGTGGGTGACCCCAACACAATTTTAGCTATCAAAGATAGAAAAGTGCCAAAAGGTGATGTATTGGAGATGGCTAAAACCGCAGGATTATTTGCTGCCAAAAGAACCAGCGATATGATTCCTGATTGCCACCCACTACCGATAGAGCATACGCAAATAAGTTTTGAAATTGATGGGTTGGAAATCAAAATATTGGCAGAGATCAGCACGGTATACAAAACCGGAGTAGAAGTAGAAGCCATGCATGCAGCATCGGTAGTGGCACTAACCATGTACGATATGCTAAAACCAATAGAAAAAGACATAACCATCGAACAGATAAAACTGCTTCACAAAAAAGGTGGAAAAAGCGATTTTAACAACAGCAGGGTGTCAGGCTTAAAGGCAGCAGTAATTGTTTGTTCCGATACTATTTCGAAAGGTTTGAAACAGGATGGTGCCGGTAAGGCCATTATTCAGAAACTAAAGGATTGTCAGGTAGAAGTAGCCGATTATGTGGTTATTCCCGATGAACTTGATATAATTCAGCAAAAGGTGAAACAATTCTGTACAGATAAATTAAATCTGGTGGTACTTACTGGTGGAACCGGATTGTCGAAAAGAGATGTAACACCAGAAGCCATAGTGCCACTATTAGATAAAAGGGTGCCGGGTATTGAGGAGACGATCAGAACATATGGACAAAGCCGCACCCCCTATGCGATGTTGTCAAGAAGTGTGGCCGGTTTTATTGGAGGCACACTGGTTTTGGGGCTTCCAGGTTCAACACGTGGAGCTGAAGAATCCATGGATGCTATTTTCCCGGAAGTATTGCATACGTTTATGGTTGTAAGAGGAAACCGACACGACTAATTAATTAGGCGGTGACATGATAGCCGTCAAATTAAGCCGATTTGCGAATGACTAATTCTGAATAACGATTTGAAATCTACATTTCTATTGCTTATCAATTGCTATTTCTTCACTTTGATGAAGCCCTGAAATGGACGTAATACTATTTGATTTCGCCCTTTCAGGACCTTTCAGGGCTTATTCCGGAATATTTTTTAATCTCAAGGCTACACCCTGAGCTATTGATGACGCTCCTTTGGAGCTTAATTGATGGCTATAGGGCTTACAGACTACCCCTCCCGGTTATTTCCATATAGCAGTAGAGCGTTTTAAGGCATTCCACACACACTGTATTATTATATTTATAATATTTCTTAAAATAGTAATTATAACAACCCTGATGTTGTAGTGAAATTTCACTTTTCAATATTATCCTATTGTTAATTTTTTGGGACCATCAATTTTCATTTTTATAAATAAGACCAACCAAACTTTCAAGTTTTAAAATCTCTTATCAAAAAAGGCCATAATTTAGAATGATTTAACAATACCCTTTGTTATTAAACAATATTCTTATGCACACGTGAAACTTTTGTAAATTTAATAAGTATATATTTGCAGTAACAAAAACAAAATAAATAAAGAGTTTAACTAAAAGTAAATGAAAATGAAAAAGGTAACAACAATTTTAAGTTTAGTGCTGGCAATGCATTTTGCAGCATTCGCTTCCGGAACGGAAGAAAAATCTGGTACAGAAGAAAAGGTGAGGATTTCTCCCGTAGCCACCTCATCAATTTATCATCTGGAATACTCCGGAAAAGAAAAGGGTACTGTAAAAATCGAATTTTATACCGAAAAGGGCAAATTGGTTTTTACGGATATTGTAAAAAACTCGGAAGGTTTCACCCGGTCTTACAGTTTTGAAAAGCTACCAGTTGGTAATTACACTATAAAAATAAAGGATATTGATGGTGTTGCAACTAAATTAGTAGCTTACAAACCTAAAGTGTCCTCAGAAATTTCAAAGGTTTTATTAAAACCAGACAGCGTAAGTGGAAAGTATGAACTAACCGTAATAGGTGGTGTTATCGATCCTGTCACTGTTCGCATTATCGACGACAAAGCACAAGTATTATTAGAGGATTATATTTCAGTCAACTCCTCCTTTAAAAGGGTTTATGACCTGAACAAAGCTACTTCAAAGGAATATGTTTTTGAAGTAATCAGCAAAGGAAAAGTAGTTAGTAAAGCTTCTACTTATGATTTGTAATCCAACCAACCATCAATTAATATGTAGCGGAGTGTATTCTAAAAAATACTCCGCTATTTTTTTTAGAAAGCAAACCGAATTGTAGCTGCAGCATCAAAAAAATTAGGACCAGGATTTATCATATCAAAAAATGGTTTGATGTCCAGTCCCAAAGTAAGTGGAGCCGTTTCAAATACATATTCAAAACCAAATATCCCATCAATCCCTACAGTAGTAACAGCATTTTCATAAATTTGTCCATCAGGATCTTTCAATTTACCAGCTGGATACCTGGCCAAATGCCCTCCCATCCCTAATATCCAACTAAACCTTTTTGCATTAAAAGGTTTAAAATGGGCTTCATATAATACAGTTCCTATTACTCCATTAAATTTTGATTGACCGATCAGCTCTAAAGCTGAAACAGGGCTGGCAAAATATTTAAATGAAAATCCGGGATATACACCCAGCCTCACCCCTATTCCCGTCTTATACATATTTGGTTGATCTTGCGATTGACCATTTATTACTAAAAAGCACATCATCAAAACCCACAAAAAAAATGTTTTTCTCATAGACATATGTTTATTTCGGAAAGTTAACTTAGATCATCCCGGTTTGTTTTTATTCCCAATTATTCTGGCAGGTTTATAATGCATGTAGTAATACCGTGATATCCGTTTATTTTTTAAATTATAACAATGGCTATATTGGAAATTGATTAATTTCATATGGTATAAAAATTTGTTTCATTCCCAACTTCTTAAAAGAGTAAAAATTACACTCTTAATTAAATATAGTAATATCTTACATGTTTTATATTTTGGGTGCTAAAAACTTTGAAAGCAATAATATAGGTGCTATATTTGATTCGATTAATCAATCAAAGACCAAAATTTTCAAAAAAATGTAGTGCAGGCTATTTTCAAAGTGTCATTTTATTTTACTTAAATTGCATGATAAATTTATTCAAGCCCCGGACCTGGAGTAGATATTATAATGATACCTCAGAAATAATTCCTGCAAAGCTTGAGACCACATACAAGAGAGATCTCTTGCTCTCCCAATTAACCATGATAGCATTGCTATTCACTGTGGTTCACCTCATTTTGGACCTTATTAAGAGCCCATTTATCACTGCTGTTTTGGATATGATCATCATTATCGTTTTTTTTGTCACCTATCGTGCCAATGAAGCGGGAAAAAATGCTTTTGCCAAAATATTTCTGGCTATCAGTATGAATTTGATGCTCTTTATTTATGCCAATATTATTCCTAAAGAAAACGGACTCAACTTTTTATTTATCCCATTGGTCAGTCTTTACTTTGTGATTTTTAAATCTCAGGAATATTTAAAAAGATTAATGATGGTTGCGCTGACCATTGGTATTTTTTTGATATTGGAAATAACCAATTACAACCTACTGAATAATGTAAATAAAATACAAGAGATTGATACGCTGTCATATGCCCTTAATTTTATTTCTTCAATTATCATTTTGTCTATTTCATTTAATTTTTTGATCCAATCCAACCATAAAGCTGAAGAAAAGCTCACTCGCCAATCGCTGAAAATATTGGAACAGAATCATGATCTGGAAAAAACCAACCGGGAACTGGACCTGTTTGTTTACAGATCTTCTCATGACATAAAAGCACCTCTGGCATCAATTCAAGGATTGGTGAACCTTATGAAAATGGAAGGCGGTCTTACTGAAAACCAAAATGAATACATCATAAAAATCCAGGATCGTGTGAGTAAACTGGAAACGTTTATCTCTGAAATAACAAAATATTCCAGAAATGTACGACTTGAATTGCAACTGGAACCGATTGATATTGGTGTTTTAATTCAGGAAGTAATCATCAGCCATCGTTATTTCAAATCAGCGGACAGCATAAAAACTATAGTTGATGATCAAATCAACCAGCCTATTATGGTGGATAAAAGCCGGTTACTGACCATTGTTAACAACCTGTATTCCAATGCTATTAAATATCACGACCCATACCAGGCCGATCCTGCAATTTGGATCACATTTAGTTATGAAAAAGATCAATTTCATATGAAAATAGCTGATAACGGGCCTGGAATACCTCCTGAAGTACAAACCAGGATATTTGATATGTTCTATAGGGGAAATGAGGCTTCTGATGGTTCTGGCTTAGGTTTATTTATTGCAAAGGAGGTTATTGAGAAGCTTCATGGTCATATATCTGTTGCATCGAACAAACCAAAAGGAACTGTATTTACACTTAATTTTCCAGCAACTCTTGCTGACGAACCACCCACGAAAATATAATTCAATTTTATTGCGGTATAATAAAATTAATTGTTGATTTTTACTGTTCAACCGACATTGGAACTATTTATAAACATCAAATTAACTGCATCTATTCAAGTATAATTTGAATTTTATTAATATATTTGTACACAATTTTTTATCTATGCAGGGTGAAATATAAAAAGCCCCTGATTTGATCAATATAATATACTATTCAACGATTGGATCTTAAAATGAAACATACTGAGGATGTTGAAAAAATTCTCAATGACCTGAAATCTTCTAAAGAGCTCGGCTTGGCATCGGCTGAAGCTACTCTTCGGCTAAAAACATATGGTTTAAACGAGTTAGAGGAGAAAAAAAAGAAAAGTCCGTGGAAAATGTTGTTCGAACAATTTCAGGAAACCATGGTGGTGATTCTGATTGTAGCAGCCATTATTTCCGCATTTCTCGGTAAAGAGACAGAAACAATAGCAATTATTGCCATAGTGATTTTATTCGCTGTATTAGGTGCCATTCAGGAATACCGTGCTGAAAAAGCGATGGCAGCCTTAAAAAAATTGTCGGTACCCAATATCAAAACCATCAGAGATGGTATCATTCAGGAAACACCTTCCAACCTTCTTGTACCAGGTGATATAGTTTTATTGGAGTCTGGAAACATTGTTCCCTGCGATGCCAGGATAGTTGAATCTGCAAACCTAAAGATAAATGAATCACCATTGACCGGTGAAACAGAAGCCGTAGAAAAGAATTCAAAAACAATTGCCCATTCAAGTGCACCATTGGGAGACCGGTTTAATATGGCTTATATGGGTACGACCATAGTATACGGACGGGGCAAAGCAATTGTGGTAGGTACGGGCATGAAAACTGAATTGGGCAAGATTGCCGGCATGATTCAGGATATGAAGTCGGAAAAAACTCCTTTACAAAAGCGCCTCGACCAATTGGGAAAGTGGTTGGCATTGGCAGGAGGTTTGTCTGCATTACTGGTTTTTATTATTGGTGTATTGAAAGGGCAATCCTTTACTGACATGTTCCTGGTAGGCATCAGTGTGGCTGTAGCGGTGGTTCCGGAAGGTTTGCCAGCCGTAGTCACAATAACACTGGCGTTGGGATCACAAAAAATGCTGAAAAGAAATGCTTTGATCAGAAAATTGCCTGCCGTGGAAACCCTTGGATCGGTTACAGTAATTTGTTCTGATAAAACAGGTACACTGACAGAAAATAAAATGACCGTAATCTCTTTGGAGACGGGAACCAATAAATTAAGTTTTCCTGCCAAGGACCACAATTATCCAGAAGATATTAGATTTAGTCTGTTGATTGGAGCGTTGTGCAGTGATGCTCAGATTCAGAACCAGGAAGGGCAACAAGTGGTGATCGGGGAGCCTACCGAAACTGCAATTGTAGAGGCAGCACTTAAGGCCGGGTTAAAGAAAAATGAATTAGAGGCTGATTTGCCCAGAGTTCATGAAATCCCTTTTGAATCATTAAGAAAACGGATGAGTACCATTCACCGTCTGACAGAAAATAGTAGCACGTTTTCTTCCTATTTGCAGGAAATAAAATCCCCTTATGTGGTGCTGACCAAAGGAGCTGTTGACAATCTGTTATACATCAGTTCTCATATCCATACCAAAAATGGCATTGAAGAATTAACTCCGGAATGGGAATCACGCATTAGAATGGTCCATGATGAAATGGCAAAAGAAGGCGTGAGAGTACTTGGCGTTGCTTATAAGGGACTGGAATTATTACCTGATTCTGGTATTACAAAAGATCTGGAAAAAGGATTAATATTTTCCGGGATCATCGGGCTTCAGGACCCTCCCCGACCCGAGGTTGCTCTCGCAGTAGCAAAATGTAAATCGGCTGGCATCCGGCCTGTGATGATCACCGGGGACTACCCCTTAACAGCCATCTCAATTGCCAAAAGATTGGGTATTTCCGATGCCGGAGGATTTATCACCAGCGAGAACATTGATCGCATGATGCAGGCAGATCTGGAAAAATATGTAAACAGTGTAAATATTTTTGCAAGGATTGCCCCTCAGGATAAACTCAAAATTGTAACCACACTTCAAAATCAAGGTGAAATAGTTGCGATGACAGGTGATGGGGTCAATGATTCCCCGGCACTCAAAAAAGCAAATATTGGCGTGGCCATGGGCATCACTGGTTCCGATGTATCAAAAGAATCATCAGATATGGTAT
>JAEWLI010000218.1 GCA_023393375.1 Bacteroidota bacterium
CTTCAAATGAAAGGGGCTTTGAGCCCCATTCATTTGAGCCAAACAAAAGCTCAGATTCTGAATGTATTCTTTGCAATTGATAAGTTGAAGGTTGAATAAAATGGTCAACCATTTTTAGGCATGGTCAGTTGTCAAACTATAATTCTATATCTTTAACTTTGGGCTATACTATATTTTAGAGACTGTTCATTTTCTGTAAAGATTGCTTACATTTGTCAATACCACACAATATATCCATGAAAGCAATCATCTATAAAAATTATGGCCCTCCGGAAGTAGCCAAATTGCAAGAAGTAACCATACCTGAACCGAAAGACAATGAGGTATTGGTTAAAGTTTATGCCTCTACAGTAAACCGGACTGATGCCGGTTTCAGGAGTGCAGCATATTTTATTTCCCGTTTTTGGACAGGTCTTTTAAGACCAAAATATCAGATATTGGGTTGTGAGTTTGCCGGGGTGGTCGAAGAAATTGGTAAAAATGTCACTTCCTTTCATAAAGGAGATAAAATTTTTGGATACAATGACTACATCTTCGGTGGTCATGCCGAATACCTTACCTTTCCTGAAAATGCAGCCATTACCCATTTACCAGATAATTTAAACTTTTATGAAGCTGCGCCCATCACCGAAGGTGCGCATTATGCTTTAACCAACATAAAGGCTTCAGGCATTAAAAAAGGAGAAAATGCTTTGGTATATGGCGCAACCGGGGCGATCGGTTCGTCCGCTGTACAACTCTTGAAATATTTCGAAACGAATGTTACCGCTGTGTGCAACACCAAAAATGTTGAACTGATAAAATCCCTTGGTGCTGATGAGGTGATTGATTATCAAACACAGGATTTCACACAGGTAGAAAGAAAATTTCAATTCATTTTTGACGCAGTTGGCAAAAGTTCATTTGGTCAATGTAAACCACTGCTGACAGAAAAGGGCGTCTATATTTCCACAGAATTGGGTAAAAATGCGGAAAACGTATTCCTTGCCCTCATCACACCAATTCGGGGTGGCAAAAGAGTTTTGTTCCCCATACCCACCATTGATAAAAAGGACGTCAATTTTTTAAAAGAACTTGTTGAAAATGGTTCCTACAGACCAGTAATTGACAGATATTATCAATTGGAACAAATTGTTGAAGCTTACAGGTATGTCGAGTCCGGTGAAAAAACCGGAAATGTGGTGTTGAAAATAGCAGAATGATCGGGGATTGATAGCATAATGAAAATAGAAACAGTAAAAACTGCACTGGGAGAAATAGAATATTCTATTACCGGAAAAGGGAAACCTATTCTGTTTATGCACGGTGGCCACTCCAATTGCCGTGAAACGCTTTTTCATAAAGGATTCGACCTTACCAAGTATCAACTCATTACCCCATCCCGACCGGGATACGGAAATACGCCTATGAGTCATCATGATACAGCCAAAAACGCAGCGGATTTGATTATATCATTGCTCGATTATTTAAACCTTGATAAAGTAATGGTATATGCTATTTCTGCCGGTGGATTAACCGCCATAGAAATAGCAGGCAATTACCCGCAAAAGGTTGAAAAATTAATATTAGCTTCTGCAGTAACCAAAAAATGGTTAAACAACGACGACAAGGTGTATAAAACTGCAAAAATCATGTTTGATCCGAAAATGGAGAAGATCACTTGGGCAATGGTGCGATTAGCTTCCCGGCTGTTTCCCAGAATTATAGCTAATAATTTTTACCCTCAGTTTTCGAGTAATCCACCCCATAAATTAGCTGACCAAGACATCAGGGAATTATTGGCTGCTTTTAAACACTATAATTCAAGATCCGGCTTCATCAATGATATTGACCAAGATGTGGAAAAGCGATTTGATTTCGAAAATCACTTGTCCTACGCTTATCATTCATAGCAGAAATGATAATAGTGTTTCCTTCAGCCATGCTGAGCATGCTCACGAAAGGATCAGAAACTCTATATTATTGGGATTGGATAATGAATGGGGGCACTTATTCTGGCTGGGTAGTGATGTCGACTACCCCATCAGAAAAATCATTGAAATTTTAGAATCGTGATGGTAGCAATGCCTCTTCAGAATGAAAATCAAATTAACAAAATTGCGGTAGAAATGCTGAAGCAGGTTTATTGATAAAATGACCACGAATCTGGCACTTGAGTGTGGGACAAAATCATTTGATTAGTGGCTTTAGTATTTCAGTAGACCACCTAATAAAAAACCTCCGGATAACAACCGGAGGCTTTCTATATTATTAAGATAATTATCTATTGCAGGTTAACCGCTTGTTCCCCGGCTTTATTTAAGTGGGTATCCAGAAATTTTTCCATTGCCCTATAAAACTCAAAACGATTTTCTTCATTTTGGAAACCATGTCCTTCATTTTCCTTGACAATGTATTCAACATCGATGCCCCTGTTCTTGAGTGCTTCCACGATTTGATCAGATTCAGCCACATTCACCCTTGGGTCCTTAGCACCTTGAGCTACCAAAAGTGGTGTCTTGATTTTATCGACATAAAAAATAGGAGAAGCCTCAGCCAGTAACAAACTGTCTTTTTGAGGATCACCCACCATCTCATAAATCATATCTCTGAAAGGTTCCCAATATGGAGGGATGGTGTTCATAAATGTGAACATGTTTGACACGCCCACATAATCGACTGCTGCAGCATATAAATCCGGGGTTTTAGTTATGCCTGATAATGTAGCGTACCCACCATAACTTCCACCATAAATAGCGATCCTGGTGGAATCGGCAATTCCTTCACTGATCAAGTAGTGAACCCCATCAGTAATATCGTCCTGCATTGTTTTCCCCCATTGCTTAAAAGAGGCTTCCCAAAATTCTCTTCCATATCCGGTGGATCCCCTAAAATTCATTTGAAGAACAGCATAACCCCTATTGGCCAAAAACTGGATCTCAGGATTAAAACCCCAAGAATCTCTGTACCATGGGCCTCCATGTGGATTTACTACCACTGGCAAATTTTTAGGCTCAACACCTTTGGGTAAAGTGAGGTAACCATTTATTTTGAGTCCATCCCTTGACGTGTAGGAAATTGGTTTTGTAGAGGCCATATTGGCTTCATCGATCCAAGGCGATGTTTCGTGCAAGAAGTTCAGCTTGTTGGCTTTCTTATCAAAATAATAATATTTACCGGGCTGTTTATCATTATAGGCTAGCAACAAAAAGATGTCTTCGTCTTTATTGTTTCTTGTAAAACTAATTGAATAGTCGGGAAGCTCATTTTGAACCTTTTTATACATGTCTTCTGCTTCCTTGTCCAAAAAAACGAATTGTGTTTTATCCGTTTCAAATGTGATTACTGTAGGTACCTTACGTTTTTTTGAATACCGTAATCCGTATACATCAACCTCCGGATGTTCATAAATCACCTCCAATTCTTTAGCGGTTTGGGGGTCATAAATAATGATTGCTGATTTGTCCCTACCGAGATTGGAGGAAGCATAAAGGTTTTTATTGTCGAATGTAAAGAATAGCGGGGATAAAGCTTCCTTGAAATTTGTAGTGGTCACTATTTTGAAGGAGTCAGCTTCAGTGTTTCTGTAAAGTAAACTGTTGTTGACACCGTCGGAAGTAATAGCAACCCTTAACTTTCCATCATGGTCAGTCATCCATTGAACGATATTACCGGGATTTTCTGTCACCATCTTCATTTCACCAGTGATAAAGTTGAGTAGATAAACATCAAAAATCTGTAGGTTTCTTTGGTTTGTTTGAATGAGAATTTCATTTTCGTTGTCCTCAAGTTCATCTACTATTTCAGCTCGCACACCTTCAAAAGGTGTAAGATCCTGAACATTTCCTCCATCGCGATCCACACCGAAAATATGAAAGTTCTCATCACCACCAAAATCTTTGATATACAACAATCGTTCGTTGTTACCCCAGATAAAATTTGCAATGTCACGTTCCAGCTCTTCGGTAATACGGGTGACGCTATCTTCACCCAACTTCTGGACGAATATGTTCATTCTGTTGTTATATGGTGCCCTGTAAGCCAGGTATTGACCATCAGGAGATATCCTGAAAGTAAATTTTTCGGGATTTTTAAAAAAATCCTCCATCGGTATTAATGTAGCTTTTTCCTCTTTTACATTAGTCGATTCGCAAGCAAAGACGAAAATACAAAGTGTCGCCAAACACAGGTAGTTTAAAAAAGAATTGTTCATATGATAATATTAAAATAGTTATAGATCTACATTCATGGATGAAAGCAATGAAAATACCTATTAATTCTAAAAATTAGGAGGAGTTCACTGACTTCAGAAAAAGTGCCAATTATGATCATTACCTATAAGGTAAACCCCCTTCTTTTAAATTTTTTGTTGATATTCTGATAAGTTTGTCAATGCTCATAAAAATCGTCATCAATCCTTCTATTTACCTGTTTTCTTCAACTTAGGATCAAAAATATGTTGCAACCCCCTGGTGTAGCTTTCTGCTTTTGTGCTGGCATGATACGCGTCATCTATCATCCGGAATTTATAACTGAAACCGTTATAATTTCTCTTGGACAGTATTTTGTCAAACTCCACAATACTTGCCAAAAATTGAGGGGTTTGTGGAAATTCTTTTTCCGCACCAGTCATATAGAGTGTAACAGGCAATTCTTTATTTTTTTTCTGGAATTCTGCCTCATAATTGATCAACCAGTTATTATCCCATAACACTGCAGGACTAATAGAAATATAAGCATTAAAAAGCTGGGGATTTACCAACATGGTGTACAAGGTAAATAATCCTCCCAAAGAGGATCCGCCAAGTGCCCTCCAGGAATTATCAATCCTATAATTATTTTCCATAAAAGGGATAAATTCTTTCTCCACTACTTCTATAAACTGATCAGCTCCTCCAGCACCATTCATATCATTATTTGTTTTGGGAGTATAATCAATCTGGCGAAGAGGACCATAATCTAAATTTTCCCCTTTATAAGAGAAACCGACCAAAAAACATTCTTCAATTTTTTCATCGTACAAAAGGTTGCCATATATTGCCGACAACAATGGAAAATCCCAATATCCATCACAGAAATAAACTACCGGATAATGTTTTTCCTTATCTGCTTGGTAAGAATCAGGGTATTTAATAATCAACTCGTATGTTTTATTGGTTATCGTAGACTTGATTTCCCTGATTTCACCAATCTGAAAACTTCGGTGATCAGATGATTGTGCAAGGACTGAAAAAGCTAAAAAACATAAAAACAAAAAAAGCGGAAATATTATGCGATGTTTCATCTGTAAAAAATTTATTTAATGTGTTGTGGTATCATTAAAGTTAGGATATTCACATTATAAAATACTTATTTATGTCTACTTTTTTCATTTTCAAAAATTAAAAAATCTTATTATGGCATTTTATCAGCTCATCACAACCCAGAAAATACCTGCCACTATCAACGATATTTGGGACTTCATATCATCACCAGCCAATTTAAAAGAAATTACACCCGAACATATGGGTTTTCATATTACAAACCACTTAGGTAATCAAAAAATGTATCCCGGCATGATCATCACCTATAAGGTGAACCCCCTGCTTGGGATTAAGGTAAACTGGATGACTGAAATTACTCATGTAAAGGAATTTGAATATTTTGTGGATGAGCAGCGGATCGGCCCATACAAAATGTGGCATCATCAACACAAACTTGAACCTGTAGACGGCGGTGTGCTAATGACTGATATAGTTACGTATCAACCACCTCTTGGTATTCTGGGTTCGTTTGCAAATTATCTTTTTATCAGAAAACTGCTTCGAAAAATATTCGATTATAGAACCGTAGCGTTGGAGAAAAGATTTGGAAAATATGATTCATCATTATCAACATAGCTGTTTTATGCGTTATAAGGATTAATTTTGAGTGATATGCAATTAATCAGAGTTTTCTATGAAAAAATTTCTCTTCTTTATTTTCTTCCTACCTGTTTTCCCAATTCATGCACAATCCGATTTTTTTGATCAACTTTCTGGGGCAGCCCTGGAACTGACACAGCAGGAAGTAATTTATGATCCTACCTATTTTAGTATTTCCTATCCGAATGGCGATGTGCCTGCTGGTCGTGGGGTATGTACCGATGTAGTGATCAGGGCGTATAGAAAATTGGACATCGACCTACAGAAGGAAGTTCATGAAGACATGGTTAAAAACTTCAATCTATATCCTAAAATCTGGGGATTAAGAAAACCTGATAGAAATATTGACCATCGGAGGGTACCCAATTTAATGGTTTTTTTTACTCGTCATGGTCACGTCAAACCCATCACTACCAACCCAAGCGATTATCTTCCGGGGGATATTGTTTGTTGGAACCTGGGTGGCAGTACCACTCATATTGGATTGGTGGTGAATAAAAAATCATCTGATGGGCAGCGGTATCTAATTGTTCATAATATTGGTGGTGGGCAAGTTTTGGCCGACTGTTTATTTGACTATAAAATCATCGGTCACTACACTTATAAAAAATAGAATTCAGTCCTTCACTTAATTCCTCAAATTGGCCTGTCTGTGATTGGAAGATCAAGTTTTCATTATAAATGTCGAAAACATAACCAGATAATGCGCGGTTGTAATAAAACAACAAAATCATTCGATTTATGGAAAGTATCATGTTAAATAACAACCAAAGAAGTTTTGTACTCGAAAGTGACATGACTGATGAGTTAACCATCAATCAAATCATACTTTATGACGATAGCAGCTTCTTGAGTCATAGCCAAAGCCTTTCATTAAAGGTTTTCAAAGATGGTGTAGAAGCTTTAAATAAGCATATTTCTACTTACCCATTAAAAGATGAATCCGGTACTATTGCCCTAATCAATGAAAAGTTTACCAATTACAAGGAATTACAGATTGAAATTTATGAAGATAATCCGCTATTGAATGAGGAAATAAATTTTAACCTTGAGCTGGAATTTTCAGTAAATAAACCTGTTTCTATTTAATGACTGTTCCAAAATATAGTGCTATAGGCCGGCCACTATATTTTACTGACAAAACCAATGTGTTGATCATCTCGCTGACTGTAGCAACAGGACTGCTTTCATTCATTGGTTTTATTTGGTTGGCAGATTATGGCTGGAAAGATGCCATCATTGCTGCAATTGGATTCGCCTTTTCAGTGTTTATTTCATGGGCTATTTCCCGGGAATTAAACCCTGATTTTAAATACGCTGCTTTTTTCGGCCCCATTATTATTATATTGATAGGGATGCATGAAACCAGAATATTGAGTCCGCATTATGCAGCTCTGTTTTGGATACTTCTCTTGGCCCGTATGCTCAACAGAACTACAGGGTTGAAAGCCAGAATAGTTGATTCTATTATCATATTGATATTAACAGGGTGGGTCTCATTTTCTTATTCATGGATAGCCGGAATCATAGCTGCACTGGTGTATTGGTTGGATGCTGTATTAAAAGATCCTCAACCAGTTCACAGAATATTTGCTATTCTTGCTTTGGTAGTCTCAATCATATCTTTTTTCTTCAGGCCTGTTTTTAATCCGGACATCTTTCATGGCATAGAAATATTTGCTCTTCTCATCATTACTATTTTATTTGCTGCAGTAATATTTATGACTAAAAGTATCAACAGTAAGGGAGACTGGGTACCTGTAATTCTTAATCGACAACGAGTCAGGGCTACTCAGGCTTTTGCCCTGGTAAGTCTCTTAATGTTTTCCATAATGAATGGCAATTCTTCCTTTTATGGATTGGCACCACTATCAGCAGCAATGGCGGGAATATTTGTACACATGCTAATAATCAGATCTGGAAAAAAGACTAGATATTTGGAAAACGGAAAAGAGACCATTGTGAAGTAATTTATTCGCTGCCTATTTTTATTCCAAAAAATACACTTCGTGGAGATGCGGGGCCATATACATAATTACTATCCCGATTTTTTCCCCTGTCAAAGTCCTGTTGGTACTGATTAAACATATTTCGCACACCGGCAAATAGCCTTATTACCTGGCCCATTTCTTTCCAGTATACAGGATATTCAAACTTTAAATTATGGTCAAAAAAGTTGGGTGAATGAACTACATGGTCACCATCAATTCCTTCAGCTCCACCAAAATGAGGTACCAGCATGGATCCTGTATAAACTCCCGATAAGGAGACATTTAATGCTTTGGGTGGCATAAAACTCAACATATAAAAACCATATAAATCGGGGGTTTTCAAAAACCTGGTAGTACCTTCCAAATCTGAGGACCACGCTACTGGCTCGCCATGCGTACTCTTTTGGTAAGTAATACCAGATTCCAGTTGCACCAAAGCATTATAATTCCCACGTAACTCCAAAGAAATTCCGCGGACAGTAGATAAACCCCCATTTCTTTTTTCCAAAATCTGGTGACCATTTTCCACCATTAATTCTTCTAAAATAAAGGCTCGTGAAAGTCGGGTATAAAATCCATCAAGGGTAAATCCATAGATATAATTTAAAGTAGACTTGTTATAATCAACTGAACCACTGAAACTATGGGATAATTCTTCCTTTAAATCCGGACTAATCTGAATTCTTGATACTCCTCCATTGGCAAATGCCATATGCAAATCGGCATCGAAAGCTTCCGGAGCCCTAAAACCGGTGGAGTAAGAAGCTCTCCATTGCATTCCTGAATTCATTTTATATAAAATACTGGCTCTCGGACTGATCATCCATTGGTCCACATGATTGTGTCGGGTGATCCTTACACCTGAAAGAAGGGTGAGATTATACGTCAGCTCCCAATCATTTTGCAGAAAATACCCTAGTTGCCGGCTTTCCTGGTCCACTAGATATTGATAAGGTTTTATTTCATCATGAATATAATCCTGTTGATATTCGATGCCTGTAGAAATAGTATTTTTCCCCAAAATAAAATTTGGAATTTGTTGATTCCATTGAATACCACCTTGTAAGGAGCGGTTCAATGTAGCACCATAAGGAGGATCAGCGAGGTGATTTAATAAAGCTGTGGAGTCACCATTACCAGAAACCGGATTTTCCCGTACATCTGGCAAAATCCCAGTATAATGGTCACGAACCGTATGTTGGCCTGCAAAATAAACAGACAACCCCGATTTTTTATTAGGAAGATTATATTCAAAGTTTATTCCTCCTGTCCATATGCGGTGAATACGTTCTTCTGACTGATCGGCAAGGTGAGCAGGGCTTTTCATTTTATTTCCACCACGGCGTTCTTCGTGGATGTTACTGAGGTTCCATTCCAGTTGAGCCCTTTCATTAAACTTATAAAAATAATTCAGGCCAATGGTATTATTATTTAAACCAGGCATTTCCGTGTATCCATCTTCATTGGCATCATAATGTTGTCTCGTTCGTTTGGATGCAAAAATCACAGCTCCCGATTTTCCAGAAGAATTTACAGTACTTAAATGGGCGTTGACAAAACTATCATGAGTTTTACCATCTATGATAGCATGATTAATGGCGATTTCATGGGTATTGGAGGTAGGAAATTTAGTTAAAATATTTACTACACCGGCAATAGCACTTGATCCGTACAGAGCTGAACCACCACCACGAATAATTTCCACACGATCTACCATTGCCGATGGGATTTGCTCTAATCCGTATAATCCCTGTAACGAACTGAATATGGGCCGGTTATTGATCAATATCTGAGAATAAGCTCCCCCCAACCCATTTACACGTATTTGGGAATAATTACAGGTTTGGCAATCCACTTCTGTCCTTACACCTGCTACAAAATTTAAACCTTCTACCAAAGTATTTGACTGAGACCAGGAAAATATTTCAGCATCCAATATATTTACCGGTACCGGACTATCAATTCTTCGTTTATCAGTTCTTGTTCCTGAAATCACTATCTCTTCCAGGCCCATTACATCTTCCCTTAGCTCAAAATTCAATTCAATTTTTTCCCGAGGCTGAACATTAATTTTTTTAAATGCACTGATATATCCAATGGCTTGTACTTTTACTATGATTTCTCCAATGGGAAGGTTGTTTAAATAATAATTTCCATCATCATTGGTTGAAGTTCCGAGAGTAGTTTTATCTATGAATACCGAAGCAAATGGAACCGGTTTTCCACCTGAAACTATGTTTCCTGACAAAGTAGCATCCTGAGCGTAAAGGGCATTAACAATAAAGGTAAGGCTAAAAAATAATATATATTTCATAATAAATATTTTAGGCAAATATAATTAATTTATTTAGGCATGTCGTAATTTATAAATTATTTTATTTTAATAAATTGGGTGAGAACAAAGTGTTCAAGGAAATCTAAAATATTCTAATCAGCTGCTTTTTACTTAATCAATAGGTATATTTGTCCGTGAATCAATAATATTGGGACATCTCACTGCCTAAATATGAATACATATAAATACTTATCATTTTCACCAGGCATTATCAAGACTTCCCTTGGTCTGATATTATGTGTTTTTCTTATTAGTTCCTGCGAAAATTGTAACAATTGTGGACCTGTAACGGACGATCCGTATTTTACCGTTCAGTTTATGAGCCGCGTCGATAAAAAGCCCGCACCAGTAATTATAAGTAGTATTAATGGTAAACCGGCACAAGAATTGAGCTTAGCGTTTCAAAAACGTGAAAGTACTTTTAAATTACCTTTGTCACCAAATGAGGATATCGCTTCGTTTCAAATGGAATTTACTGAATATAGTGCTTCTATTGAGGATACTTTACAATATTCGGTACATATTCAGGCAACGTATAGCCGTGAAGAATTTGAATCGAATGGATTTATAAAATTAAGAGCAAATAACTTGCAGGTGATCACCAGCCTAGATTCCATAGCACCTACATCTTTTGATCAATCAAAATTCAGCAATGAGCTTAAACTTCAGTTGTTCCTATAAAAGTGTATTCCTGTTGTCATTGGTTTTTACATGTCCCTATGTATATGCGCAAGAACCTGTAACACCTGCCGATACGATCCCGATTTATCAACCTGAGCCGGAAATTGAATATGATTCACTGGAATTTAATCTTCCCGAGGTGATAGAGGAACAACAAGAAGATGAAATTCCTGAAGCAGTAGACCCTTTAGCAGAGACTGATTCTGTTCAAATGAATGCTTCAAAAATAAAAACAACCGGGATAGGTGTTTATTTCGATTATCTGCATTTAATTGGTCAGTTGATAAATGATCATGAAAAATATGAATGCGGTATCAATATTATTGTATTTAAAAAATTCTCTTTGGTTGGAGAGGGTGGGATTGCCAGTTTAAGGCCAAAAACTGCCATAAAAAATGGCACCTATTTGTCAGAAGGCACATTTTGGAAAGCCGGTTTGGATTATATTCTCAATTATAACCGAGAAAAGGAAAGCAGGATTTATCTGGGTTTCAGGTACGCCCAATCAAGCTACTCAGATGAAGGAAGATATGAGGTAGCCAGCCATTTATGGCCATCATATTTTGAAGAATTCAAAAGGGAGGATTTTGAAACATCTTGGTATGAGGTGACTTTTGGTACAGAAGGTAGGTTATTTAACGGGTTATATACAGGTTGGGTGGTTAGGTATAAAATGGCGGCAACAATTCCTGATTATGAACTATACCCTATATATAGCATTCCCGGATACGGATCAGGAAGTTCCAAAAGTAATATTGCATTCAATTTTTATTTGAAGTACCTGATTAGTTGGTAATCTCTTTACCAGTTATATGGCTACTGGAAACTTGAGGGGATTTATCATTCAAAATCTCCCACTCTTGATTTAAAAAGCTGATAGTGTGATGAGCCGTAAGATCGAACTGACAAGGAACTACAGAAACATAGTTATTGGCAATGGCCCATTCGTCATGGTCTTCACCCTTATCATGATTGACAAAACTGCCTGTAAGCCAGAAATAACGTAATCCATTGGGATCCTTCCGTTCATCAAACTCCTCTTCCCATTTTGCTTTGGCCTGTCGGCAAATTTTTATACCTTTCACTTTTTCTGTGGACTTTGCAGGAAAATTTACATTTAATGCTACCCCTTTGGGAAGTCCTGTTTTTAATACCTGCCGGGAAATTCGTAATACAAAATCTTTAATATGAGAAAAATCCGCCTCCGGACTATAATCACAAAGAGAAAACCCAATAGCTGGTAATCCTTCCATGGCAGCTTCTATAGCTGCTGACATCGTTCCTGAATACAATACACTTATTGATGTGTTACTACCATGATTGATCCCGCTCACCACCAAATCAGGGGTACGGTTTTTTAGCGCAAATTTTTTTGAAATTTTAATGCAATCTGCTGGTGTACCGGAACATTTATATGCTTTCACTCCGGAAAGGATCTCAAAAACATCTGTTTCAAAAAGTCTTAAGGTATTACCAATGGTTACCGCATGGCCCATACCCGATTGAGGACTATCAGGAGCTACAACTACAACCTCTCCTATTTCCAGCATTAGTTCCACCAAAATCCTTATGCCCACAGAAGTGATGCCATCATCATTTGTAACTAGTATTAATGGTTTTTTCATTCTTACATCCTATTTACCGAGTAGTGCATTATAATATGCCACAATTCGAAACAAATCGTTCCGGTTGTCGTGTCTTAGTTTATGCTTTTTCATATATTGCTTAATCTGTGAAGATTTATCCTTCATATAATTAATCAATTCCGGTTTCTTCATCATATATCGCTGTATTTCACCTTTTTCATCGAGAAAATAATAAATGAAATCCAGACGGGTACGTGTAGCATAATTATATGGACGATATCCATAATAGGAATATACAGGAGTATTTTCAGTTACTACTACCTCTCTGCACAATAGGGACAATTTGCCTTCATATAGCACTTCGAAAAGGATGGGAGCTTTGTAAGTAGGTTCGACTTTATAAGGTAAAGAATAAAAATTGCGGTGTACACCCAATTTTGGATCATATATTTCAAAGTACAATATTTTTCTGGCACTATAGGTTTGAATAGAATTTCTTGAGGAAACCTGAACCATATCCATTTCAAAATCATATTTCAATTTCCCCTGTAAAGTATCCCCTTCCATTAATCTCAATGTGCCATCGTACCAGATTTCCGAGGGAAATTGTTGTGCGGAAGCAACTGTAACTGCCACCATTATAAGGGTAAATGTGTAAACTGAAATCAGAATTTTCATTTTCTATTTTTCGATTTTCTTAATAAGAATGGTATGTCCCATTTTATCTCTTTTGGTCATCAGGTATTTTTCATTGTACATATTAGATGGAATCTCAATTGGTACACTCTCAACAATTTCCAGGCCATAACCTATCAATCCTGCCCTCTTTTTTGGATTATTTGATATCAATTTGATTTTTCTGATGCCTAAATCCCTCAAAATCTGTGCACCTACACCGTAATCGCGTTGATCCATCGGAAAACCTAAATGCAGATTTGCTTCTACTGTATCCATACCCTCTTCCTGCAATTTGTATGCTCTTAATTTATTCACCAGGCCTATACCTCTTCCCTCCTGATTCATATACAAAACAACACCTTTGCCCTCATTTTCTACCATTTGCATAGCTGCATGAAGTTGAGAGCCACAATCGCACCTGCTTGAACCAAAAATATCGCCTGTCACACACGAGGAATGCACCCGAACCAATACAGGTTCATCAGCATCCCAAGTGCCCTTTACTAAAGCAAGGTGGGTTTCCTCAGTATTAGTTTGTCGAAAAGCAATAAGATCAAATATGCCATAATCGGTAGGCATTTTTACAGTTACTGTTCGTTCAATAAGGCTTTCTTTTCTCAGACGGTATGCTATCAGGTCTTTTATAGAAACCAACTTTAAATTGAATTTATCGGCTACTTTCCTTAAATCAGGAACTCGGGCCATAGTACCATCCTCATTAAGTATTTCTACCAGAACACCTGCCGGAGAAAAACCTGCAAGGCGGGCAAAATCTATCGCTGCTTCCGTATGACCTGTTCTTCTAAGTACCCCTCCTTTCTTAGCTTTCAATGGAAATATATGACCAGGCTTGCCAAATTCTTCTGGTTTGGTATTGGGATCAGCAAGTGCCAAAATAGTTTTAGCCCGATCTTCTGCTGATATACCGGTACCTGCTCCACGGGTTTTCAAATCTACCGAGATGGTAAAAGGTGTTTCATACTTAGCCGTGTTTTTACCCACCATTAAATCAAGTTCAAGCTCTTCACACCTTTCTTCAATTAATGGGGCACATATCAACCCACGACCATAACGCGCCATGAAATTGATGATCTCGGGAGTTACCTTTTCAGCAGCACAAATAAAATCTCCTTCATTCTCCCTGTTTTCATCGTCCACGACAATAATCATATTCCCTTTTCTGATTTCTTCTATCGCTTCATCGATGGTATCTAATAATGATTGGTCACTCATCTTGTTATTCTTCTTCTATTAAAATTACTGGTCAGTCACCTGGGCAATTCTTAAACTTAGTTTCTTAAACAAAAATAATCAATTGGCACCTTTTCCTTTAGTTTCTTACAAATAGTTTCAACCATTGGGATATAAAGACCGGATTAAAGTAATTGAGTATGGTAAAAACCCTGTTGGTTAAGTACGTAAAAATTTTTATAAAAGTATGTTCTTTCAGTTATTTCAAAGCCTTAAATATAATTATTGGTAGAAAACCAATCAATTGCATCTTTTATAGCTATCCTCACTGGTGTCTGGGGAAGGTCAAGCTCTTTTTGTGCTTTTATTGACGAATAATAATGCATCGTACTCAATAAAGACATATTTGAAGTAGTCAATTGAGAATTGAAATTAAAAGTAGCCTGGAAGGACTCCCCGATGTTGCCAGCTGCTGCTAATAACCAAGCTGGAATTTTGATTTGGTAGATCGGATAACCGGAAACCTCCTGGACAAGATCGAAAAAATCTCTGTACGAAAGATTTTCATTACCAACAATATATGCTTCACCTATCGTCCCTTTTGTAAGTGAATTCATTGCAGCAATGGCAACATCTTGTACATGAACAAAATTTTTCCCTCCGGGAGGCACAAAATTGATCCTATGCTTCAATGCATAAAGAAGGATCTGACCTGAACTTGGTTTTGAATCATAAGGGCCAAGCATAAATGATGGACAAAGTATTATAGCTGGGAGTCCACTCTTTTTTACCTCATCTATTACTCGGGTATGAGCTTGGTATTTACTTTGAATATAACATGAATTATTAAGCTGGTAAGTAAATGGACTGGTTTCATCACCAGGGTTTGACGGTGTTCCATTGCCAAATACATTTAATGTACTGATAAACACCAATCTTTGAATATTATTTTCTTTGGCGGCATTGATAATATTAATGGTACCATTCAAATTAATCTGATAGGAAGGCAGATAACTCGTTGTGAAGTGATGGGTATCTGCTGCAGCATGAATTACCGCATCACAACCTTTCATAGCCCGATTGACTTCGTCGAAATTTTGTACAGCACCATAACATTTCTCAAAAGTCAAACCTTCAAGTGCTTTTAGGGAGCTGGTTTGGCGAATAAGCCCTTTTACTTCATGACCATTTGCCAACAAAACCCTGGCAATGTTTCCACCCAATAAGCCGGTAATTCCCGTAACCAGTATTTTCATTAATTTTTATTCAATTTGGCTTCAAAAATAAAAAACGGATTGTCTGTGAACAAACAATCCGTTTTATTATATCAATCAATACTAGGATTAATTATTTCCACCCATTGCATCCAGTTTCTGCTTATATTCATTCGATTTTGCTGTTTGACCTAATTCAGCATAAATAGTTTGGATAATTTCTACGGTTTGGCTATCATCCGGTTTTATTTCATGTGCTTTTAAAAGGTAAGGTAGAGCAGCTTCAAGATGAGATTTTGACTGATCCTTGATCGCTTTACCTTTCTTTTGATATTCATCTAATGAAAGATCATTAGCTTTCTTTATAAATTCTACACCTCTGTTGAAATGAAGTACTGCAAGATTGTAATTGGCATCAAAATTATCGGGTTTCAATTCAATCGATTTCAAATAGCTTTCTTCAGCTTTTTTATTGTTACCAATTTCATCATAAAGATAACCCAATATATAATAAAGAGAATGGTTATCGGGTTCAGCTAATGCAGCCTGTTCTGCTTTTTTCAATGCTTCCTCTTTATTTTCCATGCCCAAAAGAAGGTTTATTTCTTCTTTCATGATATCCAGGTTTTCGGGCATCAATTCTCTTGCTTCTTTTACCAGGGCAAGAGCTTTCTCTTCATTATTATTCTGATTCTTTTCAATCCATATCAGTCCGGAATAAATATCTGGAGATTTATGGCCCATTTCCAGTAATTTATAATAGTTTTCTTCAACTACATCAAACTGGCTGGTCTGCATGGCGGAAATTCCTGCATATAAATATCCAGTAGTATCTTCGGGATTGATTTTTTTTAGTTGATCAAATTGCTCAATTGCCAAATCAAAATCCCCCTGTTCATAATAATCTGCACCTTGATTTAAGGTGGTGTTCCAGATTTGATTAATCTCTTCTTTTGAAAAGATATGATAAGTACTGGCTTCCTTTTCTAAGGAAATGGCTTTCTTAAAAGCTTCTACTGCTTCAGAAAGAGGATCGGTTGCCAAACCTTGAAACTCAGGATTATCAGAGTTGGCAATTGCATTGTAAATCTTTCCTTTGATATACCAGGTTTTACCCTTGTCCTTTGTTTTATCATGAACAATCGCTTCATCAATGTTTTGCTTAGCTAAGTCCAATTTTTGATTATCAAGAAAACTACTTGCTTTGTTGACGGCAGAATTTTGCGCCAGCAGGGTAGCAGTAGAAATCATTGAAAAAACTAATAATAATGCTATTTTTTTCATTCTGCTAATATTTTTATAATGTTGCTATAAAATTAATTTAAGATTTATTATTATCCAATGTTCCATCATCGTCTGTTGAAATATTTTCATCAAGAATATCGGTATCGTCTATTTTCTCTATTTTTTCAATAGATGAAATTTGATCATTTTCACTGAGTCTGATTAATTTAACCCCTTGTGTTGCTCTTCCCATCACCCTAAGATCAGCGACTGCCATCCTAATTATTATTCCGGACCGGTTGATAATCATCAGATCATCACTATCCACCACTTCCTTAATTGCAACTAAATAACCCGTTTTATCAGTAATATTCAAGGTTTTTACTCCCTTTCCTCCCCGGTGGGTTACCCGGTAATCCTCTATGGATGACCGTTTGCCAAACCCTTTTTCTGATACTACTAGCAAATTCGATTCCAATCTTTCGATACACACCATTCCTATAACCCTATCTTCATTTCCCGCTAGTGTTACACCTCGAACTCCCGCAGCAGTTCGACCCATTGGTCTTACACCAGATTCGTGGAATCGAATAGCTCGTCCCGACTTTAACGCCATAACGATATGATTATTACCATTTGTGAGGCTAACATTCAATAATCTATCGTTCTCATTAATCGTAATTGCATTAATACCATTTTGCCTTGGCCTGGAATAAGCTTCAAGAGAGGTTTTTTTGATCATCCCCCTTTCAGTACACATGATCAAGTAATTGTTATTGATATAATCATGGTCTTCAAGATTTTTCACATTGATAACTGCTCTGATCGAATCTTCAGAAGATACATTGATAAGATTTTGTATTGGCCTACCTTTTGCGATCTTGCTACCTTCAGGAATTTCATATACCTTGAGCCAGTACAATTTACCTAAATGAGTAAAGATCAGGATGTAATTATGAGTGGTAGCAACAAACATATGTTCAGTAAAGTCATCATCTTTACTGCTTGCTCCTCTCGATCCGACACCACCTCTTCCTTGTGTTTTGAATTCTATCAGGGGAGTTCGTTTGATATAACCTTGATGTGAAACCGTGATTACCACCTTTTCATCGGGAATCATATCTTCTACACTGAAATCATCGGCAGTATGCTCAATCTCAGTCCTTCTTTCATCGCCATATCGCTCTTTAATCTCCGCAAGTTCGTCCTTAATGATTTGCATCCTTAAACTTTCATCGCTTAAAATACTGCGAAGATGTTCGATTAATTTTTTTAGTTCAGCGTATTCTTTTTCAATTTTTTCTCTTTCAAGGCCTGTTAACCGATGCAAACGCATATCAAGAATGGCTCTGGCCTGAATTTCTGTCAAACCAAACCTTTCTATCAGGCCTTCTCTGGCTGTTTCGGGATCTTTTGAGGATCTGATCAGCGCGATTACTTCATCAAGGTTATCCAGTGCAATCAGGTAACCTTCCAGAATATGTGCGCGTTTTTCAGCTTCTTCCAGTTCATACCTGGTTCTTCTGATCACCACTTCGTGGCGATGCTCTACATAATATTTAATTAGCTCTTTCAGGTTTAATGTTCTGGGTTTTCCTTTTACCAGAGCTACATTATTTACCCCAAAAGAAGATTGTAACTGGGTATATTTATATAGGTTATTTAATACAACTTTTGGAACAGCATCTTTTTTCAGATCATAAACTATCCTCAATCCCTGCCTGTCTGATTCATCACGAATATCAGAGATGCCTTCTATCTTTTTGTCATTTACCAGTTGAGCGGTTTTTTCAATCATATTGGCTTTGTTCACCATATATGGTATTTCCGTTACGACAATCTGGTTTTTGCCGGTTTTAGTAATATCGAAACTTGCTTTGGCCCGCATGACTACCCTGCCTCTGCCGGAATGAAAAGCAGACCTTACGCCTTGGTAGCCGTAAATTATACCACCTGTAGGAAAATCGGGAGCAGTAATATGCTCCATTAGTTCATCTATGGTGATTTCATTATTGTCTATATAGGCATTAATCCCATTCACCACTTCAGTCAAATTATGAGGGGGCATGTTGGTAGCCATACCAACAGCAATTCCCGATGCACCATTGAGCAGGAGATTGGGCAGTTTTGCTGGAAGCACTGAAGGCTCTTCCAAAGAGTCGTCAAAGTTTGGCTGGAAATCAACGGTATTCTTATTGATGTCACCCAATAGTTCATCTGCAATCCTTTTCAATCTGGCCTCAGTATAACGCATGGCCGCCGGGGAGTCACCATCAATAGATCCGAAGTTACCCTGACCATCTACCAATGTGTAGCGCAATGACCAGTCCTGGGCCATTCTAACCATGGTATCATAAACCGAGGAATCACCATGGGGGTGATATTTACCTAAAACCTCCCCTACAATCCTGGCTGATTTTTTATAAGCCTTGTTGTAAGTCACACCTAAATCTAGCATACCGTATAAAACCCTGCGGTGAACTGGTTTTAAGCCGTCACGTACATCGGGTAATGCTCTAGAAATGATGACAGACATTGAATAATCAATGTATGCACCACGCATTTCATCTTCTATATTAATGGGTATAATCCCGGGTCTTCTTGGGGGGGTATTTTCTAATTCGCCTTCAGCCATAATTACAAAATCAACAACTCATATTTTTACAACTGCAAAAATACAAAACATGCAGCTAACTATTATCATTAAATCGGTTTAATCATTGATTTGGGTATACTTTTTTACCTGATCAAAATATAAAACCGGTTTGTCCATATACATTATTTGTCTATTTAGATTTCTTTCTATCGGGGGTGCTCCATTTATTAAAATTGTAGTAATTATTTTAACCGAAACTTATTTATGTCTTAATTCCTTATTAACCTTTCCTGACTTTCTTTGCAGGTATATGTTGCAAAGAAATCATTATAAAACCATTGTCATTTCCGATGTTCACCTGGGTACCAGAAGTTCGAAAGTAAAAGAACTTGTTCGATTCTTAAAAAAGAATACTGCTGATAAATTAATCCTTAACGGGGACATCATAGATTTTTGGCAGTTGAAAAAATATGGAAAATGGAAAAAGAAACATACCCGGTTTTTTAAAACCATTATTAACCTGATGCAGAATTCCGAAACTGAGGTAATATATCTCAGGGGTAATCATGATGATATCATAGATGCTATTTTACCATTAAAAATCGCAAACTTTTCCATTGAGAAGGAATACTATCATGAGAGCAATGGAAAGCGTTTTTGGGTAACTCATGGCGATATTTATGATGGTATCTGCACGGAGTTTAAATGGCTGGCTAAATTAGGGGATTTAGGATATGTTTTTTTGATCTGGTTGAACCGCCACTACAATTATAGGCGTGTTAAAAAAAGAAAACCTTATTTTTCGTTGAGTCAGTATGTAAAGTCGAAGGTAAAATCGGCAGTTTCTTATATATTTGATTTTCAGAATACAATGGTTCAAATGGCGAGAATTAATAAGTGCGATGGGGTCATTTGTGGTCATATTCATCATGCGGTAATGGCAAATATTGATGGCATAACGTATTTAAACTCAGGAGACTGGGTGGAAAGCCTAACAGCCTTAACAGAAGATTTTGAGGGAAATTGGGAGATCATCTATTATCAAAAGTTGGAAGAAATTGAAGAGGGTGATGTTCCAGAGTATAAGTTAACCTGTGAAAAATGAAATATCTTTTTCTCGTACAAGGTGAAGGCCGTGGTCATATGACACAAGCTATTTCACTATTTGCCCTTCTAAAATCGAACGGCCATGAAATTGTAGGTGTGTTGGTGGGAAAAAATGGCCGAAGAAATATTCCGGATTATATCTTCCGGCATTTCGATGGAGATGTCACAACATATGACAGTCCAAATTTTCTTTTCAATAAAAATCGTAAAGGTATCAGGATCATCGAATCCTTTATCTACAATTTATTTCGATTGCCTCAATACATCAGAAGCATCAAAAAAATTCGGGCAATTATAAAAGACAAAAAACCAGATATTGTTGTTAATTTTTATGACCTCATCGGTGGATTGTATAACTTGTGCTTCCCTCACACTAAATCCTATTGTATTGGACACCAGTTTTTGCTCACTCATCCTGACTTCCCTTGCCCAAAAGACAGAAAGTTGGAAAAATTGTTATTGAAATGGCATAATTTTATTTCATCCTATAAATCACATAAGCGACTGGCTCTATCTTTTCGCCCTATGAAGGCTTTTGAGCACGGAAGAACAATAGTAGTGCCACCACTTTTGAGAAAGGAAATATTAGCGATAAATGATCAAAATATTGATTCACTGGGTTATCTGCACGGTTACATATTGAATGATGGTTTTGCAAGTGAAATAATAGAATGGCATCAAGAAAATAATGAGATGGCAGCTCATATTTTTTGGGATAAAAAGGAGGTTTCTTCAGTGATCAATGACAATTTGATGTTCCATCAATTAGATGATCAGTTGTTCTTACATTACCTCAAAAATTGTAAATTTTTTGCCGGTACAGCTGGTTTTGAATCACTTTGTGAAGCCATGTATCTTGGCAAACCATTTTTATGTGTTCCGTCAGCTAACCATTATGAGCAATATTGCAATGCCCTTGACGCAACTAACAATAAAGCGGGAATATGGGATTACAAGTTCAATATCAACCGGTTAATTGCCTTCAGCCAATCATATCAATTTGATCACAAAAGCTTTCGAAGCTGGGTTAATCAAGCTTCACACCAGATAATGGACCACTTAGTATAGTTTGATCAAACAACTCATATGGGTTCAGCTAAAGAACTTTTCTCAGCAAGTATTTCTTTCGAGCGCTTCAAAGCTGAATCAATATCAACACAAATATTTTTTTTGCCTATTTTTTCATACAACCCTGACCGGATTAATGATTCCCGTGGTTGTTTATTAATGCCGGATAGCACAATCTCAATTTGGTTAGCCTTACTTTTATCATATAATTGTCCCAGGTGATGCAAACCGGTAGAATCAATAAATGGGGCTTTTCGCATCCTTACAATTCTTACTTTTGGTTTTTTTGTATGTGCTGCCTTAGTAGCTTCTTCAAATTTATGCGCTACACCAAAGAAAAAAGGGCCATTGATTTCGTAAACCTCCACATATTTTGGGATTTCCAGCGGTGGTTGGTTGTCATCATCATCTTCTGATTCATAGGATCCTATATGTTTCTTCACTTCTATCACTTTTGACAGCCGGTGGAGCAACAACACCAGTGCCAATAATAATCCTATTTGAATGGCAATAGTAAGATCAAATATTACGGTATGGAAGAAGGTGACCAATAAAACCAGAAAATCACTTTTCGGTGCTTTTCTAAAACCAATGAATGACCTCCATTCGCTCATATTGTAAGCTACTACAATCAGAATACCTGCCAAACATGACATGGGAATGAGGCTAGCATATGGAATAAAGAAGAAAAAAATCATGGCGAGAACAAGCGCATGGATAATACCTGCAACAGGAGTTTTACCTCCATTTTTAATGTTAGTCACAGTACGTGCTATAGCACCTGTAGCAGGGATGCCACCAAAAATTGGAGTAATAATATTTGCAGCACCCTGAGCCACCAACTCCATATTGGAACGATGATTACCACCTGTCATTCCATCGGCTACTGTGGCAGAAAGTAACGATTCTATAGCTCCTAAAATGGCAATTACAAATGCTGGTTGCATCAGGCTTTTCAGGGTTTCATAAGAAGGTAGCTCAAAATCCATTACCGGAAACTGTGCTTTAATTTCACCAAATCTGCTACCTATTGTATCTACAGGAATTCCGGCCAGTTGTGCAATTAACGTTACCAAAACAATCGCTATTAATGTTCCGGGAATTTTTCGTATAAATTTCGGGGTTAAAATCACAATTAACACCGTAACCACTACAATTGCCAAAGCATAATAATTTACCGAACCAATATGCTTGACATAAATAATCAGCTTTTCAATAAAGTCAGCTGGCATATTGGTAATGGACAGGCCCAAAGCATCTTTAATTTGTGTGAAAAAAATTACCACTGCTATACCACTTGTAAATCCTATTACGACCGGATATGGAATGAATTTTATAACTATTCCCAGCCTGAGAACGCCCATCAAAACCAGTAATACACCCGCCATCATGGTAGCAATGGCCAGTCCGGAAAAACCATGTTCCTGAACAATTCCGAATACAATCACAATAAATGCACCCGTTGGTCCACCAATCTGTACTTTACTACCACCAAGCGCAGATATAATAAACCCTGCAATTATCGCAGTAATAATACCTTTTTCGGGTGAGACACCCGATGCAATTCCAAATGCGATAGCAAGTGGTAATGCTACAATTCCAACAATCAGACCAGCAAAAAGGTCTTTGACAAAAAGATCAAATGAATATCCTTTGAGAGAGGAAATTATTTTTGGCTGAAGCATAACTTTACTTGAAATAACCCTCAAATGTACAATTAATACATATTTGTAACTAAAAATCAAGGAATTTATTTAGTGAGTATTTAATGCAGAAATCCCTTCCTGTAACATACTTACACACATTAGAAATAAGATCCATGATTGCTTGATTTAAGATTATTTTGTCTATGCCTACGATTTTTTTCCAGTGTTTTGATATTTCCTTAGATTTGTTTAAATGAATAAAATAAATTTTTTTGGAAATGACCAGAAACCCAATACTTGGAACTGAAAATATTTCAAAACTGGAAAGAAAAAGAAAGATCATATTCTTTCTAAAAGTGACTGCTTATCTGGTGATTCTATTTTTATTGATAGAATATGCGGATAATATCGAGGAGGAAAGCTACCTCGGACGTTTTACGGGAGCTTTGGTGCTATATCTGACCGGCCACCTCATTGTGGCTCTTTCGAGAATGGTAATTGTGAATCTATATATTCGCAAACATAAATTGAAACGAGAAATAAAAAATAACTTTATATTAGGAATTGGCAGGGTGGCGAATGTAATCAATTCATTGATTTTAATTATCGCTATTCTGTCGATGTTCAATGTAAGCCTACCACAATTATTTACCGGTATGAGCATTGTTGCTGCAGCTGTAGCCATCCTTTCCAAAGATTACATCAGCAACATGATTAATGGTCTCATTATAATGTTTTCTGATCAATTATCATTGAACGATTATGTTAAAATAGGGGATAATAAAGGCACTATTACCGATATTACATTATTAAACACGCACATAGTCAATGATGATGAAGACTTGGTTTATATCCCAAATAGTGTGGTACTCACAACTGATGTGATCAACTATACCAAACAAAAGGTAAAGAAAACGACTATTGAATTTGAATTAGGTGCAGACAAAGCAACCTATGTGATGCAGTTGGAAGAATTTCTGAAAAAAAACCTGACACAATATACTTCTCAACTGAAAAAAAACAGCCAAGTATTGAAAATCAACAAAATCAGTAAAGATCATATTCAATTGAAATATCAGTTTATTTTTGATAAGAAAAACCGGGAAGCCGAGAGGCAAATCAGAAAACTGGTGTTGAGAAAGGTAATTGAATTTGTGAGTTTAATTGGCGTAGACCAAAAGAATCAAGTTGAGGAAAGAAGTTAATCAGATGTTTTTTTATTATTCAGTAAGCATTCTTCCAATTTATTTTTGATTTCATCAATAAATTTGGATCTCACTCGAAGGGTCATCTGGCAATTCACATCAAAATGTTGTGTTTCTATTTTGACATCATATTCCCTGACCAATCTCATTACATCATTGATTTTTGGGTATTCAAATTTAATTTCCAAATTTTCCTCAATCATCTTTTCGATAATATGAGCTTGTTCCAAAGCATCTGCAGCGGCTGTTTTATAAGCATGCACCAAACCCGGGATTCCCAATTTAGTCCCTCCAAAATAGCGGACTACTACTACAAGAATATCAGTAAGTCCTTTGCTACGGATTTGGCCTAAGATTGGGTCTCCTGCCGAATGATTAGGCTCCCCTGCATCCTGAGCCCTAAACACATCCTGCTTGGCACCTATTATATATGCATAACAATGATGGCGTGCATCATAATACTCTTTTTTCAGCTGATCGAGGAGTGTTTTAATTTCAGATTCCGAGCTAACGGGATAAGCAAAACTTAAAAACCGGGAACCTTTCTCTTTATATGATCCTTGTGATTGTTGATCTATGGTCAGATAAATATCATTGTCCATTTCACAAAATTGTTGAAAAATAGTTCAATATTTCCTGATGGTAGATCAAAAAAATAGAAATCACCGACAAAATAATTCCAATTTTATTCCAAAAAGATAAGTGGTCTTTAAAGAAAATCAGGGAAACTAAAGAAGCTAAAAGAATAATTCCAATATTAACAGAAGGATAAACCAGTGAACCATCATTTTCAAAAACTGATAATGACTTGATCAGGAACCACAAGGCAAAATAGTTGGGAACAGCCAATAAAAAACCGGCAATGATATTTTTGATCTTTATCTTTTCCTTTCGATAGATTAAATAACAGATCCCGGTAATAGAAGAGAAAGAGAATATGGTAATTATAAACAATGCTTCAGTAGAATTTTTGAGAAGGTAGTAGTTGGACAGATTGATGATGGCATCGATTGCCCCTGACAAGAAAAAGATTATAAAAGGTAAAATTAAATAATTGATGCTTTTTAGTCCCTTGACCGACTTATCTTGTTTTTGTAGGGAACCAAGTGCCAGTGCTGGCAATGCCAAAAAAATCCCGGAGTAATTGAAAAAATCAAAAACCCTGAATTGTGATTTAATAAACAAAAGGCTGACCAACACAGGAATGATCAGTGAAAGTTTGGTAGCAATGGAAGCTACACTAATACCCATTTTGGCAGTAGTTTTTGAAATGAGAATAAAGTTGACAATAAAAAATACCCCTAACAGGAATGCCACAATTAAAGGTTTCCAGGTGTTTTCGCTACCAAAAGAAAATTCATTCTGAAAAAATAATGAGGCAATAACACAAAAGAAATAGTTAATAATAATTGCTTGTACAGTATTAATTTTGAACTTAGGAAAGCATCTAAAATTGACATATATCAAAACATTCATTAATATGGACAGCAAAATATAGGTCATTGATAAATAAGATTATGAAAACTAAATCAGGACCCATCGCTTTTGTTTCCGATCTGCCCGCAGGGTATACCTTTTCTTTTGAATCAAATCTATACAATCATCCCCAACATATAGCATTATTGGCTAAGGATAAAATAATTTCCTTTTATATGATCCATACCCGGCAGAAAAAAATTATCGGCCTCATTTATTTTTCTATTGTAAATAATGAAGCGATAAGCTTGCCTAACCGACCTTTTGGTTCATTTGAATTAGCCCCTACAGTCAATTTTGAAAGGTTAACCTTATTCATTCAATATATTATAAATTCACTGTCCTATTTACATGTTGATACTATTTCCATCAAAAGCTATTCTCCTCTCTATCAATCTGAACATTTCCACCTGATCACATTTGCCTTGATTTCCAATGGATTTGAAATAAGCACAACAGACATAAATCACCATATTGAAGTTTCTGACCTGGAATACACAAAATTGATCAGCACATTAGAAATTAAAAGGTTAAATAGATCACGAATGCTTAATTTTAACTTTGAGAAAGCATCTGTTTCAGAGATGGAGTCGGTTTACCAATTTATCCGCAATTGCAGGTTAAAAAAAAACCAACTGGTCAGCATTGAATTCCAGCACCTCATAGAATCTGTAGCTATCTTTCCAGATCATTATATTTTCTTCACTGTGAAAGACAAGGGGAAAATAGTAGCTGCTGCCATTGCTGTAAAAGTTAATCAACACATACTTTATGATTTTATGTATGCCAGTGATGTGGATTACAACCAATCCAGTCCGGCTGTAATGTTGACAGAAGGAATTTATAACTATTGTCAAACTCAACACTTTACCATTATTGATCTTGGGACATCGAGTATTCAACATCAACCCCAATCTTCCCTGATCACTTTTAAAGAAAACATTGGGGGTATTCCTACAGTTAAATTTACATTTTACAAAAAGTTAAGCAAATAATTTCAAAGCGTCCGCATGTCAATTGGTAGGAAACCTATTCTTACGTTTTTTTCTATTGCAGCTAAATCTGTAGCCCGTTTGGCAGTGAACAAAGCATTTGCCGTATATTTTGGCACTACGGGCATCACACTTCTTGCTCATTTTCAGAATCTGATTGGTTTGATTACTCAACTCCCCAACGATGGTGTAAACAGGGGATTGTCACACTTATTACAAAGTACTAAAAATGCAAAAGCCATTAAAAAACTCACGGGTGCAGCTTTATTATTCAACCTCATCCTATTTTTTTTCACGTCTGTAATCATTTATTTATTTAAAGATTACTTTTTCGGGCATTTTGATATCATTAATGAAACCCTCTTTTATGTAATCTTTTTTTCTTCGGTTATAGTATTTGTATTCAACCTCTTTTTACAAGCATTCATCCTAAGTCTTAAGAATGCCATGATTTACGCAGTGACCAATATTCTTGGAATGGGTTTATTATTGATAGCTGTATTAGCGGGTGTTCAAACAATGACTTTGGATCATGCCTTACTAGCATTCAGTATTGGTCAGGCACTTAGCATTTTAGTCACCGTATTTATCATTATACGCTTCAAAACTTCAGGACACCTGAATCTGAGCTTTTCTGTGACAGATTTAAAAAAGTTATCTGAATTCCTACTGGTTGTATTCAGTGTATTGGTATTTTCCAAATTGGTGGATTTTGGTGTGAGGCATTATGCCATGTCGGAATTTGGTTATAAACTTGCCGGTCTTTGGCAGTCGGTAGTGAAGATTTCCGATAGCTATATGAGCCTTTTTATTGCAACAGTTGGCGTAGTATTTTATCCCCAGGTATCAGCACTTGTATTTGATACAGACAAATTAAGAAAATATATTAAAGATGTGTTGTACATTGTTACTCCCGTTACCATCATAGGTTTGTTTCTCATATATATTTTTCGTATTCCTATTTTAAATCTACTATTTACCGAAGAATTTATTCCGGCTCATTACTTGATAAAATATCAACTTATCGGGGATTTTTTTGGGATAATTTCTTATCTGCTCATTTATATTGTGTCGGCTCAAGCACGTACACTCACCTTTATTCTTCTCCAGTTCGGCTCTGCTGTTTTGTACATTTCCTTAATTGCGATGTTGCGAAATGATTTCGGAGTGGAAGCTTTTCCTATGGCCCATTCTGCCAGATTTATAATTTTTTTCGTAGTATTGATCATTCTAAACCGTAGGATTTTATTTTGATTGGGAATGACAACACCACTTGTTACTGTAATTTGCACAAGTTATAATCATAAATACTTTATCGAGGAATGTGTGAATTCTGTGCTTAATCAAACCTATACCAATATCGAACTGATTCTGGTAGATAATGCCAGCACCGATGGTAGTGTGGGGGCAATTGAGAAAATAATCAATAAAAATCCTACAATCAGATTGATTAAAAATGATGAAAATATAGGTCTTTGTCGGGCCTTTAATCAAGCATTCCGGATGTCGAAAGGGGAGTACTTGATTGATCTTGCAGCAGATGATGTGTTAGAGCCAACCCGAATTGAAGCAGGTGTAACAAGTTTCACTCAATTTCCAGATGGGGGGATAAGTTTTAGTGATGCCTATTATATCAACAGTCGGTCTGAAATAATCGGGCCACATTATAAACGGAATAAGAAGGGCGAATTACTTCAGCATGTTCCTCAGGGCGATGTTTATACGGAAATTATAGCCCGCTATTTTATTTGTCCACCTACCATGATGTATGCCCGTAAGGTGGTAGAGGCCTTGCAAGGTTATGATGAGCAGCTGGCTTATGAAGATTTTGATTTTCAGGTAAGGGCATCCCGTATTTTCCCATTTGTTTACACCGATGCCATTCTGGTAAAAAAAAGGGTATTAGAAAATTCACTATCTACCCAACAATATCAACCTAACAGCAAAATCCTGCTTTCTACTTGTGCCATATGTGAAAAAGCTTACCACTTGAACCGAACAAAGCAGGAACATCAAGCTTTGAAAAAAAGGATTTATTACGAATTGCGACAGGCCATTTTAAGTCAAAATTATATCGCAGCAAGATGTTTTTTATCGCTACTTAAAAAAATGAAAGATAAAAGTGTACAAAGGGTGGTATATTCTTTTCTTGTTGAAAATAAAATTAATTTATCTTTTATAAAAAGTATCAAACCATAACCTATCGTCTATTATCGTCATCATCGCGCATGCTGAGATAACTTTCGTACCTGCTAATATCTATTTCCTCATTCTGTACGGCTTGGATCACGGCACATCCTGGTTCATGGATATGGGTACAATTATAAAAACGACATTCATTAAATAAATTACGCATCTCAGGGAAGAAGTGGGAAATTTCCTCTGTGTCAATATCAATCAAACCCAATTCTTTTATCCCTGGCGTATCGATCACGAATGTGTCTTTATCAACTCTGAACATTTCAGCAAAGGTAGTGGTGTGTATGCCTTTTTCTGCAAAGTCAGATATTTCTCCTGTTTTCAGATTAAGATCCGGAAGTAATCTATTTAATATGGTCGATTTTCCAACTCCGGAATGCCCTGAGAGCAAGGATTTTTTACCTTTGAGCAGATCCTGAAAATCTGACAGATTTTCGCCTGTTTCAGCAGATATTAACAAGCTTTTATAGCCAATTTTTTCATACATCAGCTTTAATTCCTCAAAAAGACCGATAAGATCGTCATTCAGAATATCTTTTTTATTAAATGCCACTACTGCTGGAATTCTAAATGATTCAGCGGCAACCAAAAAACGATCAATAAAACCTAGTGATGTTCGTGGATAAACCAACGTGGCAATTAAGATAGCCTGATCTATGTTAGCTGCTATAATATGTCCGTGGTTGGTTTTATGTGGTGACTTCCTGATGATATAATTATCCCTCGGAACAACCTCAAATATAAGTCCTTTTTTCTCAAAGGTATCCTCAATTTCCAGCTTCACACGGTCTCCAACAGCAATAGGATTAGTCACTTTAGTGCCTTTTAATTTCAATTTGCCCCTCAAGCGGCATGTGTATATCTGATCTTCCTCCAGATTGAGTACCTCATACCATGATCCTGTAGACCTTAATACTATTCCATTTTTCATTGTATCAAAGTATCAACATAATTGAGTACCTTTTGTGTTGCACCTGTATGGCGGATCACATAGTCAGATGCTGTATTTGCGATCTTCTGTCTTTCCGTTTCATTCTCCAGCAGCATATTTATTAACTTCTGAATTTCTGACGATGTTTTTACAGGAAATGCTGCACCTTCCTTTTCAAGCTCAACTACTTCATTAAACTTCATGTTGCCCGATTCAGCTCCAATAAACAAAGGCATACCAAAAGTAGCTGCTTCGAGAGTATTGTGCAATCCTTTATTAAATGCTCCCCCGATATAAGCAAACTCCCCATATTGATATAATGATGAAAGCATGCCAATATTATCAATTAACAAAACTTCATATTTTTCTACTGTTGTCACATTTGCTTTACTGAAACGTATGCATGGTCGATTGATCTTTTCTTCCATTGCCTTTAATTCCTGATCAATAATATTATGTGGGGCAATAATATATTTCAACCTAATATTTACATCATTGATTACTGGAATTAATATATCCATATCCAGTGGCCAAACACTACCAAGTACGAAGATTTTTTCACCATTTTTAAATTTTTCAGCCACTTTTATGTGAACAGGTTTACTACAGATATTGCTTACACGATCGAAACGGGTATCACCTGATATTGATACCTCCGCTATACCTGCCTGTTTCAACAAGAGGTAAGATTCTTCGTTCTGCACAAATATATGATTGAAGAATTTTAAAATTTTTTTATATAATTTACCGTACGGTTTAAAAAATAATTGGTTCGAACGGAAAATAGCAGAGAAGGAAATAACAGGAATATTTCTTCGATTCAATTCCCGCAAGTAAAAATACCAAAACTCATATTTTACAAACAAAACTACCGTCGGTTTTAACCACTTAACCAGTTTTCTTGCATGATAGGCGGAATCGTTGGGTAAATAAAATATGTAATCCGCACCCTCGTATTTCTTACGAACTTCATATCCTGAAGGTGAGAAAAATGTCAAGAAAATCTTGTAATTCGGGTATTTTAACCGGAAAGCCTCCATCACCGGACGGGCTTGTTCAAATTCTCCTAATGAAGCACAATGGAACCAGACGACTGGAGAACTGTTATGAGTTACGGCCTTTTTTATTTTTTTCAATAAACCCTTCCGACCTTTTACATACTTTGCAGCACTTTTATTAAAAGATGCAGTAATCGAAACCAACACAAAGTAGATCTTGGTGAAAATACTGTATATCAACATCATCACTTAATTTTTGCAAAAGTAACCGAACCAACTGAAAGGAAAACTTTTGAATGAGAAATTTCTACGTTCGTGAATTCCTTAAGTAAAATTTGCACAAACAATCATTATAAATCATGGTTTTCCCCTTACAACTTATTATCAAAAGATGAAAATATACCACCTTTTAAGGGGTTTTCTATTTAGCCTCCTTTTTTCAGGAAGCCTGCATGCACAACAAGACGTCAGCGGATTTTTCACCAATAGCATGAATGATATTAGCTTGTTGATAGAAAATTATGCCGCTCCGTTTATAAAAGGGGAGGGTTATGCAGTAGCCAATGGATGGTATGGTACTGCTAAATCAAAAAGTACACTTGGAATTGATTTTAACTTATCAATCAGCAATTCTTTTCTTCCTCCCAATGAACAACATTTTACTTTTATCCCGCAACAATACCAGTTTATATCCCTTCAACCGGGAGAATCAAATAAAATTCCGACTGCTGTAGGACCTGAAAAACCGGGACCAGTGTTGCAAGGAAGTGTTGGTGGTGTCACATTTTATACACCCGAGGGCGTAGGTATACCAAAATGGCAAGACAGGCCTCTGGCATTTATGCCTATCGCTCAAATGGGAATAGGTCTGGTGGCTAAAACAGAAATCAAAATCCGTTATTGGCCAGAGATCAAAATTGGAAAAACAAAAAATAAAATGGCCGGTGTGGCAATAATGCATGAAATAAGTCAATGGATTCCCTGGCTGGACGATTCAGCATTTAATGTTTCTTTTCTGGGAGGATACACGCGCTTAAAATCTGTTTATGACTTTACTGGACAAGATATCTCTGCCTACGAGCATCATTCTCTTTTTACGATAGAATCATATACCAGCCAATTGATTCTATCCCGTGATTTTAGCATAATCACAATATTTGGTAGCTTGGGCTACAATTTTATATCCTCGAAGTTGGCATACGAAGGTGTTTTTGAACTAAATGGTCCAAACGGAGAAGTTTATGAAGCTGTCCTGGAGCCCATTTCAATTTCCTTGAAATATCGTTCACCGCAGGTACTTGCCGGCATTACCAGTGAGTTTTCATTTGTCGCTGTACATGCCACCTTAGGCTATGCGGAATATCCTTTTGGTGTATTTGGAATGAGTGTAAGACTGAAAAAATAAGATTCTAATAGGGGGAACATACTATAGATGTTCCCCCTGTTTTTTATTTTTTCATTAAGTTTCTCAACCTATCTTTTGCTTTATCCACTTCCTTCTTTACTTCCTCCTCTACTTCCTGTTTTTTTTCTTCTACCACTTCTTTGGCCTCTTCCTTTTTCTCTTCAACCCTCTCCTGCACTTGTTCTTTCGCTTCCTGTTTTTCTTCTGCAATACGATCAGCGACAGCCTCTTTAGCTTCGCTAGTCGGGCTGCTCTTAGCAGTAGTGGTCTGGTCAGATTGTCCCAAGCTGAATTTCGGATCATTATATGCACCACCCATCTTAACAGGTATCTGTAGATTCTGACCTATTACATCTGACTTGCCTAGCTTAGAAGCTATAGCATCATTCAATGCTTGGCCAATTTGACCGGTAGGCAAATTCATAGTAACCGTATAATCCATATCCCCTTCAATGCCGTTACTTCCCTGAGCAGTGGCTTGAATATTTCCCAACTTGAAATCAAATGGTTTGACATGCAAACGACCATCTTTAATTTCTGTATTGAGCTTCAGATTATTCAAACTGATTTCATCTGTTTGACTCTTACTGGCAAAACTTGTTATTCCGGAAATTATCTTAGAGTCTTTAAGTGCTGCATTGGCCAATTCAATGATACCCCCTCCAGATAAAGTAGACATTACAGGCATCATATTTGACGATAAAGCCCCACCCAAACTAAAGTCAGTAGAAAATTTACCATTTACATTTTGAGCAATGGGTGCCAGGGTTTGGACGGTATTGAAATTCTGAAAAGCCTGCTGAACAGACAAACCATTAACATTAAAATTAAATTTAAATGCTGGTTTTTCCGGATTCTCTGTACTGTAAAATCCTGTCATGGTAAATAATCCGTCTAATAGTCCGAATTTCAAATTATCCAGATTGACTATTCCATTTTTTACAGTCACCTTACCATTCAAATTATTCAGTGTAAGGTTATCATAAATTACTTGTTTGATAGTCGAATTAAAAACAAAATCCACATTTTTTGGAATTTCTACTACCTCCAATTCAGTAGTGTCTGCTTCCTCGGTCTCATCATCAGTCATCCATTCATTTACATTAAATTTGTTGGATCGCAGCGTCATCTCCCCTTTTAAAGTTTCATCCCTTACAATATAACTCATATAATTTGAGATGTATCCGGAAAGTTGCAGATCACTGCTTCCAACTGCTCCTGTAAAAGCAGTTAAATTAAGCCGGTCGGGAGAAAAAGCTGCATTGGCATTTGTAATAGTGAACCCCTGAGGCAGATCTGTGCTTCTAAAGTAGAAGTTGCTTACTGACATAGTACCAGAAGTAGGCAAGCGGTCGTATCTTTCAGCCTCTACATCTGACATTTTCCCTTTGGTTTTTATATCTGCAGCTATTTTGCCTTTCAATTCCATATCCTGCAATTCCATCATACTGGCAATTTTTTCAAGATCCAGAGCACCTTTTGCAGTAAGGTCCCAGTTATAATCATCCAAATCTTTTAAATAAAGGGCAGCTGTAAATGGTTCACCATCCATAGCCATTCCAAAATTATTTACCCAAACTTCCGTTGCACTCATCTGCCCGTTCGGATTGGTTATTTTAGCATCAAATTTTAAATTATCTATAGTGGATGGGAATTCACTTGTTTTCACGTAACCATTGGTCATGTTCATGGTAGCTTCCATCTTTGGGAACAACGCTTTAGCACTGTCATAAACACCATTAGCTTTTACATTTGCGATAAACATACCTTTTAATGATAATCCTTCCATTGGAACCATTTCACTCAGATCAGCAAGATTTATTTTAGCATCTATAACTGCATTAATTTTCATCGAAGTAAGACCTTCCATTAAAATCTTAGCATCTACAGGATTTTCACCCATATCTAAATGGAATTTCTTTAAATCAATTTTCGTCTGATCAACAATCCCTTCTGGTACATCCACCAATAAGTCCATATTGATATTTGAAACAGGTTTGGGTAAGTCTGGATATTGCACCATTCCGTCATTTACCTGCAAGGCCAGATTTATTGCAGGCATTTTTTCAGATGCATCACTGTAAGTTCCTCTTACAAAACCGTTGAATGCGAGGTTTCCGTCAGCTTTTACATTTTTAAATTCATCCGTGTACATGCCAGGGACCAGTGACAATAAATTTTTAAATGTATTTTCCTTGGCTGCAAATGAAATGTCCATATCTATGTCATCTCCGGGCATTGCTACCCATCCTTCAAAACCAAATGCAAAATCATTCAATTTGATTTTATTATCAAGAAAGGTATATTTTGATTCGGGCATATTCATGTTCAATGAAATATCTGCCTCCAGTTGCTTATTTGAAATGTATTCACTGTTTTCATATGTGAAACCAAATGAATTGATTTTTGTAAATGTATTCAAATCAAAAATATCCTGGGTAAAATCACCATTTCCAGTATGATTTATACCTTCCAATTTTACAAGCATATTTGAAGCAATGTCCAGATACACTACCCTTCCATCATTGACTACCCATTTGTCTATACCGACGGAGAATTCGGTTGTCTCTTCATCTGAGGCATCCTCTTCATCATCCAGCATGATATCATAATTTGCTACTCCATTTTCAAGAACCATCACCACCACATTGGGCTTATTCAATTCAATTTTGTTGATTTTAATTTGATCTGAAAACAAGCTTCTCAAATTAATGGATATTCTTAGGGAATTGATGGACAATAAAGTATCGCCTTCAAATGGAGCCCGATTGATTATGCCAAAGTCATACAATGAAGCTGTTGCATGGGGGAAATTCCTGAATAAAGAAAGACCAAAGTCATGGAAATAAACATCGGCATTCACCGATTCATTAATCTGCTCGTTCACTTTGGCTTTTATCTCGTCTTTATAGATTACAGGTAATACAATTGCAGCCAATAACAACAGTGCCACAATAATTCCAATAATTAATAATGCCTTTTTCATATTAAAATAGTTTTTTATATAACGGATGAACGTGGCTCAAGTATTGTGCCATGCTAATTTAATCATAAGTAAATACTCATTGTAAGACTTATCAAAATTATTTTACATGGCAAGAAAAAGTATGGAATTACTGAAGTCTCATCATATAAACCAGGTTTCGGAGAAATTCAGCAACCTCGAGAGAAATTTCATGGTTGGAACTTACTCCAACTATATACAGGGTAAAAATACCATATAACATCAGTAATAAAATAGCCTTGACGATACCCAAACCTTTACCGAAAATATAAATACCAATGGTCACTGTGGTCAACAGCAACAAAAGCATCCTCAGTTCGCTGCTCAAATCAATCATTTCGGTAGTCATGTGTATCGGACCATAAATCATGGTATACAACATTAAAGGGAACCCCAAAGCAAAACAAATATCAAAAATATTACTTCCCAAGGCATTGGACACTGCATCATCATAATTCCCTTTTTTAGCATCTTTCATAGAAATGATGGTGTCAGGGATACTGGAAGCAGCGGCTGCCAATATAACAGCAACAAAAATAACCGGAATACCTAATCCATTAAAAGTGCCAAGGAAAGGAATGGTATAAACATCACTTCCTAACCATTCGCATGCTTGCACTAGTAAAAAACATACAATGGCCATTGCTAAAGTTGTACTGATTAATAATGACCATGCTATTCCATTGGTCATTTTAGAAGCTTTATTTATAAAAATCCTTTCAAAGTTAACAGTTAGCATGCCCCTCAAAAAGCTTCCATTTGCCGATGTAGGGTGGATGTAGTTACTATGTACAATTTCCTTCCTGCTATTTTTTGACATGGTCTTAAACATGAATGATATATACAAAACATATACCATGATCAGGATAAAACCATGATACCAATGCAGGGAATTGCCTGATATGATGATGATAAAAATGATTTCAGCAATAATCAGCGATATGCCATCCCTCAAATATACTTTTGGGGAGACTTGAATATTCTTTGCAATACCTGAAAAAACCACAACCAGAATTACAAACGCGGGAATGATCATACTATTAAAAATGGCACTGCCCGCCGTAGCTCCTATCCCACCCGAAAACCCGTTTACATTTTTCAGGTAGAATAAAAAAAATAAGGCAGTAAAAACTTCTGGCATGGAACTGGCAATGGCATTAATGGTAGCCCCTCTTACTCCTTCCGAAAGGTTTCTTCCTATAAAATCGGATGCGGCAGCAAAACCATCACTCGCCCTCCAGATTATAATGCAACAAATTACAACTATAATTAGTGGAATTACAATACCCATTGACTATTGATAACAGAAATAAGATATGCCGTAAAAATAGGAATAATTTTACTTAAGATTTACTTATTTCGATGAATAAATAAAATATGAGCACGAAAAATCAATCAGGGGCTTTCACTTCCAATTTAAATCCCACACTATGATAGTTGGTAATCTCTATGGTTGGATCATCTTTGAGGTATTTCCGCAACCTCGATATAAATACATCCAGACTACGCCCTACAAAATAGTCGTCAGATCCCCATATTTTTATTAAAATCTCCTCCCGGCGGAGAACACTGTTAATATTGCAGGCGAACATTTGAAGAACAGCTGCTTCCTTCTGGGTCAGCTTTCTTTTATCTGTACCCAATTGCAAGAGTTGATTTTCATAATCGAATGTATATTCACCTACTGGATAAATAGTCTGTCTGTTTCTTTGAATGGGTGAGACCGATGACCTTTTCAAAAACACTTCAATTCTAAATACCAGCTCCTCTATGCTGAACGGTTTGGTAATATAATCGTCTGCGCCTTTTTTAAATCCGGCAATTTTATCATCAGGCATCGATTTGGCTGTAAGAAAAATGATTGGAATATCCTGATTCTTTTCTCTTATCTTTTCCACCAATGCCATTCCATCCATTTTTGGAAGCATGATATCTACAATTGCCAGATCAAATTTGTCCTGGCTAAATGCTTTTAACCCTTTTTCACCATCTTCACAAAGGGTTACTTTATAATCATACACCTCCAGATTGTCGCGTGTTACAAATCCCAGGTTTATATCGTCTTCTACCAATAATAAGTTAGCTTTCATGTCCATTTAGCATATATGGCAAATAAATTGAAAAAGTACTTCCTTTTTTTATGTCACTTTTTACAAGAACCTTACCCTTATGGGCCTTTACAAGTTCTTTTACATAATTTAATCCCAATCCAAATCCTTTCACATTATGAATATTACCGGTAGGTATCCTGTAAAATTTATCAAAAATCTTTTTCTGAGCATCTTCTGTCATGCCTATACCATTGTCAGTGATGTTGATTACCACAAATTTATCCTTGTTGTCGGTAGAAATCAGTATTTCAGGATCATTCTCATTATATTTTATGGCATTGTCGAGCAGATTATAAAGTACATTGGTAATGTGCAGTTTATCGGCCCTAATCAAAGATTCATGAGCCAGAAGGTCAAGTGAAAATTTCCCGTTTTTATTTTGTAATGTAGGTTGAATAATTGTCAACGATTCCTCTATCACCTCATGTATATCCAAGATATCATATTTAAGATTTATTTTATCTTTCTCAATCGTAGCCATTTGTAATATACGCTCTACCTGGGTTTTTAACCTTACAGCTTCATCATTGATGATATTGGCGTAACTTTTCAGTCGCTCAGGGTTTGTGAAAATCTCAGGATTTTTTAATACATTGGAAGAGATGGTAATAGTAGAAATAGGTGTTTTAAATTCATGGGTCATGTTATTGATAAAATCCTTTTGGATTTCAGAGAGCCTTTTCTGCCGAAATACAATAAATAAGGTATACACAAAAAAAAGAATGACTACTAATGCCGCAATGGAAGAAAATGACCAGGCTTCAATTCTCTTAAAAATGGCCATATCTTTTGATGGAAAATTAATGCTGAAATAGTAACTTTCATTTGACCAGATTGGAAATTGAGTTCTTTTCAAATTATTGGTCTGGTTGTTGGAAAAGCTCACATAGTTGCCGTAAGTCATTTTTTGGTGATGGCAATCGTACAAACCAAATTCAAAATCCATCAACAAATTCCTTTTCTGCAATTCTCTTTTTAAAAGATGTTCAAGTACATCCTTGTCTATTGGATTAGTAAGCCTCACCACAAAATAACCATCTTCGATATGGTGAACGATTTTCTGTTCGGGCATATCCAAATGGTAATCTTCAAAAATATTATGAGCTACGGTTTTTAATGCAAAATAAATTTCTTTATTAAGTTGGTTTTCCTGGAGTTCATAGGCTTTCCTCACCCAATGGATTTGAGTTAATACAATGCCAATAATAGATAATGCACCTAAAAGGGTTATTAATCGAATGGTATTTCTATTCATCTACCTAAAATTAAAATTAATATCCATTTTGTGAAAATCTTTAACACCTTATTAACATAAATTACAATTTCGTTAACGTTATAAATTTTAGAAATATGCATATTTGTATGTGCTGATATGCATAATTTTAAAAACAAATTTGAGAAAAGGTTAATTCATATTATATAAAAAAATAAAACTCTTATGAAAAAGGTCTTGTTTTTAGCCAGTCTGGCAATTACAGTTATGTTACTTATTTCGGCTAATATCAAAAGTGCAAACTTTGGCATGGCTAAATTTACATGGAATGAAACCACCCACGATTTTGGTAAAATTGTACAGGGGAAACCAGTAGCCACTGAGTTTAAGTTTAAAAATACCGGTGATGTGCCATTAGTGATTTCTAATGTGCGCGGATCATGTGGATGCACAGTTACAGACTATACCAAAGAGGCTGTGGCTCCCGGTAAAGAAGGAATGGTAAAAGCAACTTTTAATTCTGCGCGTGCAGGGGTTTTTAGTAAAACAGTTACTGTAACCGCAAATGTTGAAGGAGGTACAGAAACCCTTACAATTAAGGGAGAAGTAACTCCTCAGGAAGATAAAACACAAAAAGAAAGCTAGTTTAAAATAAATTTGGGGGTTGTATAAAAAAGGTTGTTCGCAAGAACAGCCTTTTTTTAATCCCTCACATGATATATATATTAATAGATACAAAGCCTAGAGGTATCATTACCGGTAGGAGATCAGTGTATTTTTATTACACCCTCTTGTGCAACACATATATTTCTTTCTATCCAACCAAATCTGAAAATTCTGTTCAGTAGGAAAAGAAAAAAATTTAAGAATTTCTTTATCATTCATATTTTTTCTTACATACCATTACTATTGCATAACCATGTAGTTTTTTATATTTGTAAATATCCATATACAGATGTAACGGTACGGGCATGACCTCAGCTAGAAGGAATTCATAATCTTCAATCAAAGGCATGAAAATGTATAAATATTTTAGGTATTGATTATTTTCAAATAGTTGAAAATAAAATATTAATTATTGATAATGCGGAGACTACAAAAATAAATGAAAAAAAAACAAAGCAGCGTAATTGTATTTATCAGATTAATTCCTATATTCACATAATTATGTTTGGTGTAGGATGATTTCAAGATATATCATTTTGTTATAATAAATGTAAGGAAAAAATAATTACAATAATTTTAAAGATATTTAAGAATTAACTATTAAAGTTTTTACGAAAATGTTAATTTTAAAGAAATATATTACATTACTTATTAAACCTATATCAGAATAAAAAAATATAGAAATATATATGGCCAAGCTGAAAAACATCATTAAGCAGTTGTCGGATACCGATTTTGAAGCAATCCACACCTCATTGATCGAAAGTAATGCGGATAAATCCGCTTACCTACTCAAGTCGATGAGAGAGAAACATCTTTCAGACAACAAAATTATGGTTGAACTGGATGTAAATACCAATGCGTATTATACATTAAGATCCAGATTGAACCAGAAGATTGAGGAATACCTTTTGCAACAAATGGAAAATCCACGTACCGATATCCTAAAAAAGGTAGCCAATATCAATGAAATTATTTTCACAAAAAAGACAGCAATAGCGATAGCTACTCTTAAAAAGCTTGAAAAGGAGCTTCTGGATTATGATCTTTCAAATGAATTGACCATAGTCTATAAATCGCTTAAGAAGCTTCATATAAACTCACCGGAACTTTTCAACTATTCGCAATTGTACAACAAGCATGTAGCATATATGCTTGCGGTAGATAAGGCAGAAGATCTTTTGGCCGAATATTTCAAGAAGTATGGCAATTATACCCTCACTGGTGAAGATACAGACAAACTGGAACTCACCTACTTGAGCAGAGAAATGAACAATGTATGTGGACTGTACAAATCTCACAGATTGTATGTTTACCAAAGTTGTTTAAATATTTACCACCGCTTGTTTGTGGAAAAAGAAGAAGATATAGTAGGTGAAGATGTAGAACCTATCGAGGATATTCTTACCAATATTCAAAAGATTTTCAATCTCTACCATTTGGATTCGATTTATTACCATCTTCAAATCGTATTTGATTTTCTTAAGCTGGAGTATTACAACCATTATAAGGTGTACAGGAAAGCAGAAAATTATTTTGAAGAAGTAAATGAAGCCGCCAGTGCATTGATGTCCAATTATAGTCTTTTCACCTATCCTGCACAATTTCTGGTTACCAAGGTACAGCGTCATATCAGAATGGATTCAGTTGAGGAAATGTATGAAGAGAATGATGGATTGTTTCACGATTTTGAATGTGATAAAAATGACGTACCGAAATTCATCACCTACGTTACTTATAGGTCTTTGTCATGTTATTATGCAAAAAAATACGATGAAGCCGCACGCTGGTTGAATAACCTTCTTAATGAAGTTAGCTTTAAGAAATATCCAACAGCACAATTGGAAATAAAAGTAATCCTGGCCTTGCAATATTGTTTATTGAATGATTTTGATTTGTTTAATCAATTGATAAACAGCATTCAGAGACAAATGAGGCTGCTTGGGAAAGATGCTTGTGACCACATTATGGCTTTGACCAAAATCCTAAAAATTGCTATCAGCGATTCTAAAAAGAATAAGCAAAATAAAATCCACAGTCTTGTGGGTAAGTTGGATAGAATGGACAGGAGCTATTTTGCACCGACAATGCTAATCAAAATGGATGATGAATTTATAAAGAGATTAAGTCGTTGATGATCAACGACTTAATCTCTTATAATTTATTAAGAATTGCTTTTTATTAAAGATCCAGTTTCTCGAGATTTTCCTGAGATAACGGTTTATTTATGTATTTCTTTACGTAGCTATACTTTTTAGACTTGTTTACGTCTTGGGGATTTATAGACGAAGTAAGCATTACGATGTTGCATTTCTTTTTGGTAGCATCTGACAGCTTTTCGAATTCATCAAGAAATTGAAACCCATCCATAAGAGGCATATCAATATCTAAAAAGATAACATCCGGCAATACTTCAAGAGCAATGTTATTGATTTTCTCAATATTTCTTAAAAATTCAATAGCACTTCTCGCACCGGTATGCGTAAAGATGTGCTCTGTAATGCTCGCTGCTTCGATCATTTTTTGATTAATGAGATTGTCAATTTCATTATCGTCAATCAACATTACAGCATAATACTTCCTTTTGTTTCTGTCTGACATATCTATATGATATTAATAATTATTTTGCCACTGGCATTTATCACAATTTTCCATAAATTAACAATATTGCCTGTTAATTTACAAAAATTAATTATCTTTTTTTTATAATCTCCCTTTTGAAGGGATTATTTGTTCGAAAATAAAAAAAAATTAAAACAATATAAACATAATTATAGAAAAACACAAAACTTTTTTAATCCTTATAGAAGATTAATTGTAAATATGTTTTCCTAAGATTTAATTTAATAAGGATAAAGATATAACTTATTAACAAACAAGAAGATAAAAAAGAAGTAATTTTTGTTACCAACATTGTGAAGCTCATTATATAAACTACAAACATTTATAACTGCTCTCTTTCCATCAAGTAGATAAGATTTTTCAAAAAATATTTCTTATTTTCCTGAAGATGGCTGCAATGGTTCCATTGCAATTTCATGATCATCTCCACGAGCACTTTTCAATGAGGCATTTAAAGAGATTACCTCTCCTTTCCTGAGAACCTTTACTTCCACATTATCCCCTGGTCTTTTTTGAGCAATTAATTCTTGTAACTGTGGGACAGAATTAACAGGAACATTATTAATAGAAATGATCACATCCCGTGATTTTAGGCCTGCTTTCTGAGCTGCACCATCCCGGGCCACCCCGTCTACAAACACGCCATTGTTTAAATCAAAGTTCACCACATCTTCTACATTAATATCTACCTCTGAAATGCTCACACCAAGTAACGCCCGTTGAACAGCTCCAAATTCCAGTAAGTCGTTCATCACTTTTCTTACAATCGATGCAGGAACTGCAAATGAATATCCTGAAAATGATCCTGTGGGAGATGCAATGGCAGTATTAATACCAATCAATTCCCCTTTCAGGTTAATTAACGCACCTCCGCTATTTCCTGGATTTACTGCGGCATCTGTTTGAATAAATGATTCAATTCTAAGGCTGTCCCTCAAAATGCCAATATTCCTGCCTTTGGCACTCACAATACCTGCAGTAACTGTTGAGGTGAGGTCATATGAACGACCGTGGGCATATGGATTGCCTATGGCCAGTACCCATTCACCAATTTTTAGTTGGTCAGAATTGCCAAACGTAGCAAAAGGTAAGTTTTCTCCGTTGATTTTTAGCAATGCCAGGTCGGTAGTAGGATCCTCTCCTACCAAAGTAGCTTTCACTTTTTTACCATTAAAGAAAGTTACTTCCAAATGTTCAGCCTGATCAATCACATGTTGGTTGGTAACAATGTAGCCATCTTCTGAGATGATCACTCCCGAACCGTATCCTAATCCCCTTCTTTCCATAGGACTTTCTGGCTGCATATCAAAAAACTCTTCAAAGGGATTGTGAAAGAAACCTCCTCTACCTGAATAAGAGGATTTAATATGAACTACCGTAGGTACTACAGTCTCAGCAGCAAACACGAAATTTATCCCGTCGGGAATGATGAACGACGTGTCTGAAAACAAGCTGGCAAGTTTAATCTGCTGCTGTTGTTTAATACTGGCGAAATTAACAGTATCCTTTTCTGAAATTATTAAGAATAGGCCCAATGCCACTAATCCACCCAATATTGCCGAAAGAAAAATACTAAAAAAATATGCTTTTTTATTCATAATTAAAAAATCAGTTTATTATATAACTCAATCTTTTGATAATGAGTTATGACCGGTAACCGGTTAAACGGAATTAAGCCTTAGTGGGATATATTGATTTTATAAATAAGAAAATAGGGAATCTGGATGTAAGGGGTCATAAAAAAAGCCCCAGCACCTTGCTGAAGCTTTTTTGAGCTCCCCCACTAGGACTCGAACCTAGGACCTACTGGTTAACAGCCAGCCGCTCTAACCTGCTGAGCTATGGAGGAATATTTATATCCCGCAAACGGGACTGCAATATTAGCTACTGTGATTTAATTATGCAAAATATCCCTTCAAATATTTTTTTTAAAAAACTTTGAAAATTTTTTCCAACCACTTCTTTAAAGAAACGATTACAGGATAGTTTTTAGTTCCTGATTAGAGGCCGCTTCGTCTCATACAAATCTATTTGAATCGTCGAAAATTGGGTCATTATCTTAATGATTAAATAACAATAAATCACCTCGAAAGAAGTGATTTGAACCCCAATCAAATAATTCTTATTTACCTTTTCTGATAAATACATCCCCATTTACAGTTGAAATTGTTAAAGGTGTACCTCCTCCATTTATCTTTCCTTCCAAATTGAAAACTGAGAAATTAGGAATCACCGGCATCCCTTCGGAATGCGTATTAGTAGGTTTTATATCAAAATCGGTAAAAGCTTCACCATTTACGGCACTTATTTGAACATCGGCTTTTGAATTGACTGGTAATGTAATATCCACAAACCCATTTACTGATGTCAGGGATGATGGCTTATCCCCATTGAGCCGGGTAAAAGTTATTTCAATACCACCATTTATATTTGAAGCAACCACAGGCCCAGTCGCATCTTTAATATTAAAATTACTATTTAGTGCATTCAGGTTCATCTCCCCGATCATCCCCGTTATTTGGTATGCTGATTTAGATGAAGGTTTCATCTCATTAATCGTAAGCTTTGCTTTGTTGGGAATTCTAAAAGTATACTTAGCCTCAGTAGCCTCATTTAAAATACCCACTACGGAAAACCGGGAACCGCTTTTATCTACAGACAAACCAATTCCTGTATTGTCGCTGCCCGATGAGGTAAGTGGTTGTAATCCTTTTGCTCTTTCCGATGGCTCTTTTGTAGGTTTTGGTGGTTGAGGTTGAGGTTTACCATCACCTTTGTAATTGGTTTCAATAATAATTTCATTTTTATCATGGCCGATGATCGTCACATCATGGGAACAAGCCATAATATCAATTTTGTTTGAAGATGTGTTTTCAAACTCCGTCCTGTAATTCTGGGCAGATACCCATATACTAGTAGAGAGGGCTATAATCACTAAAATCAACTTTTTCATGTCCTTATTTATTTATTAATTTTTTATTTTTCATTTATAACAATTGCATCATTCCCTTTGCAGCCGTTTGCCTCACCACAGGTAAACTGTTTTCACTTTCGGTCATTTCCCTAAGTTTGGGCAGGGCACTTTTTTCCTGAAGGGTTACCAGCATATTGATCAGCCTGATCTGTAAATTAGGGTCTTCTTCAATAGAGAGTGCTTGAATAAATGCTTTTCGTACTATTGGCAAATTACCAAATTTAAAAAGCGCATCGGCAGCAGCTATTCTCACATTTACATTTTCATCCAGGGTCAGCACATTGAGCAATGCGCTGATGGTTTCATCATCTGCTTCGTCAAGAGTACCTGCCTGATAAGCAGCGAGAATCCGGTCACTTGCTGACTCCGCATTCAATTGGCGCGCTGTTGTCATTGATTTAATTTCCCTGATGTCCTCTCTCAACGCAACCAACTCCCGGGAATCATTTCCTTTCATTAACAGTAGGCCCATAACCAAACCAGTAAGCAACAATCCCAACGAAGCTGCAATACCCGAAAACCAGGTCATTTGAATCTGTTTATGTCCTTTGCTGTCGTTATCATGAATTTTCTCTATTGGGGGAACAAATTCAAACTCCGGAGATGTGTTTTTTCCTGCTTCATAAAACATGGTAAACAGCGACTGATCATATTCAAATTCCTCAGGAAATTCACCCCCAATTAGTTTTTCCCGCAGCAATTGTTCTTCTTCTAAAGATGTTTCCCCTTGGTAATACTTTTCCAATAATGTTTTTATATCAACCTCTTTCATAATTCTTGATCTTCATGTAACTACTTTTCACATTTTGTCGTGCCCGGCTTAGTGTTACCCTAATATTATTGATACTGAGGCCGGTTACTTCCTCGATTTCTTCGAACGTGCAATGTTCGATATCCCGCATGTGGATCACAATACGCTGTTGTTCGGGTAAAGTGCTGAACAATTTCATCATCAGGTCCTTCAGGTTATCGAATGACATGGATGTAAATGGCGTAATATTATCTGATGTTGCCTGTCGGTCATCTAACTCCACCATTCGTTTTCCCTTAAAAAATTTCAGCCTGTCCAGGCAAAGGTTTTTCATTATTTTCATTGCATAAGCTTCATGGTTCTCTACTAAATCCAACCGGTCGCGCTGCGACCATAATTTCATGAATACTTCTTGAAGGGCATCCTGTGCTTCTTCCCTGTTTTGCAACAATGACCAGGCAAAGCGGTAAAGTTTGTCCCTTACAGGAATAATCTTGCTATTGAAGTCTTCAATTTCCATGGTTACAGACAGAGACGATTAAGCAGAGAAAACATTACAAAAAGATAAAAATAAATCTGAAGTTGACAAAATAACTTGCTGACATATCATTTCTATTTTATACATCAGAAAATCTGTTATCTTTGAATGAAGGAGAGTTGGCAGAGTGGTCGAATGCGGCGGTCTCGAAAACCGTTGTTCTACTTACGTGGGACCGGGGGTTCGAATCCCCCACTCTCCGCAAAGGAGGTTTTGGGTTTGAGTGTCAGTTTGAGTGTGGTTTTGTGTATGGAATCCAGTCCAGAAAGATTTATTCTGTTTCCCCTCTGATGGAAATAAAATCGGACCGCACGTTAGATCTCAAACTTTTTTTTGGCATGGTCTGTCTAACCTGGAACAATGAAATTCATAATTATCGATCAAATTATGAAAGTACTCGAAAGCATAAGAAAAAATACCGGAAGTTATCCTTATAAAAATGGAAGCTTCCGGTCAGAAAAAACGAAGCTTCGTTTTTTAAAAAAGAAGCTTCGTTTCCCGAAAAAGAAGCTTCTTTTTGGGTAAAGAGAAGCTTCTTTTTTGGGAAAGGTAAAAATACGCCCTACACGATCTTTAAAGCTAACTTTTTATATTGCTTTCAGTATTACCTTTTACCTTAAATCCCTCTAATTCCTGCATCACCACAACCTTACCTAAAAGTTGTCGAGATGACAGCTACGGAAAGATGGAGTGCTTATCTATGCTTCGGCAACAAAGGGAATAATAATCCGTGCCATCAGAGCAATCCGGATAATCCGTGATTCAGACATCAACACCATGAAAGGCCCTATAACTGCCGGTGGGGTTTGAAAAACAATTGCTATCTTTGGGTCAGCAAACCAAGCCTCAGGATCAAGATGTATTCTTGATTAGGGTTAAACAAACGGTCAACCTTTTTTAGGTATCGTCAACCTTAAACCTTGAACTTCAAATCTTCAAACCCTTCCATCGTCACAACCCCTTCTTCCAAATATTCATCAGTGAAATATTTTGATAAGAACTGGTCAAGGTTTTTAGTGAAAATCATAGCCACTAGCTCAGCGGAATTATATCCGAACATCAACTGATCGATTTCCTGTCTTTTGATTTTCGATTGCTTATTGTTTTTATAAATGACCAGTTCCGGGGTTTGGGCAATAAAAGCGGCCATATCACTAGCCATTTTTGGTAAATAAGTAGCGTCAGGATATGAATTAAAAGGATCCATCAAACCATCAAAGTCAGTCCCCAAACAAATGATTTGCCAGGCCTTCTTATCACCTATGGCATACACTATTTGAAAAACATTGCTCCAGAACAATTTCAGGTAGGCTTCTTGCTTGCCTTTGGAACTCAGTTCCTTAAGTCGTGCTTTAAACGCTGGGCCTGGCATTGTTCCTTCATGTGGAACCAAGCCAAGAATTCCCCCCGATTCATATACCTTTCGGATGTCTTCATTACTAAAATTCACTGACCACCGATTGAAGTATTCATTATTGTTCAACGCAGGGTTATCCTTTCTCGATAAATCGTTGTGTTCAAAACCATTTACCGCCACATGACTACCAATTAACGGAACCATATCACCCTTAGAAAGGTAATTTTGGCTGATTAAATGATATAACTGGTTTCGAGAAGCTACACTCAGGTGCTTCACATCCAGTAAGATTCTCCGGCCATTTTCCCTGCTCAATAGTTGTTCTATTACCTCAAACCCCAAGCTGGTAATACCATCGTTCATGGCTGTTTCCTGATCAAACAAATCCGCAGTTCCCGGTAAAATCAAAGCACCATGACCAAACGTTTTGGCATGACCGGTCAAAAAATTATTAAACATATGGGAAAGGGTAATTAAAAATGGTGCGTGTTTTTTGTCAAAACTAAAACGATCTTCTGCTGTCCCCTTTAACCGGTTTACATTCAGCAAATAATCTGAACGAATATTGGCCTGCTCATGTGGCATCAATTCATTCCAGGCTTTATAAAAATATTCGTGTTTAGGTATATTTCCCAAAGAATGGGCACCTTCCAGCGAAAGTATAGCTCCAATAGTATCAGTATCAATACTTTTCAGTTCCTGATAATTGGAAACAATTTTAAATTTCTTTCCTGTAGGAGAAGTTTTTGACGATTCCCTGACCAGAAACTGGTATTCATCATAGGTTTCTTTCTCAAAATAATTAATACCCTCGTTATTGTTTACGGCATTTAAAATTTTCTCCACTTTTTCCAGCGGCATACCCGCTACTGCTGCCCCAAGATACGGGTAGTGTTTGGGTTTTAATATTAGATCCAGCAAACATCTTTGTATATTCTTTTTTCTGTATTTGGACCTCAAATCAAACATGCCTCTTTCTATCGCGTAAATGGTGAAAAAAGCAGTCTTAACTTTAGCCTCCATCAGTTTGTCCAGGTTGGCTTGTGAATATTTGGCTGTCTCCTTAATGGCACCCCTGATCAGTGAAGGGATCTTTTTAAGATAGTCCTTATTTTCCTGGTATTCTCTCCACATATCAACTTGATTATCAGCCACATATCCTTTCATCTGATATGGTTTGAGAGAGGGGTGAATGTGAAGATCCGCTATATTTTTCATATTCTGTAAAAAAATTTTTTGAAAAATAGCATTTTTCCATAATCAGATTGCAACTAATTTTTCAATTATCCTACATCCACATGATTCATTCTGATTTCAAGATTATTTTTACATCTGAAAATTATTGACTAATTTTCTCTACTTATTGATAATCATATTATGAATTTGATCGGAAACATCCTTTGGATCATATTAGGAGGGATTATTATCTTCCTTGAATACCTGATCGCTGGCATCCTGCTCTGTATCACTATTGTGGGCATTCCCTTTGGTTTACAGGCTATCAAGCTTTCCATACTGGGTTTGGCACCTTTTGGCAGAAAAATTACACCCGGATTCAATGCCAACGGTTGTTTGTCTACGCTTTTCAATATCATCTGGATACTGGTGGGTGGCATATGGATTTCCCTTACCCATCTTATCCTTGCCGTCTTGTTGGGCATTACCATAATTGGTCTGCCATTTGCAAAGCAACATATAAAATTGGCTGCACTTGCGTTGGCCCCTTTTGGAAAAATTGTTATATAGAAATTTTACACTAAGAATAATAATGAAACATTCAATCATCATAATTCTCTTTCTGGGATTTGTCATCCAAATCAATGCACAAACTCCCAGAAATCCAATGCCCCGTACTATTAATATTCCTTCCAAAAACCATATTTCCCCCAGTTTGAGTGGCGACGGAAAACACATGGTTTATGTTTCCAACTATTCTACCAGCAATAAAATGGTTTTAAAATACAGCTATCTTGATGAAAACGATCAATGGAGCGAGCCACTCGAAATAACTACGGTCAGTAAAACAGAACTTGATGTACTCGGCGGCCATTGGTTGACATATGATGGTAGCTTGTTGTTTTTTACTTCCAAACGTTCACCGGGTATCGGTCAATACGATATTTTTTTTAGTGAAAGAAAAGGCAGGTACTGGACACCTGCCCAGAATGTAGGCAAACCGGTAAACTCTGAAGGGAATGAAGGGCATCCATCACTTTCTCCCGATGGACGTTATCTTTATTTCATGAGGTGCAATGAAATGGACAATTATAAAGTGGATGGGTGTCAATTATTTGTAGCCGAAAGGAAATCGGATAATTACTGGCATGAGCCAAAACGATTGCCCAACCCAATAAACACTGGAAATGAAGCCTCACCACGGATCATGCCTGATGGAGAAACACTTGTTTTTGCTTCCAAAAGGCCAGGAGGTAAAGGAGGTTTTGATTTATACCAAAGCCGTTATCAAAATGGAAATTGGTCAGCTCCTATGGCGTGCGATTATTTGAACACGGATCAGGATGACCATTTTCTCAGTGTTCCTGCTCATGGAAAACTGGCTTACTTTTCGACTATATTTCGTGGGTATCACACTATCATTGAAGCTCAGATTCCCGAACAATTGCAACCCAAAAAGGTGGTTTTGGCTCAGGGGAAAGTCTTGGAATCCTCTACAGGAAAACCTCTGGATGCAGTGATACAAGTATATAATGCCCGAACCCGTGAGCGGGATCAGTTTATAAAAGTGAAACCCGATGGTACTTTTTTTGTACTGGTAAAAGGTGACGATATCTATGACTTTTCCATTACTACCCGTGAAAATAAACATGTGTATTTCTCCAAATTATATGATTTAAGAGATTTACAGCAATCTCTGATTGAAGATCTTTCCGTAACACTTTCGCCAATTACCAATGGCTATACTTTAGTCGCTGACGATATTTTATTTCAACCTCTCTCCACTTCCATTCAACCAACTTCAGAAGTTGCCTTATTGCGACTCGCAAAATTCTTAAGGGATAATCCAGGGTACAAATTGGACATTGGTGTCTATTTGGACGAGTATAAAACAGATACCATTCCGGGTGATCCTGATTTGTCGGAAGTTATTACTGATACTGTATTGGTTGAAGTGCCCATCCCTTCTTATTTAGAAAGTCATTTGATTGATTCTTTGACAATTGATTCTTTGAATTTGTACACCATTGATACTGTGTATGAAACACCCTATGCTTTCGATTTAAAATATACTTATCATAATGACCGCACTCCTGCACAGGCACAAGCGATCTATGATAAATTGCTTTCGCTGGGAGTGCCACCTCATCTGATAACAGCTACCGGGTATAGTGATCAGAAAAAACGTAGCACGTACTACGAACCTTCTTTTGGGCATTCAAATACATGGGTGGAAATCAAGCTGGTGAGGTAGCCATCCAAACACCTGATAACTGCCAACCTGTCAGTTTTATTCGGAATGGAACAAAGTTTGTAAAAACCTTTTCCTGTATGTTGAATTATAACTAATCAGGTTTATGAAAGAAAAAGGAACCATTTCGATACACACCGAGAACATTTTTCCAATCATCAAGAAGTTTTTGTATTCTGATCATGAGATCTTTTTACGAGAAATTGTTTCCAACGCGGTTGATGCCACTCAGAAATTGAAAAGACTGGCTTCAATAGGTGAATTTAAGGATGAGTTGGGTGATCTCAGTGTAAGAATTGCAGTAAACAAAAAAGCGAAAACCATCACCGTTAGCGACCGGGGTATTGGTTTGACGGCTGATGAAATGAAAAAATACATCAACCAGATTGCTTTTTCAGGAGCAACTGAGTTTATCGAAAAATATAAAGATAAGGGTGAAAACAACCAGATCATTGGATTTTTCGGCCTAGGTTTTTATTCTGCTTTTATGGTTTCGAAAAAAGTAGAAATCATCTCGAAATCCTTCCAGGAAGGCTCCGAAGCTGCCCGTTGGTCAGGAGAAGGTAATACAGAATATGAAATCAGCCCTGCTGTAAAGAAAGATCGCGGAACCGATATCATCATGCATATTGCCGATGATTCCACTGAATTTCTGGAAGATCATAGAATCCGTCAAATACTGAATAAATATTGCAAATTTTTACCCGTACCCATTGTATTTGGTACAAAAGAAGATACCATTAAGGATGATGAGGGCAAAGAAACAAAGGTTTCACAAGATGATGTCATCAATGACGCGGAGCCATTGTGGACCAAAGCACCTGCCGATTTGACCGATGAAGCTTATCTGAATTTCTACAAAACCTTATATCCGTTTTCTGAAGATCCGCTATTCTGGATTCATTTGAATGTGGATTATCCATTTAATCTGACAGGAATTTTATACTTCCCCAAGATCAAAAATGAACTGGAACTGCAAAAAAACAAGATACAACTATATAGCCGTCAGGTATTTATTACCGATGAAGTAAAGGACATTGTACCTGAATTCCTGATGTTGCTGCATGGTGTGATCGACTCACCAGATATTCCGCTCAACGTATCAAGAAGCTTTTTACAGAGCGATGCCAATGTGAAGAAAATCAATACCCATATCACTAAAAAGGTAGCTGATAAATTGAGCGAGCTTTTCAAAAAAGACAGGAAAGCTTATGAAGAAAAATGGGATCATATCGGACTTTTTGTAAAATATGGCATGATCACCGATGAAAAATTCCAGGAAAAGGCCAAGGACTTCACCTTGTTAAAAACTACAGAAGCCAAATATTTTACCTTTAAGGAATATGAGGAACATGTAAAACCCAACCAGACTGACAAAGACAAAAAAGTGGTCTTTTTATATACCAATGATGCCGCTAAACAAGACAGTTATATCCAAAATGCAAAATCACGTGCATACGATGTAATAGAAATGGGTGGTCCTTTGGATAATCACTTCATCAACAACCTGGAGATGAAGCTGGAGAATGTGAGTTGGAAACGGGTGGATTCTGACATTATCGACAAGTTGATCGACAAAGATGAGAAGAAGGAAAGTGTGTTGAATGATGATGAAAAAACAAAAGTGAAAGAGATCTTTGAAAAAGCCATCAACAACAAGAATATGACTGTAACTGTGGAATCTTTGTCACCCGACGAATTGCCTGCGGTGATCACCTTGTCAGAATTTATGCGTCGTATGAAAGATATGGCAGCTATGGGTGGTGGAATGGCCATGATGGGAAGTATGCCCGACCAATATAACATTGCTGTAAATGCGAATCACGCCATGACAGGAAAAATCCTGAAGGCCGAAAATGACGAAGAAAAAGCAAGACTGGCCAAACAAGCTTTTGACCTGGCACTGCTTTCTCAAAACATGCTCAGCGGTAGTGATCTGACTAATTTTATTAAAAGAAGTGTAGAATTGGCAGCAAAATAAATATATAATGAGGTAAACAGTTTTAATTATAGCAAAACTGTTTACCTTAACTTTTTACTTTTCCCCCATTTCCTTTTCCAACTCTTCATACCATTCCTGTCCGTATTTTCTTATCAGGGAATCTTTGCAAAAGCGGTACACCGGTGTTCCTAAATTCCTGCCCAGTTCACAAGCAGGAGAACAGATATGCCATCTGTCGTAATTCAATGCATCGTAATCATCATATTTGGTGATCCGGATAGGGTAGAGGTGACAAGATATTGGTTTTCTAAAATTAATTTTACCATCAAAAAAAGCTTTCTCAATCCCACATTGCAAATGACCTTTTTCATTCCTAAGTGCATAAGCACACTCCTGTCCGTTGATGGTAGGTGTGGAATAATCACCCTCTTCATCCAAAATATATGGCCCTTGTTTTTTAATCTCTGATTTACCAGCTTCTGTTAGATAAGGTAACACCTGGTCCTGAATTTTCACCATGATCTGAAGTTCATCATCTTCCAATGGTGCTCCCAGGTCACCCTCTACACAGCAGGCTCCTTTACATTTTTCAAGATCACATGCAAAGAAATGGTCTTTAATATCATCACTGATTACGGTATGCTCTACTAATATCATCTATAAACGCTATTTTCTACATCTAATCCATTAAAACACCTAAACACTCAATTATTGTTCCAAGGATTATGAAGGTATTTATTAGGAAGTAATTGGTATTTCACCAAGTAAAGACTTGTAAAGTTAGGTAAATAGTTTTATTTTCATACATTTGAGCAGGGAAACCAATCACTTATTCCTTAGTATGAAGGATTTTAGAATTGCATTTAACCAATGTGTGATTTATGTAACATTATTAATTAAATGTGTAAAGTTAGTTGATAAAAAGGTGTCGAAATTTGGTGGTGAACTATATGCAACATAGGGATAGTTAGTTCAAATTACCATCTCTTATCATCATTCCCTGAACATGTTTTATGTAAATTAATCAACAATGAACGTATTATTGTTATATCCTCGGTATCCTGAATCTTTTTGGAGTTTTACACATGCGTTGAGATTTATCTCAAAAAAAGCTGCAGTACCACCATTAGGATTAATTACGGTTTCGGCCATGCTACCTTCCGGGTGGAATAAAAAACTGGTGGATTTAAATATTACCACTTTACAAACATCTGATTTGCAATGGGCAGACTATGTTTTTATCAGTGCCATGTATATCCAAAAGGAATCTGTAAATGAGATCATCCAAAAATGTAAAACTCAAAAAGTAAAGATCGTTGCCGGAGGGCCACTATTTACACAGGAGTTCAAAAACTACCCAGAAATAGATCATTTTATTCTTAATGAAGCTGAAATCACCATCAAGCCGTTCTTAAAAGCACTGGAAGAAGGCATTGTACCAGAAAAAGTGTATCAAACTGAGGAATATGCCGATCTGAGCACCTCTCCGGTTCCAGATTACCAGTTACTCAATAGAAATGCGTATGCTTCCATGAACATCCAATTTTCTCGTGGGTGCCCCTTTTCTTGTGATTTTTGTGAAATAACCACACTACTTGGTCATAAGGTCCGAATGAAAAATTCCAGCCAGATCATTGATGAAATGGATCATTTATATCAGTTGAACTGGCGGGGATCTGTATCAATAGTCGATGATAATTTTATCGGTAACAAAAAAGAAATAAAAACTATTTTATTGCCTGCCATGAAAGCATGGCAGCAAAAACATCATTATCCATTCATTTTCAATATGCAATCGTCGATCAATCTCGCCGATGATGTGGAGCTAATGACGTTGATGATTGATACCGGGTTTAGGTCAACTTTTATTGGAATCGAAACACCATCACTATTGTCCTTGCAGGATTGCCATAAATTGCAAAACAAAAACAGGGACCTTTTGCAAAGTGTGAGTAAAATACAACAAGCAGGATTTCAGGTATCAGGTGGATTTATAGTAGGGTTCGATACGGATTCCCCCGCAATTTTTCAGCAACAAATTGATTTTATACAAGAGAGCGGTATAGTAACTGCTATGGTAGGACTATTAAATGCGCCAAAAAATACAAAACTGTATAACCGGCTTCAATTAGAAAACAGGTTGACAGTAGAAGCGACCGGCAGCAATACGGATATGTCAATGAATTTTATTCCAAAAATGAATCAGGAAGATCTTTTGGAAGGATATAAAAAAATTATTGAAAGCATTTATACTTCAAAACCTTATTATAAAAGAACACGCCAGTTTTTATTAAATTACAACAAACAACCAGTCACTCAGAAAAAGCTAAAGTTTTCTTATCTGCTTGGGTTCTTCAGATCGGTCATGGTTATCGGCATTATCAACAAAGGCAGAGGGGAATATTGGAAATTCCTTATTTGGACTTTGATTAACAGGCCAGCTTTATTTATGGATGCGATTGTATTTGCCGTTTACGGTTACCATTTCCGTACTGTTTACGGTTTAAGGGACAAACGATTATAAAATACAGGATCAATTATTTTATTGAGGTGAAAATGATCACCAATTATTATTTTTGCTTCAATAAATAAACAGTTATGAATCCTGTATTCGAAAACGCTACAATTGATGACATTCCGGTCTTGATCGAGATGGTTGAAGAATTTTATGCGCATGAAGGCATCACTTTCGATTATTCAAAAACAAAAGCTACCTTGGCAGAATTTATCTCCAATGAACAACTGGGCAGAATTTGGTTAATTAAATATAACCAACAACTTGCTGGTTATTGCTGCCTTACATTAGGATATACCCTGGAATTTCATGGCCGGGATTGTTTCATTGATGAGTTGTATATCAAACCACCCTTTCAAAACAAAGGAATTGGCTCCCGCACATTGGCATTTATAGAAGAATATGCTGCAAAAAACACCATAAAAGCTGTACATCTTTTTGTGTTTGATGAGAATCAGATTGCCTTTCATACTTACAAAAAAAATGGGTATGTCATCCGTGGAGGAAAAATAATGGTGAAAAAACCATAATCATGCTTTATGGATATCAAATAAAGTGTTAAATATGCTAATTGAGGAACAATTAGTGTGGAATTTGTTTTAATATAGATCAAAAATCTGTAAACCATGAAAAGACGGGAATTTATACAATCCGCAATATTAGGTGGCACCGCGTTTTTAACAATAGATCCATTAACATTAATGGCATCGCCCACCAAAGCAAATGATTTGGTATCCTTAGGAAATACGGGAATTAAGGCCAGCCGTTTAGCCATTGGTACAGGTTCCAGTGGTTGGGGCGGAAGCTCCAATCAAACCAGGGATTTAGGTATTAAAGGTCTGGGAGATTTGTTGGAAGCAGGTTATGATGCGGGAATACGTTTTTGGGATTCTGCCGATCAATACGGTACACATCCACACCTGAAAGAAGGTTTGAAAAGGGTTTCACGCGAAAATGTAGTAATCCTAACTAAAACCCATGCATCCACTGCTGATGAAATGAAAAAAGACCTTGATCGTTTCAGAAAGGAAATTGGTACCGATTATATTGATGTCATGCTACTACATTGCTTAATACAAAAGAATTGGTCGGAAACGAAAAAAGGGGCTATGGAAGTACTAAGCCAGGCACGTGAAGATGGGGTCATCAGAGCACACGGGGTAAGTTGCCATTCCATGGATGCCTTGAAGGAAGCGGCTAGTTCTGACTGGGTACAAATTGACCTTGCCAGGATCAATCCACACGGGGCTCGTATGGATGGGCCTGTACCTGAAGTGGAGGCAGTGCTAAAAGATATGAAGTCGAAGGGAAAATCTGTTATGGGAATGAAAATTCTTGGCGATGGTAATTTGGTAAATAAGATGGATGAGTGTATACAATTTGCCCTTACACGGGATTATATGGATTCTTTCACCATTGGCTTTGAAAATATTGATCAGTTGAAAGAAATTATCAAAAAGATAGGATGATTGTGATTTAATCGGTTCAAGGCAACCGTCCGTTTCCACTCAACTCTTATCTTTTACTAACTAATAGCTGTGAACTCCCATATAACAGCGGATGACTGTGAAGTTGGAGATTTGGAGAGTCGGATCCAAGATCTGGGCTTTCTGTTATTTTCTACAGTAACTTTGCTGAAAGTGGGGGACTATGAGTTATATCCTCATATATTAAATATTTTATCACCTCACCAAATACTCAACTCCCCAACTCACCTCCTACTACCAGCTATCACCATTACCACCCTCCTGCAGAAAGTGTTAATCCGAAAGTACCTTTCACATCATCTCGTTGAAATGGGATGGCATAATAAGGTTCCAATACGATCATGTTGAAAAGATTTAATCTTAATGTTGCACCTACACTAATAATCGGAGACGCTTTAACACCACTCGGATTCCATCTAAATTCCACATCCTGATCTTCCCTCCAGGTAAGACCAGCATCGGCAAACAATGCAAGATCACTGAAAAATAATCCTGAAGAAATAAATGCCAATCGCTTAGGCCCTGTAAAAGGAAACCTGATTTCTGCATTGGCTACGACCATCTGAGTACCCAATAGCTGATCAATAGTGAGGTCTCTTTGGTCATTTAATTGTCCCTGGCTAAGGTTATAACCCCGAACCAAATAATCACTGCCAATGTATAAAGGATTATTATATATAAAATCTTCCCCACCAAAACGGCCATAATAGATACCCCGGAAAGCGAAGGTAAATGGATTTGCAAAAAAGTATGTCCGGTAATCGGCTGAAGTTGACAAATAATTGTACCGGCCAAAGTATTGTTCTACCTGAAAACGGTACCGTGTTCCATTCATTGGTGCAGTCATCCCAAAAGTTGAATTGTCGCCCACATACGCAAGATATGCTTGCCCGAGATTAAATCCTTCGGGTACTTCCCCCTTTACTTTTTCCACACCCCGAGGATAAACAATTAATGGGTTTTCCGGATCTCGGGTATACCTGTATTCAAAAATGTCTTCCCTAAAATAATATCTTGAAAAACTTGCACCAGCCTCCAATCTTAGCGTTCTGGAAAATGGCAACTGCCCTAATAGTGTGATTTGATCCTGAAAAATACGCGTTAACGGATACCTCAGTATTTCTGTAGTTGTAGGAGCTGAACCGATAGAATCAGGTACAACTTCTCTCGTTGGCCAACTAAAATAAGTATATGGGATATGGCTGATACCGCCTCCCCAGGTTATCTTATTTTTCCTGTTAAGATATAATACCTGTGCACCAAAATCATAAATTTCACCGTTCATTGATACCCCGCCAAAGAGTTGATGATCATTCATAATATCGGTGAAAAGTGCATTTACACCGCCAGCAAAGCCTGTCCCAATGGCACTTGTTCCCACTCCAAACCCACTGCTGTTGCTAATATAAGTTAACCCTAATTTAGGTTCATAAGGTTTTACAGAAAAGCTATCTGTTGGTGTATCTTCAACAGACCTTTTGTATTGCTGACCGGTGAAGGCAGTCTTCGACAAGTTTTTATGAGGTGGTAATTTGGCAGCAGTAAAATCTACCTCATTAGGATCGACAGGGAATCGTGGAAAATCATTGGCATGTGCTTTATAGATGGTGTATTTTCCCTTTCGGAAATGTGTATAAGCTATATCTCCATTTAATGGATTGACGGAAATGGCAGGAGCGTATTGGGTTATCCCACTTATACCCGTGAAATATTTCGTCATTTTGTTAATTTCACCTGTAGGAACAATATACTCATATAGGTTTCTCATACCGTCTGCATTAGAAACAAAATAAATTGAAAGTCCATCAGGTGAAAAATAAGGGTTCATATTATCAGCTCCCGGGAAAAAATCAAGCACCTCAATATTATTGGTTTCCAGATCATATATCGAAAGTTTAAAGGACCCAAATTGTAGTTTATTAAGGTCTGTATCTTCTCCACGATCAGAGACAAATACAATTCTTCTATTATCAGGAGACCAGGAAGGCTGGATTTCCGAATACTGATCATTTGTCAGTTGAATGAGATCCCGGTTGGTCATATCATACAAATACAAATCCGTTTTTCCCTGCTTCAAACCGGATAGAGCTATGTATCTGCCATCGGGGGACCACGAGGGATCATTAAAACTGGATAAACCGGGAATGATTATTTCATCCAAAATTTTCCCTTTTACTGTTTCTGTAACGATGAGTGTATTTTTGCCTTTGCTAAATGCTACATAAGCAAACCGGTTGCCATCTGGTGAAAAAGTACCTGCACTTTCTATATAACTAAAATCATCAATGTGAAAACTTCTTGAAGCCCTGTTGAGCTTACGAATGATTTTGCCTGTTTGAGCATCAGCCAGATAAAGATCTATTGAAAGCACATCCTTTTCTGACAAAAAGGCGATGTATCGGCCATCAGGACTGAATACAGGAGAGATATTCATGTTTCCAGCATTTGCTTCAGAAAACATTTTATCACCTACAGTAGCTATGGTATCAGCCATGAAGGGTTTATATGTTTCAATCATTGAATTCTTCCAGACATTTGAAAATGTCTTTTCATCAATCTTCAACAGCTGTTTCATCGCTTGATTGTAACCATATTTCGCTGTTTCCCTGAATAACGGTGTAATGATAGTGTCGCCGTATATTCCTGTGACAAATGACCAGTAAGCTTGGCCGTAGCGATAGGGGAAATATCTAGGATTTACCGATAAATCTTTAAGGGAAGGAAAATCTTCACTAACAATTGCATCACGCATCCACATGGCAGTATGGGCATCAGTTCTTCCAATGGACATATATTCTGCCAAACCTTCTACCATCCACAAGGGAAGGTTTCGTAAGTTATTGATGGAAGTGGAATCACCGCGAATGATCATGTTGAATTGAAATGCGTGTACTAACTCATGACCCAATACATGATCCGTTTGTCTCATTGATTGTAAAAAAGGGAAAACTACCCGGTTTCGCAGACCTTCCGTAACACCACCAGTTCCGACACTAATCTGTCCTCCCACAATATCGGTTTGTTGAAAATCTGCATGATTGTTGTATATGATAATTGGATTTTTTTCCTTGATAGTATCTTTCAATACCATTTGGTGGCGATTATACCATCGTTCAGACAGTACGCCAATATCTTGGGCGATTGAATCATTTTCTAAATAATTATAAATATTAAAGTTGGGCGTTACAAGGTTTTTAAATTCGAAAGAACTATATTGTGGTTTGTTCCTACCAAAATATTGGGCATATCCTGGTGATGAAAAAATAGCTATCAAACTTAAAATACCCACCAGCCAAACGCCTCTTCTGATACACATCTTTTCCATAAAGTTTTAAGGTTTAATTTTACTTTGGTTTCTTCGACCAATACAATAGACCCATAAAAGTTTAATTCAGTTCGTATAAACTTTAATTTCAAAAAATGTGCCATTATGCGATGAATTCTAACAGAATATATAGCTTTCTACATTACTTTATACCTAATTATTCTTTTATATCTTTTTATTCTTACTAAAAAATCCCCTATTTTTGCATCCACATTTTTGCGCAAGTGGTGGAATTGGTAGACACGCTATCTTGAGGGGGTAGTGCCATTATGGTGTGGGGGTTCGAATCCCCCCTCGCGCACTTCAAATTTCCTATAATACCTTTTTTAATTTAACCTCATTTGTCCTGTGAAAGTTAATATCCCTTTGCTAAAGTCTATTTGTGAAATCGCAGGTGCTCCTGGCTTCGAAAACCGGATCAGAAATCTTGTTATTGATGAATTGAAGGAACATGTTGATCAAATAGAGGTCGACAATATGGGGAATGTGTATGCGATCAAACGAGGGAAGCCCAACTATGAGCAAAAGAAAGTGATGATCGCCGCCCATATGGACGAAATAGGATTTATTATCACTCACATTGACGATAACGGTTTTCTACGCTTTAACCCCTTGGGTGGATTTGATCCAAAAACATTGACTGCCCAAAGAGTGATTGTTCACGGCCGTAAAGATCTGATCGGTGTAATGGGCAGCAAGCCGATACATGTGATGCAGCCCGATGAAAGAAACAAATCCCCAAAAATTACCGATTTTTTTATTGATCTGGGTTTAAAGAAAGAGGATGTTGAAAAACTGGTAAGCATTGGAGACCCGGTTACCCGTGACAGGGAATTGGTGGTGATGGGTGAATGTATAAACTGTAAATCTATTGATAATAGGGGGTCGGTATATATTCTCATAGAAACAATGAAACAAATTAATGAACACCCTTATGATGTGTATGGTGTGTTCACGGTACAGGAAGAAGTGGGTTTACGTGGAGCCAACCTTGCAGCTCATAGAATAAATCCTGATTTTGGTATCGGATTGGATACCACCATTGCCTATGATGTACCAGGTGCTCAGCCCCAGGAAAAAATCACTTCATTGGGTGAAGGAGCTGCTATAAAAATCATGGATGCTTCAGTGATCTGTGATATCAGAATGGTGAATTTTTTAAAGGAAATTGCCAGTAACCATTCCATTAAATGGCAACCGGAGATTTTATCGGCTGGAGGTACCGATACTGCCAGTCTACAAAAATCGGGTAAAACAGGAGCGATTACAGGAGCCATATCGCTGCCCACTCGTCATATCCATCAAGTAATAGAAATGGCCCATCAGGATGATATTATCAATTGTATCCGGTTATTAAAATCTTCAGTGGAAAATCTGGATAAATTTGACTGGAAATTTTAACTTTTTTACTACGGCTTATTTTTTTTATGCCAGGTGTCCTAATTCCCATTACTTATAATAGATTTGTTAGTTCAACTGAAATACCATGAGTTTATATCAGGAAATAAAAGAAAAGAAAAAGAAGGTCTGTGTAATAGGCCTGGGTTATGTAGGACTGCCCATAGCATTGGAATTTGCCAAAAAATTTGCAGTAATCGGTTTTGACATCAATGCCAAACGAGTGGAATTGATGCAAAATCATATAGATCCCAGTAAGGAATTATCACCCGATGATTTTATAGGTGCTGATATCCAATTTACACACCATATTCGTGATATTGAAGAAGCAGTATTTTATATTATTGCTGTACCTACCCCCATTGACAAACATAAAGCCCCCAACTTACAGCCTTTACTTTCAGCTAGTGAAATTGTAGCTAAGGTATTGAAAAAAGGGGATTATGTGGTTATCGAATCTACAGTGTATCCTGGTTGTACAGAAGAAGATTGTGTTCCTATCCTCGAAAAAGGCTCCGGATTGGTGAGTGTCAGGGATTTCAAAGTTGGATATTCACCTGAAAGAATCAATCCAGGCGATAAAGAACATACCCTAACCAAAATTACTAAAGTTGTCTCAGGTTGTGATGACGAAAGCCTGGGTCAGATTTCAAAAGTATATGGTGAAATTATTACAGCTGGAATTTTCCCGGCTACATCCATCAAAGTAGCAGAAGCTGCAAAAGTGATCGAAAATACCCAACGTGATCTTAATATATCGTTGATGAACGAACTTTCAGTGATCTTTAATAAAATGAATATCAACACGTACGATGTATTGGAAGCTGCAGGCACTAAATGGAATTTTCTCAAATTTTTCCCAGGATTAGTGGGAGGTCATTGCATTGGCGTAGATCCATATTATCTTACGCATAAAGCTGATGAGATTGGATATCATTCCAAAGTAATACTTGCAGGCAGGTCAATCAATGATAATATGGCTGGTTTGATAGCCAGAGATGTTATTCAGCACCTGATCAAGCAAGATAAATCCTTGAAGAAATGTAGAATTTTGGTAATGGGAGTAACTTTCAAGGAGAACGTGAGTGATATCAGAAACTCGAAGGTGGTTGATCTCATCAATGAGTTAAAATCTTATATGGTAAATGTAGATATCATGGATCCATATGCATCAGCCGAGGAATTTTACGAGGAGTATGGCTTATCCATGACCACAGCAGTTACACCTCCCTATGATGCTGCCATTATTGCAGTCTGTCACAAAGAGTATAGCAATTATACGCCGCAGGATTTTTACGATCTCTGTACTGAAGATGCCTTAATCTATGACATCAAAGGAATCTATAGAAATAAAATAAAAAATCTTGCATATAAAACTCTCTAAAAAATGGCCAAAGTACTTCTCACAGGAACAGCAGGTTTTATTGGAATGCACACTACAATCAGGCTGGCAACTGCCGGTCATGAAGTAATAGGGGTGGATAGCATCAATGATTATTATGATGTAGAATTAAAAAATGCCCGGCTTCAGAGTTTAGGATTTTCTGTAAAGGAAATTCAATATGGTGTGAAAATTCATTCTACCAAAAATAAAAATTCATTTATTAAATTAAATCTTGAAGACCGTGAAGGGATTCTTAATTTATTTAATGAAGAAAAACCCGATTTTGTTATCAATTTAGCTGCACAAGCTGGGGTGCGTTACTCGCTCATTAATCCTTATACTTACATTGAAAGCAACATTACTGGATTTCTTAACCTTCTGGAGGGTTGCAGGGCTAATCCGGTTAAGCACCTGATTTATGCTTCCAGTTCATCAGTTTATGGATTGAACAAGAATATTCCCTTTAAAGAATCTGAGACTGCCAATCATCCTGTATCATTGTATGCGGCTTCTAAAAAAGCCAATGAGATGATGGCTCACACTTATGCCCATTTATTTGGGATACCTTCTTCAGGTTTGCGATTTTTTACCGTGTATGGTCCTTGGGGCAGACCCGACATGGCATTATTTATTTTTACCAAAAATATATTGGAAGGCAAACCGATAGAAGTATTCAACGATGGTAAAATGACGAGAGATTTTACCTATATCGATGATATTGTTTCGGGTGTTGTAAGTTTATTGGAAAGACCACCATCAAATCAATCTGTTTTTGATCCCGAAAACCCTAACCCAGCCATAAGTTCTGCTCCTTATGCCCTTTATAATATAGGTAACAACGCACCGGTAAACCTAATGGATTTCGTGAGAGCAATTGAAAAAAAACTGGGTAAAAAAGCAGATATAATTTATAAACCATTACAACCGGGAGATGTGACAACCACTTTTGCTGATGCGTCCAGATTGAAACAAATTACTGGCTATCAACCCGAAACCAAAGTCGAGGATGGTATAAATCAATTTATAGACTGGTACAGACATTATTATGATCAATAATATCAAAATCTGTTTACCTGAATTATTGATTCTCATATTTAAAACCTGCAAATAAATTCTATTGAATATTGTATCATTCAAATAGCTGTTTACCTTTGTTACTTGAACAAGTCATTCTTTTGTATGAAAAAAATTTTACTAATATTCGTCCTCAGTTTGTTTTCTTATACCATGACATTAGCAGATATCAGCTTACCCAAAGTAATTGGTGATAATATGGTACTTCAGCGTGACCAACCGATTACTGTTTGGGGTTGGGCAAACCCATCCGAAAAAGTAGAGGTCAGGTTTAGTAATCAACGGGCAAGAACTACTACAGATAAATCCGGAAAATGGAAAGTTCAATTAAAGCCCATGCCCGCGGGAGGTCCTTATGAAATGACGATTTCAGGAAAAAACAGCATTGTTTTGAAGAATATATTATTAGGAGATGTTTGGATATGTTCAGGTCAATCAAATATGGAATGGATTATCAATAACTCTGATAATGCAGAACAGGAAATAGCCAATGCCAATTTTCCTAAAATCAGGTTGTTTACAGTACCACGAAATGCAAGTGTTGAACCTGTAAAAGATGCGACCGATGGTCAATGGGTAACGGCTACCCAAAACAACATTGCCAATTTTTCAGCAGTAGGTTATTTTTTTGGCAGGGAATTGCATCAAGAACTTGATGTTCCTATTGGATTGATCAATACCTCATGGGGAGGAACTGTAATAGAAACTTGGATAAGTACTGAAGCTATACAGCAGTCGGGGGAATTCCCAGATCAAATGGCCAAACTAAAAAATCTTGATTTAGACAAAGAAGTTGCCGATCTGAAAGCGAAAATGCAAGCATACTTACCAGAAACTAATGATCTGGACAAATTTGAAAATGGTCAATCTCCATGGGCCAGCTCTCATTTAAATGACAAGGATTGGCACCAAATGAGCCTGCCAACTTTATGGGAAAACCAATTGCCTTCTTTAGACGGTGTGGTTTGGTTTAGAAAAACATTTACCTTACCTGAAAATTTTGACAAACAAAGGGTAGTGCTTTCATTGGGACCCATTGATGATGCTGATATTACCTGGATAAATGGCCAGAAGGTGGGTGAAACTCAACTATACAACGTCAACCGGGAATATAAGGTAGATGGCTCTTTTCTCAAACCTGGAGAAAATGTTATTGCAGTCAGGGTAGTAGATACAGGTGGAGGCGGTGGTTTGTATGGCAGTAAGGAAAACATGTATATCCAGACTGGAAATGAAAAAACAGATCTTTCTGGCAATTGGAAATTTAAAATAAGTACTGCGTACTTTGATAATTTAATTGATCCTAACAGCTATCCCACACTGCTATACAATGGCATGATCCATCCACTGGTTCAGTTTAGCATCAAAGGTGCTATTTGGTATCAGGGAGAATCAAATACAGGACGGTCTGTTCAATATCAGAAATTGTTTCCTCTAATGATCAATAATTGGCGGGAAAAATGGAATATTGGTGATTTCCCATTCTTATTCGTTCAACTTGCAAATTATTTACCTTACAATGGTAAAGAAACCCCTGACCAATCATGGGCTCAATTGAGGGAAGTTCAAACCAAAACATTGGCAACCGTACCTAATACTGGCATGGCGGTGACCATTGATGTTGGCAATCCATACGATATTCATCCTACCAATAAACAAGATGTAGGAAAAAGATTGGCACTGGCTGCAAAAAAAGTGGCTTATGGAAAAGACATCATTTACTCCGGCCCGTCATACAAAAATATTGAAGTAAAAGATGCTTCCATCATTGTACACTTTGATCATGTGGGCACAGGATTAAATGTGGACAATGAATATGGTTATGTAATGGGATTTCAAATTGCCGGTGTTGATGGAAAATACCATTGGGCAAAAGCGGAGATTATTGATAATTCGACAGTAAAGGTCTATCACAAGGATATTACCCGACCAGTATCTGTAAGGTATGCCTGGCGGGATAATCCTGAGGATGCTAATCTATACAATAGTGCCGGTTTGCCTGCAATACCATTTAGAAGTAAGGAATAAAAGATCTGGATTAATAGTAAATATCAAATATAATCGGAAATCAAGCCCTTGGGTTATATAATTTCTTTGTACTGCATTTTGTGCAATTGGGCATAATATCCGTTTAATGATAGCAAGGAATCATGCGATCCAGTCTCAACAATGTGTCCTTTGTCGAGCACGATAATTTGTTTGGCTTTTTGAATGGTCGAAAGCCTATGGGCTATTACAATGGAGGTTCTGCCCTTCATCAGTTTTTCAATCGCATTTTGAATCAATTCTTCTGTTTCCGAATCTACTGAAGAGGTAGCTTCATCCAGTACAATAATTTTAGGATCGTAAACCATTGCCCTTACAAAAGATACCAATTGCCGTTGACCAACCGAAAGTGTAGCACCGCGTTCCATTACATTGTAATTTAAACCCCCGGGCAATCTTTCGATAAAGGATCGTGCACCCACCAATTCGGCAGCGTACATCACTTTTTCTTCTGAAATATCCGGATTGCCCAAGGTGATATTATTGCCAATGGTATCAGAAAACAAAAATACATCTTGTAGCACTACACCAATATTTCTTCGCAAAGATTCAATTTGATATTCCTTGATATCATGGCCATCAATAAGTATCTGCCCATTATTTATTTCATAAAAACGGTTCAGTAGATTAATTACTGATGATTTGCCAGCTCCCGTAGCACCTACCAGGGCTATCATTTCCCCAGAGTTTACATTAAATGATATGTCCTTCAGCACATAATCTTCCTTATTATAAGCAAACCAGACATTTTTAAATTCTACTTCACCTTTTATTTCCTCAGGATTAAGTTGTCCGGTATCATGGATGTACTCTTCATTTTCCAAAAGTTTAAATATCCGGGAGGAGCTGACAATGCCCAACTGGAGTGTATTGAAACGGTCAGCTATCATCCGAATAGGTCGAAAAAACATATTAATGTACATGATAAAGGCAATAAGCGTCCCGATGGTGATCGGATTAGTAGCAAACTGACTTTCTATTATTCCCCTTGCTCCATACCACACCAGTAAACCAATTCCCAGAGCTTGTATCAATTCTGCCACCGGAAAATATATTGAATAATACAAAACCGTCCGGATATTGGCTTTTTTGTGTTCTTTATTTATCTCTTTGAACTTTTCGTACTCCCTTTTTTCACTGTTAAAAATCTGAACAATACTCATCCCGGTGATATGTTCCTGAACAAATGAATTAAGGTTAGCCACCGCATTTCTTACACTATTAAAAGCATCTTTTATTTTTTCTTTGAACACATAAGTACTGATAATCAATAGAGGAAGTGTGGAGAGGCTGATTAGCGTTAATCGCCAGTCCATTATAAACATAATAATTAAAATAACAACCAGTTGAAGCAGATCGGCTATTATGGCAGCAATACCTTCACTGAATACCTGCGATAACGTTTCGATATCAGAAACATTTCTCGTGACCAACCGTCCTATCGGTGTATTATCATAAAATTTAAGCCGGAGTCTTAAAATCCGCCTAAACAGCTTAATACGTAAATCTTTGATCACATGCTGCCCAAGCCAGTCGGAAAGATAAGTATGGAAGTATTGAGTAATGGTCTGCACCACTAATAAACTGACCATAATGATCACCATGCTTACAAGACCATTATAATCTCCCGTTGCTACATGGTTATCAATGGTATATTGAATAATTACCGGTTGCGCCGGAGAAAGCAAGGCTACTGCAAAAGTTAAAAACACAAGCAAATAAAATTTGCCAATGTACGGCTTTGCGTATTGAAAAAGCTTCTTTAATATTTCAGAATCAATTACTTTTCCGCTTATTTCCTCTTTCTCCACGCCAGTTAAAAATTTAAAAAAATATGGTCAGGATATTTAATACGGGATAAATATAAACCGCAAGCAGGTACAGCTCTTCCCGCCCTTTTTCTATCCTGAGATGCCAGAATAGCACTAATCTCTTCTGACTGGAATTTTCCTTTGCCCACCTCAATAAGTGTACCTACTATGGTACGAACCATCCCACGTAGAAATCTATTGGCAGAAATAGTAAATTTAAGCTGGTTACCATTTGCTATCCAATTTGCTTCAACGACATGACAATGAAAATGTTCTACAGAAGTCTTAGCCCTACTAAAACATTGAAAGTTTTTTTCACCAATTAGAAGTTTGCAGGCTTCATTCATTTTATCAATGTCCAAAGATCCTGGAAAAAAATAGCTGTATTCATTCAAAAAAGGATCTTTCACTAAATGTATTTTATAAATATATGTCCTTAAATAGGCACTATAACGTGCATGAGCATCATCCTTTACCGGTATGAGCGATTTCACATTGATATCATCCGGTAATACAGCGTTTATTTTATAAATAAACTGATCACAATCAAAGGTTTCTGGCATATCAACATGGAGGTATTGTTGATAGGCATGAACACCGGTGTCAGTCCTTCCACTGGCATATGAAATTATTTTACAACCCAAAATTTTCTCCAAACATCTATCAAATTCCCCTTGAAGGGAAGGAGCATTTTGCTGCATCTGCCATCCATGATAATTTGTTCCTTTATAGGAGATTTCCAAAAAATACCTGCCTTTCATGATTAGGGGGCAAATATAATCAAATAGAAAAGGAATTACAGAGCGTTTACCTTAAATCATTTATTTGGCAAGGAAGCTTTCCTGTACATCATCATACTCCGATTCCTCCAAATGGCCATCCTTGTTTCCATCCCATAATCCAAACAATTTTTCCGAAAGCTCTTCAGTGTTTACTGAATTTTTTTTGTTAAAGTTCCAGGCACCAAAATAATCAGCTTTTGTCATTGACAATTGAAATTCTTTTTCATCCAAATAAGCATCGCCATTTTGATCCCAATCCTCGAATGTGCCATGATCAATGGAGTTGTAGACTGCAAAATAATTTTGTGTACCATATTCCCACTCCTTATGATCGATCTTTCCGTTATTGTTTCTATCCCAAAGACCATAGAAGCCCTTATAAAGCTCCAGTTCGGATAAACGCCCATCCTTGTTTTTGTCCCATTTTCTGATCATCCGTTTTTCCATTAACGATTGATGAAACTCGTGTTTATCCACTATACCGTCTTTATTGAGGTCCCAATGTTTAAAAGAATATGATGTAAGATGGTTGCGGTTACAGGAATAAATGCTCACAATGATTATCGCAATCAAGGCTGGTTTATAAAGATTGACTTTCATTGTATGTGAGTTGGCATTTTAATAAATCATAATATGCATATATGACCAATATTTGAAGATAAAGTTATAATGGGGTTTGTTGAATATTAAAAATTTCATGTAATTCTCTCCTCGTCTTTTTTAAGTGCATCCTAAAACCAGCTACAGCGATCAGATAATTGATTAGACCCAAAATGAAAGCTACAACTGACATAAAAATATTCTGATGGATCAGCGAAAAAAATAATACAAACCCGATACATATGAGTGTCCAGAATATCAAAAACATGCGGGTACTGAAGAATAGGGTGTAGGTGATAAACAATATGCAACCACCAGAAGTAGGTTCGATTCTTCCAATTACTAAAGGGATAAAGTTTTGGGGGGCCTGCAACGATTTGAAAATCCTAAATTCATTTTCTTTAAAAAAGCCGTTAAATTTATAAGGAATACCTGCTGCAGCTGTACTACTATATGGTCTCTTAAAAGTTTCCAAAAGTTTCACTTGTTCTAGCAATCGTGATTTTACCATTTTAATTTCAAAGGGTAATACTAGCGTTTCAGTAAAATATAACAGCCATATCATAACTGGACTGCAATACAGGAAATTTCAACATTCACATCTTTAGGCAACCGACTCACTTCTATGGTTTCGCGTGCAGGTGGCAGTTCCTTGAAATATTCACCATATATTTCATTTACAACTACGAAATCATCCATATTTTTCAGAAATATGCTGCATTTTACCACATTCGTCAGGGTAAGGTTAGCAGCATTTAAAATATTCACTATGTTATGTAAAACCTGTCTCGTTTCTGATCGGATGTCTTGGGTTTCTAATTCTCCAGTCAATGGGTTGAGTGCGATCTGACCCGAAACGTATAAAGTATTTTGTACCAATATAGCCTGACTATAAGGCCCAATAGGTTGTGGTGCCTTGTCTGAATTAATGATCATTCTTTCCATGTTTTTTGATTTATGATTACATTCATTTACTCCAATGAAATTAAAAGCTTTTCCACTATGTAATGTTACTTTTTCAAAATATTATTTTTACATTAATAAAATAATTATAATTTTTCATATGCTTTTACCAGAATTATTGCAAATTATATTTTTTGAACATGTTAACATTAATTATAATGTAAATTTTTAATTACTTTTTTAAAATATTTGCAAATATATTCTCACTTACCTAACTTTGTTTCAACAATTAAGGCAAATGTTCCTTAAGTTCGTAATTTATAATGTAGAGTGATGAAATTGGCAGACATACCCTCCTGTCTCGGGGGTGGAGAAGCAGGAACAAATCATTATGTTGATCAGGTATTGACTAACCGCTCCGTGGAGGTTCGAATCCTCCCTCTACAGCAAAAAGGCAGCTCACGAGCTGCCTTTTTTATTGTTTAAGTTAGCAGATATTTTTAAAATTGTGCGGTTAACGTGAAATAAAAATTTCTACCTGCACTCGGCAAATACCCAGGCTCATATACACCATCATAATCAGGATCTACAGGAGCACCAAAACTGTAATACAACTTATCGAACAAATTATTGAGCTCAAAATTAAAAGTGAAATTTTCTAATTGATAAACCAACCTTGAGTTCATGATAAAATAAGATGGGACTATGAATTCAGCAGTATTCATCAAGTCAGTGTAATACTCATCCAAATATCTGCCATGAAGCTGTATATCAAGACCTTTCAAGGGTTTATACCCTAGCGTCATGTTCATGTTCCACTGGGGTGTCAGTGCTGATTTCAATTTACCTGAAGTTTGCTCACTCAATTCAATTTTTTCTATTTCTGCTTCCATGTAAGTTACAATACCTGAAAAATAAAGCTTATCCAGATCAATGGTGAAATCGCTTTCTATACCTCTTCTATAACTTCTCTCCACATTTTGACGCAATGATGAACCAAAAGCAATCAAAGCTCCTGTAGGTGATAGTTCATTCCTGAAATCCATATAAAATAAATTTGCCTGTCCTTTTAGGATACCTTTATTAAACCTCAACCCTGCTTCAAAGTCATTAACAAATTCAGGTTTGACAATACTTTTATCCATCGTACGTCCTAATCTTTGTTTAGACAGGGTAAATCCACCAATAATATCCCTTTTGGTAGGTTCTCTCCCACTTCTTCCATATGACACATAAGCATTGGTATTCCTGTTGATGATATAACTTAACCCCACTTTTGGATTGATGAACGTCCAGTTGTGATTTATATCACCATAGTTGGTGGTGTCCATATATTCATAATCAGGTGAGATGATCAACTCTTGTGTTCTCACCTGCACATCACCATAAATCAGCAGGTTATTTACTTTCAGTTCACCTTTTGCGAATGCGGCGATTTCATTTTTTCTTGATCTTTCATGGTAATAAGGATTGGCATAATCTGGGACCAGTTGCTCCATATTTTGTCTTCTGAAAGTGTAGGCGTGAATACCTGCATCAAAAGACAGTTTTGTGCTTGAGGTTATATGTGCATTGGTCATCAATCCATAATGATGGTTGGTCAAGGGATAATTAATTTGGTAAAGCGTGCCGTTATCACGATAACCCCATGGAAAATCCCCTCCCGCATTACCATAATATGCCGAGCTGACCAAAGAAAATTTTTGGCTAAAACTTCTGGAGTGTTGAAGTTGAACAAAGCTTTGCCCAAAATCTTCTACATCATTTTCATCCAAAATATTAACCCTCGGATTTTCTTTTATCATTTCAAGGGGTGCCATTTCATAGCCCAAGCCTGTTTTAGTTCGACCGGTAAAAGCGTTAAGTTTTATCAGGTCTTTTTCCAGGAACCAACCTCCGGATAGAAAAAACGAATATGCATTAGTACCTGTGTTGTCACGATAACCATCTGACCAAATCCTACTAAACCTGCCATAAAATGCCGAATTATTATCCAACATTCCAGTGGCATATTCGATGCTTGTCCGGTAAGAATTATAAGAACCCGCTCCTAATTGTATTTCGGTACCGGCATCACGATCCTGCAAACTTGCAGACTCAAAATTTATGGATCCCGCATAAGAAGATGTGCCATTGGTTGTAGTTCCTACACCACGCTGTATCTGAACAGATTCAATGCTGTTTCCAAAATCGGCAAAGTTGGAGAAATATACTCCATGATCAATCATATCATTGAGGGGAATGCCGTTCAGCGTGATGTTGATTCTTTTTTGATCAATCCCTCTCAAGCGCATCTTTCCATAGTTGTTGTTATATGTTCCAGATTCAGATTCTACTGTAATAGAAGGTGTTAATCTCTCTAAAAAAAACTGAGGATCTTCGCCATTAAACACTTGTCTGATCTCTTTTTTGGAGATTGTATTTTGTGTTACGGGAGTAGTTTCATCGGCCCGGACAGATCGGATGATTATTTCTTCCAGACGAATAGAAGGAGATAATGATACATCCAGTGATCTGGATTCTTTCACAGTAAACACTTCTTTGGTGTAACCCACAAAGCTGAATTCAACGGTTTGGGGTTGTGTAAAATTTGCCTCCAGTAAATAATTCCCTTCACTATCAGTGATAGTACCCTTATTCATTTCGGGAATAAAAACATTTACCCCCGGGATCACATCCCCCGAACTGCCATCAGTTACTTTACCTGAAATACGGTGTTGGGAGAAGACAAAGAAGCTTTGCATTAACAAAGCCAGCAACATAAAACTTTTTTTCATTTTGTTTTAAAAAATTTTGGTTAAACATATGGACGCAGGGGAGCGCCACATCTTGTTTTACCATACCAGGTTTCCTACGCCGGCATTACCCGGATCAGGTTGTATGGGTATGATCTCAGCCTATTTAAGGCACCCCTATGATATTCAGGAAAGCTTGAAAAAGAGAAATGAATTGCCTTTACATCTTCCTACGCCGGTATTATCCGGATCAGGTTATAAGGGTACAATCTCAGCCCATTTCAAGGCGCCCCTGAAGTTGGGTGCAAAGATACTAAAATGTACCTGATATTGAAATGGATAAAGATAATTTGATTAAGAAAGGTTGTTATTTTAAGGCTTTTAGGGCGGCTATTGCTAAATCCAACCTTTCCTGATAGTCTCCTTTAATTATGGTATATGAACAACCCAATTGGTCTAATTCAAATTTATATTTATCAAATAAAAATTCTCGCATATCAGGATGTTCCCGATAAGGATCAAATTCCCATGGTAAGTCGATGCTGGTTAGAAGGTGGTGATAGTAATGGCGGTTTTTTATTTGATTAATAATCCATGGGTGACAATGGCCGTATTTAACCTCACTCCAGATTTTAACTACCAGCAGGTTAGTATCGCATATCAAAAAATCATGGGCTGTTTTTGCATGATCATCTTCTAACTTTAATTGGCCTTTAGCTATCTCCAACAGATCATTCTCCTCATATGGCCGGTCAATTTGATCCAGATATTGCCGGGCGTATTCGGGCACCCAAGCGGTTTTAAAATAGGTAGCCAGTTTTTCGGACAAAACACTTTTGCCTGTAGATTCGGGGCCAACAATTGCTATTCTTTTAAGCATTTGATTCCAGATAGTGTTTTCGCCAATGAAAATATCCGAAAATGGCAATGATGGTATAAAGCAAAAATAAAGCTGATGTTAGATACAACCCCCTATAACTATATAGGAAAATAGATGCTGCATCTATTACTACCCAATAAATCCAGTTTTCTAGTACTTTTTTGGTCACCATGTAAGTAGTGGCCAGTGCAAATACAGTTGTAAAAGCATCAAGAAAAGGAACAGCTGCGGTAGTATATATCTGAAGCAGATATCCAACTATTCCGGTGACGAAAGCAGAGCTTATAATTATCCATAAATGGTATTTGAGAGGCCAGACAATCACAGGACGTTTATTATCATCGCCTTTTTTTCGGTTCCATTGATACCAGCCATAAAAAGCCATCCATAGATAAAATACCTGTAATACTGTTTCTGCAAATAATTCTGCTCGAATGCATATGTATATATATAAAGAAACGCTGATAATAGCTGCCAGCCAACACCAGATCGATTCTCTAGCGGCAAAATATATATAGGCTAGCGCAAATAACACCGCTATACCTTCGACCCATGTCATTTGTTGCACAGCCAGTAATATCGATTCCTTTATAGTTTCCCAGGTCATTCTATTTAATAAAAGTGTGCAAAAATAGTTATATAAAGATGACCCGCAAAACCAGGGAAAGCATATGGCAAAAAACACTCTTAAGGGGGTATAATAATATTATTTTGAAATGATAATAATAATCAAAACAATATAGCTTAATTTTGTCCGGCAAATAAGAACACTTAAATTATTTGCTATGTCATTTGACAATTATCAACCAATTCCCGAAGCACTGACCTATGATGATGTGCTTTTATTACCGGCTTATTCAGAAGTACTTCCCCGGGAAACAGATACATCCACTTATTTAACTAGAAATATCAAGCTGTATATACCACTGGTATCTGCTGCTATGGACACGGTTACAGAGGTAAATCTGGCAATTTCCATGGCATTGGAAGGCGGTTTGGGCTTTATTCATAAAAATATGTCCAAAGAAAAGCAGGCCGAACAGGTAAGGAAAGTAAAACGCTCACAAAGTGGCATGATACTGGACCCCATCACCCTGCATATAGATTCTAAAGCCGGTGATGCTGTAAACATTATGCGTGAGTTCAAAATTGGCGGTATTCCGGTAATCAATGGAGAAGGCCGGCTCATCGGTATCATCACCAATCGTGACCTTCGATTTCAAAAAGACCTTTCTATTCCGGTAGATCAAATCATGACCAAGGAAAATTTAATTACTGCCGATATAGGGATCACACTATTAGAAGCTGAGAAAATCCTTCAACTCCACAAGATAGAAAAACTTCCTATTATTGATAAAAATGGTATTTTAAGCGGTCTGATCACCTATAAAGATATTTTGAAAAATAAAGATAGGCCCAATGCCTGCAAAGATGAATTTGGTCGTTTGAGAGTGGGAGCAGCTGTAGGTGTAACTCATGATATCATTGAAAGAATTGAAGCTCTGAAAAATGCCGGGGTAGATGTGATCAGTATTGATACAGCACATGGTCATTCCCGGGGTGTAATACAAGCTACCAAAACGGTTAAAAATAAATATCCCGACCTTGAACTGGTAGTTGGGAATATTGCTACAGGTGCTGCAGCCAAAGCTTTGGTAGATGCAGGTGCCGATGCTGTTAAAGTAGGTGTAGGCCCGGGCAGTATCTGTACTACAAGAGTGATTGCGGGGGTAGGTGTACCTCAGCTTTCAGCTGTTATAGAATGCAACAAAGCCATTAAGGGTTCAGGAGTGCCTATAATTGCCGATGGTGGTGTACGGTTTTCCGGCGATGTAGTAAAAGCATTAGCTGGAGGTGGTAATAGTGTTATGATAGGGTCCTTGTTGGCCGGAACGGAAGAAGCTCCAGGCGAAATGATCATATTTGAAGGCAGAAAGTTCAAATCATACCGTGGCATGGGTTCAATTGAAGCCATGGAAGGTGGATCGAAAGACAGGTATTTTCAGGATGTGGAAGATGATGTCAAAAAACTGGTGCCCGAGGGTATTTCAGGCAGAGTACCTTATAAAGGCATGGTCTCTGAGGTGTTATATCAGCTAATAGGAGGATTGAAGGCAGGAATGGGTTATTGCGGAGCAAAGGATATTGAAGCATTACAAAATGCCAAATTTGTAAAAATAACTGGTGCTGGTGTTCGGGAAAGTCATCCACATGATATCCAGATCACCCGTGAAGCTCCGAATTATAGTTACAAATCATAAATGTGATTTTGAAGATTAGGTGTTGTACAACGGAAAAGGGTTCATTAAACTTTCCATTTGTACAACAGCATTATACATAAACAGAAATTTCCAAACATTTCGATCGGTAAAAATTAGTATTAGCTAACTTTAATGCTGCTTTTTTTTAATTATCGAAATTAGTCCCTTATATTTATAAGCACAATAAATATCAGTTGATTCATGTTGTCCAGAAAAGGTATTGTACGTCTCAGTATCGTATTCGGCATTCTGTGCTGGCTGGTATTACTTGTCTCTGACCTTATTATTATTTTCAGTGAAATAAACAATTCTCCCTCGGGTATACCAGAGGTACTGCCCCGATTATTGTTAATTGCTTTATTTGTCAGTGGTTTTCTGGTGTTTAAATATGCCCTTACGGATACTGAAAGCATCGATATTCTTGATCTTTTATGGAGGGTTTTTGTTACCGGATTGATAGCCACCATCATATCCCTTCTCTTCAGATTTTTTATGTTTCGTTTCGGCAATTCACCACTGGTACAAAATCCGTTGATCATCCATTTTATTTATCATATCAATATAGGGTTAGTAATTCTACTTCTTACCTCTACGCTTGTGGTATGGAAAAAACTAATTCTTTATCAAAAGACAAAAAATCTGATCCGGTTATGGCAGGTATTTCAATATGCCCTTTTAATAAGCCTTTTTTTTGTATTCCTGGAACTAGAGTTTTTTGATGTTTATTTTTTTACCGTTTACTTCATTCTCATGTCGATGGGAATAGTATTATCAGTAAATCTGAAATGGGTAGCTTATCTTGATTTTAAACAAAAATGGAAAAGTATTTTGCTTATTCTGTTAAGCTTGTTATATCTATGGTACTTCTTCGATCATTTAGCCGAATTCCCTCATGTAGTTGCTCCTGAAGTGGATTTAATATATAATGTAGCATCATTGGCCTTGTTTTCTTTCATTTTTATTTATGCAGTGTTTTCCTTATTGGTTTTGCTGTTTAACCTTCCCACGTCATCAGTATTTGAAAAGAAATTGGAGGAGGTATTGAATTTTCAAAGACTGAGCCAATCACCACAAACAGGACAAAATGAAGAACAGGTTTATCAAATCCTATTGGAAAGTTCAGTAAGTGCTGTAGTAGCCAGTGCGGCATGGCTGGAGATAATCAGTGAGAACCAGAACGAACCAAAAGTAATACCTTATAAAATAAATCTTCAAAAGATTCATGTGCTACGAGAATCAACCAATATGGCCAAAAATAAAACCATTGTGGTAAAAGAGCCGGACAAAACATTGCGGATAGCCAAACGCTTAACTGCCTTAAATGATGAAGATTTTAAATCAATGCTCATATTCCCGGTAGTGGTACAGAATATACAAATTGGGTCATTGTATCTTCTAAAAGATGTGGCTGACGCATTTAATAAGGAAATGGTGGAGATTATAAAATCTTTCGTAAACCAGGCAAGCATTACTATTGAAAATTTTCGTTTGTTATCACAGGCTATTGTGAATGAAAGGTATAAGGAAGAACTGAAGATTGCAAAAAGAGTACAAAATAGTCTGTTGCCAGATTCATTGGAAGTGGATGATCAATTTGATATCTCTGCTTTTTCTCGCGCTGCTGACGAAGTAGGGGGAGATTATTATGATGTATTTAAAATTGCAGATCAAAAATTCGCGCTTATCATCGGTGACGTTTCAGGGAAAGGCACTTCAGCGGCTTTCCACATGTCACAAATGAAAGGAGTTTTCCACAGTCTCGTCCAGTTGGGACTATCCCCAAAGGAATTTATAGTCCATGCCAATAGTGCATTAAGCAGGTGTCTGGAGAAAAGCTCATTTATCACGGTTTCTTATTTTATAATAGATACCAATGAAAAAACCATTGAATTTGCAAGGGCTGGCCATTGCCCTACCCTGTTTTACCAGAAGAGAAAAGGTACAGCTTCTTTCTTTAAGACTAAAGGGCTTGGCTTGGGTATTTTAAGAAACAACAATTTTGCAAAATATATCGAAGTTGACAGGATAAATTATGACACAGATGATATCATTTTTCTTTATACCGATGGTATAACAGAAGCTAAAAATATTCATAATGAACTTTTTGGTTATGACAGATTGGTAGATTTCATTACCAGAAACAGCGACAAATCCCCTTCCTGTATTCAGGAAGAGTTGTTAAATGATGTGTATAATTTTTGCGATAAACAGGCTCCGGAAGACGATTTTACTACCATGATAATCAAGTTTAAATAGAGAATAACCTATGTCAGGGATTTACGTATTATAGGTATGGTCGAAATTAAAACAGAAGTAGGGGAAAGTGTGTACAAACTGATGGTAAGTGGCGAGGCCGATGCCAGTTCCTCCATACATCTGGATAATGCCATCAATGAAGCAGTCAAAAGCCGGGCGGATAAAATACTGGTAGATTGCAGTGAGTTGAACTACATATCATCTGCCGGCCTGGGTGTTTTTATGTCTTATATTGAAGAAATGAACGCAGAAAACATTTCGATGGTCATATATGGGTTAAACGACAAAGTCAAAAATGTTTTTCAGATTTTGGGGTTAGATCAGTTATTAAAAATTGTGGATAATCACGAACAAGCAAAGGCAACCATTCATGAAATATAGGTTTGAAGCAAATTGTAGTAAAGATCAATTGAAAGAGATCAGGATGTTTGTAAATCAGGTTTTGGGTAGCTATTACCTAACAGAGCTTGAAATCAATGCAATGGCCCTCGCAGTAGAAGAAGTCTGTGCAAATCTGATGATCCACTCCCACAATTGTAACCCTAAGGAAAAAATTGAGCTTTTTATTGATGTACAGAAGGATAAGGGCTTCACATTTAAGATCATGGATAAGGGCATCGGTTTCGACTTTAAAAACTATAAAGAGCCATCTCTCCAGGAAATAATTAAACAGAAAAAGAAAGGGGGGCTGGGTTTGATGCTTGTAAAACGGATTATGGACAGTGTCGAATTTACCCAGGGAAACAACCAAAACATTTACATGCTCTTCAAGAAATGCTCCATTACCTGACAATCCCTTAAATTCACCCTCCTCAAACTTTTCATCTTCCACAAAATATGTTCTCTAATAAAAATTCGTTAATCTTGTAATGTTCTACCAGGATATAACAAATCAATGATCTTAAATAATAATCTGCGGGCGTTTGTATTTCTTATACTATGCCTGATTGGCTCATGTAAAACCATTTCCACAACTGAATCAAAACAGAATGAATTTATTTCCATTGATGATAATCACATCTATGCAGATGAGTTCATTCATGTATTCACTAAAAACAATTTTAAGGATTCTGTACCAACTCAACAAGATATTGATGAATACCTGGATTTATTTATCAATTTTAAATTAAAAGTAACGGAAGCTAAATCTTTAGGCCTTCACAATACGTCAGAATTTATCCAGGAATTTCAAACTTATCGCGATGAATTGGCAAAGCCATACCTGACAGAAAATATTGTAAATGACCAATTAGTGAAAGAAGCATACGAAAGGATGAAAACTGAAGTAAAAGCTTCCCATATTCTTGTTTTGGCTGACGAAAATTTATCTCCACAAGATACACTAAAAGCTTATAATAAGATTAGTAACATAAGGGGTAAAGCCCTTAGCGGCGAAGATTTTGACCAATTAGCAAAAGAATTTTCCGAGGATCCCTCTGCTCGCACCAATGGTGGGAATCTAGGTTATTTCACAGCATTCCAAATGGTTTATCCTTTTGAGGAACATGCCTATAAGACTAATTCAGGCGACATTTCATCCATCTTTAAAACCAAATTTGGATACCATATCCTGAAAGTACATGATAAACGGCCTTCCCGAGGCAAAATTCGCACATCGCACATCATGATCCGAACTCCTGAAGTTACGTCTTCTGAGGATTCTTTGGCAGCAGTGAGGAAAATAAACGAAATTCATGCTAAACTTAACAACGGGGCGTTATGGTTTGATATGTGCCAGCAGTTTTCCGATGACTTGAACACAAAAGCCAATGGGGGACTTTTACCATGGTTTGGGTCAGGCAATATGGTTCCTGAATTTGAAGAAGCAGCCTTTGGGATCAAAAATATTGGAGATTTTACCAAACCCATTCGTACTACATATGGCTGGCATATTATAAAACTGGAAGAGCGAAAAGGCTTGGAACCATTTGAAGAGATTGAAGAAAATATCAAAAATCTTGTGAAACGGGATTCTCGTTCACAATTAAGCAAGAATGCATTTGTTGAAAGGCTAAAAAGAGAAAATAATTTTACTGAAAATCAGGACATGCTGGAGGAATTGTTGTCCTTCTCATCAAATGACATTTATGCAGAATTCTCGGAAAATAAAGAAAATATTAATCAGGAGTTATTCAGGATCAATGATTCTATATTCAATATCAAGCATTTTCTGGATGATACCAAGGAAAAATACCCTAATCAACAAGATCAAGTCACATCCAGACTGGAATTGTGGTACGATGATTTTGTAGTAGAAAAGCTTGTAGAGTATGAAAAAGCTCAATTGGCTGAAAAATATTATGATTATAAAATGCTCCTCACAGAATATGAAGAAGGGATTTTACTGTTTCAGTTGATGGATAGTAAAGTATGGACAAAAGCAATGGCTGATACAATCGGTTTACAAGCGTATTTTGTTAACCATCTGGAAAATTATCAATGGGGGGAGCGATTGGATGCCGTAATTTACAATGCGGCTTCTGAAGAGATCAGAAATAAAATCAAACCTTATTTGGAAAACGATTTTATAACAATACCTTCTTCTGGTCATATTGTAAATTTCACCGGGAATTCTTCACAATTAAGTAATATTGACAGGAATAAACTAAAAAATATTGCAGCGATTCTTGAAAAAAATGAAGACTGGATGCTTCAGATAATTCCTGAAAACTCTGAGCTGAATCAGGAAAGAGTCGATTCAATAATGAATTATTTAGGAGAATTGGAGGTTTCATTGAATAGGATAAAAATATCCAAAGAACAATCAAGTGAATCAATATCACTCTCCTTGATCTCAGCTTCCCGAAATAGTTTGGAAAAATATTTCAATACTCAATCTGGCCTTGAACTGAAGGTTGAAAGTGGTTTATACGAAAAAGATGAGCATCCTTTATTAAAAAACATTCTGTGGCAAAAGGGGAAATATGAAATAAATACTGGTGACAGGTATCACCTGATAGAAGTACGGGGAATTTTGCCACCAGCCCCAAAAAATATAGAAGATATCAAAGGTTTGGTAATTTCAGATTACCAGAACTATCTTGAACAGGAATGGCTCAAAGAATTAAAAGCAAAATATGCCATAAAAATTAATGATAAAGAAAAAAGAAAAATATACCGTAAACTGCTGGAAATATAAGTTAATCCTTATTTCACTGATCACCATAACCTCTTGCGAGTGGCTGCAAATAAAGAATAATGGAGGACTTGATGAAGGTGCCATACCGATTGCCAGGGTTGAAGCAAAATACCTTTATTATAAAGATATAGAAGGCATCGTACCCAAGGGAACCAATGCTGTGGATAGTACAAGCATGTCAAATCGATATGTGCAGAATTGGATTAAAAAACAATTGATGATCAATGAAGCTTCATCAAAAATTGATTTTAACAAGGCTGAATTGGAAAGAAAAATCCTCGATTACCAATACGCATTGATGGCGTATGAATTTGAGAAACAACATGTTTTTGCCAATTTGAATAAAGAAGTAACTCCAAAGGAAATTTCTCAATATTATCAGACCCATAAGGAAAATTTTCAGCTCAAGCAAAACATTTTGAGGTGCATTTTTATGCAAATCCCAAAAGATTCGCCCAAGTTAAAAGACATTAAAAAAGCACTTTCCGGAAAATCTGAAAGTGCAAAAGCACAATTAAAATCATTAAGTTTGCGGTACGCTACCAAAACTCATCTGGAAGATACAATCTGGCTTAAATTTGATGATGTATTCCGGTCAGTTCCCTTAGAAGTTACCAATAGGGTACAGTTTTTGAAGGATAACAGAAACCGGATAATCGAGGTAGTTGATGAAAATTATGTATATTTAGTAAATATTTTTGAATACAAAATAAAGGATGAAATTTCTCCACTCGATTATGTAAAGGAGGATATCAAAACCATTATTATAAATAAAAGAAAAACAATGTTGGCCAGACAACTTGAGGACGACATTTACAATAAAGCATTAAAAGATAAGAATTTTGAGATATATGTTGAAAATTAGCCGGGTGTTAATCATCCTTTTTCTTTCAGTAGTAGTGCAGGAGAAAACTTTTGGACAAGAAAAGGGGCCCTTTATTGATGGCATTATTGCCAAAGTAGATAATTATATTATTTTAAGATCTGAAGTAGAGGAAACTGCACAAGGTTATATCGAGCAATTTAGACTACCCAAATCAGAAGCTACTTGCGAAGCATTGAGATCATTATTGCTTTCAAAAGTTATGGTAGCAAAAGCGGAAATCGATTCTGTACTGGTAGAAGATGATCAGGTAGAAAGAGACCTAAATATGAGAATGCAGTACTATATAAGTCAGTTTGGTTCTCAATCACGGCTGGAAGAACACTTTGGCAAAACAATGGATCAGTTTAAGGAAGAGCTAAGAGGCCCCTTGAAAGAACAGCTAATTGCCAATAAAATGAGAAATGAGATTACTAGTAAAATCAAAGTAACCCCTTCAGAAGTTAAAAGGTTTTTCAACAAAATCCCAACGGATAGTTTGCCATTATATTCACGTGAGGTAGTTGTTGGACATATCGTTAAAGTTCCATCCATTGGTCAAGGCCAAAAAAATGAGGCTAGGAAAAAAGCAATTGAGATTAGAAACAAGATTTTAAGAGGAACCGATATTTCTGCTAATTATCAAGACATGCAAATAAAACTGGGTCAGAATAATGCAGTAAGTATCATTACTCCGTCGGGCACTATAAATGGCATTTGGAAATACGAAATTAACAATACCATTACTTTTAATATCGATTCTGAAAACCCCAATATATCCCGGTTGAATCAAAACTGGCTGATATCAAAAAACCCTGATAATTCGAATGAAATCAGAATGATACAAAGTGATTTTGATGATAATACCACGTTTATTCTTTCATCTGAAGGATCAGCTTCGATCCCTAACATTTCCAAAAACAACATTACCCGGCCCTGGAGAGTAGCATCAGCTTTTGAAGGTGGCGAAAGTTTCTCTGAAATGGCAAAGTTGCATTCAGATGATCCCGGTTCAAAAGAAAATGGAGGTAATCTGGGCTTTCATAGGCGAGGCGAACTGGTTCCTTCATATGAAGCCACTGCTATGAATCTAAAACCCGGAGAAATTTCACAACCTATTGAATCCCAATTTGGTTATCATGTCATACAATTATTGGAAAGGCGGGGAAATGAATTTAACTCAAGACATATTCTATTCAAATTCAATTCCTCCGAATTAGATATAAAAACTTCAAGAGATTATTTGGATAGCCTTAGAACTATAATATTGAAAGATAGTATTACTTTTGAAAAAGCTGCAAAAGAATATTCTGAAGATAAACTTACGGCATCTTCTGGCGGTTTTTTTGTAGATGAAGAAACAGGTGCAAATATTATCTCAGTAGATGATATCGATCCTGTATTATTTTTTACATTAGATACAATGAAAGTAGGCAGTATTTCTCAACCTATGGAATTCAGAACCGAACAAGGTGCCACTGCTGTGAGGATTGTTTATTTCAAAGCAAGCACTCCTCCTCATAAAGCTAATTTAAAAGATGATTATCAAAAAATACAAGTAGCAGCATTAAACCAAAAAAGACAAAAAGCTTTGGTCGATTGGTTCGAGGATGCGAAAAAAGAAGTATATATTGAAATTAACAGCAGGTACAATAACTGTAATATCCTAGATACCAATAGTCCGGTAAGTAGTGACGCTATATATTGATATACTGGGTTTCTAACAAACTTTTTAATTTATGCAGGAATTTAAATCTGATGTGGAAGCAGCAGACAGCCTAAACATTGTTTATAATAACCTTAGGACGGAAATAGCAAAAGTAGTGGTCGGTCAGGATGAAGTAGTAAAATTCCTCCTGATTTCCTTGTTTTGTCAAGGACATTGTTTACTGATTGGTGCTCCGGGACTTGCAAAGACCTTGTTGATTAAAACCATTTCAGAAGCTTTGACACTGCAGTATAACAGAATCCAGTTTACACCAGACCTGATGCCCTCTGATATTCTGGGATCGGAAACATTAGATAAAGATCGGAATTTTAAATTCATCAGAGGTCCGATTTTTGCCAATATTATTTTGGCCGATGAAATAAACCGTACTCCACCTAAAACCCAATCTGCATTGCTGGAAGCAATGCAGGAATACGGTGTAACCATTTCAGGCGAACATTTTAATCTGGATAGGCCGTTTTACGTATTAGCAACACAAAATCCTATCGAACAAGAAGGTACTTATCCTTTGCCAGAAGCTCAGTTAGACAGATTTATGTTCAATGTATGGCTGGATTATCCTTCTTATGCACAGGAAATTGAAATCATTAAAAACACGACATCCACACGAGATGTTAAAATCAATAAAATCCTGTCGAAAGATGAAATTATGTTTTATCAACACTTGGTCAGAAAAACCCCAATTGCTGATAACGTGGTTGAATATGCGGTAGGCCTGGTACATAAGTCAAGACCTAATACTGAAAAAGCCGCCGATATTTCAACTCAGTTTCTGGAATGGGGTGCCGGGCCGCGTGCTTCTCAATTTTTAGTATTGGCAGCCAAATGCCATGGTCTGCTAAATGGAAAGTATTCTCCAGATATTGAAGATGTAAAAGCAGTGGCAAAACCAGTATTACGCCATAGGCTGATCCGAAACTTTAAAGCAGAAGCCGAAGGCATTTCTGTAGATCAAATTATTGAAAAATTAATGTAGATAAACCTTTCAAAACTTAATATCACACCCATTGAAAATTAAAAGAAATCGTAAGAACAGGGAGGGAATTGTATTTTCCACCGATCCTGACTATAGTTATCAATTTTCTGACGAAGAAAGCCAAGAAACAATTCTGCCAGAAAAGCAAAAGTTGAGAATTATTTTGGATAAAAAAGCAAGAGCCGGGAAACTGGCTACACTGATTACAGGATTTGCAGGCAGTGAAGAAGATCTAAAAGAACTTGGTAAAACTTTAAGGAATAAATGCGGTGTAGGAGGCACTACAAAGCAGAATGAAATACTTTTGCAAGGCGACTTTAGAGAACGGGCACACCAAATTTTATTAGAATTAGGTTATTCTTCCTCCAGGATAATTTAGGCTGGTGATTTACCGGCCATTCGTGATCAGTTTCTTGACAAGATCTTCTGGAACAGGTTTTATTATGTAGTCTTTTACACATTCATACCTAAAAGCCCCTTCTTTGTCTTTTTTCCTTATGGAACTGGTAAGAATGATGACTTCCGTAAAATCTTTATATTCTGGAAATCTTGATTGAAACTCCTGTAAAAAGCTGATTCCATCCATCTCTGGCATATTCAGATCCAACAAAATATACTTTGGAAAAGAATTAGGATCAGCTTCCAATAATTGTCCAAGATAGTCAATGGCTTCCAGTCCATTTTCTTTGGTAACAAAAAACTGCTTTTGAATACTGTTATTACCAATGATCATATGATGTAATTGCAATGCAAGTACATCGTCGTCAATCATCAATACCTGATTAAATGTCATTATTACAGTTATCTATTGTCATGCAATAATGGTTAAAGAATTAAAGAATATCAACATTTTTCGTAAAATATTCCTTTTTTTTGTCAGAAATTACTCCGGAATCAGTTATGGCTATTGTTACCATCATTATAATCGTCAAATATGTATGGATAAAATAAACTATGTAGTATAAAAGAGGTTAAGGTATTTGAATAAAATATGAAACATGGCTAATTCAAAGTTTTTACTTCAGAAAGTGGGTGCTTCCTCTAAATTTATTTTGGTAGGTCCTGATGGTCAGGTACTGTTGACCAGTAAGTTATACAGTGACAATTACTCCTGTAAACAAGGTATCGAGCTGATCCGACAAAATATAAATTCCGACAAAGTGTTTGAAAAAACGAAAACACAGGATGGGCTTTTTTATTATAATTTCAGATTACCCAACCGTGAACTACTGGCGGTAAGTGAAATGTTTGCTGAAAAAGAAGAATTGATCGAGAATATCGAACAAGTAAAAGCTGTCTCATTAAACGCCGAGATTATAGAAAGATAAGTTTAATAGCTTTAATCAATTATATAGCATCATTAACTCAATCATTTTTTCTTTGCCTTACCACCTCATAAATAAAGACCGCGGCAGCGACAGAAACATTCAGGGAAGCAATTTTACCGTATTGGGGTATGGCCACCCAATCATCAGCTATTTTTAAAATATCTGAAGAAATACCCACATCCTCAGCACCCACAACCAACACAACCGGATGGGTGAAATCAGTTTCATATAAATTTTTTTCGGCTTTTTCAGTTGCAGCTACCACTGCAAGGCCATTGTTTTTTAAATACTTTAAGGTTTGTACCAGGTTTTTTTCTCTGCACACCGGAATGTGATTTAAGGCTCCCGCTGAAGTTTTCACTGCATCACTATTAAGTTGAGCACTACCCTTGCCAGGAATTATTATGGCATCTACACCGGCACATTCAGCGGTTCGGGCAATTGCCCCAAAATTTCGTACATCAGTAACCCCATCCAACACAATAAGAAAAGGGTCCTTACCCCGTTGGAAACAGCTCTCAATAATATGATCGATGGATGCAAATTCTATCGCCGATAAAAATGCAATAGCACCCTGATGATTTTTACGGGTAATCCTGTTCAGTTTTTCAATGGGTGCCAGACTCACCGGAATATTAAATTGACTGGCCAAAGATAGGGTTTCCTTGATCAGGTCGTTTTTTATATCCTTCTGAATCAGTAATTTATCAATTTCCTTACCAGCTTCAATGGCCTCAATCACTGATCTGGAACCATAAATAAAATTTATGTTCCGCTTTTCTTGTTGTTCATTCATATACATTGGGGATACCCTATAATAATTTTGTGCAATCAAACTAATTTACCTGTACATTTGAGAATCTTCCCTTACGCCACATATCTACTATTCTATACCACTGCCTTTCATAATCTTTACTTCGCACCAGCACGAAATGCTTATCAGTGAAAATATTTTTTACTTTCATAAAGGAAAAGGTAAGGCTTGGGATATCCTCAATTTTATCATATTTCCATTCTTCTTTTTCTTCATCCCGGTACACTTCATCAGGTGGACCATATAATATATAAATCATGCCCATATCAGTCTTCCAACCTTCTTTATAAGCTGAAAAATAATAATTGGCTTCCCGAACTCTTTGATAATAAGCTTTTATCAAATTTTTGGCATTATCGGGTGATTTGGCCAAGGTTAACCAAAACCTGTCCATCTCCTTCTTCCTGTCATTGCCACTCATTAATCGCTCTCTTTCTGCTCTGGTTGTAATGTAGATTAAGGGCCCGGTTACATCATTTATTTGTGCAAGGCGTGGGAAAAATACATCTTGTGCCAATATACCCAAACCTTCTGTAGTTGTAGTATCCAATTGAACAAAATATAATCCATGCCGATCAAATTTAATCTTTTCGTTCAATGAAAAGATAATTACGGTGTCTATATTCATTTGTTCTGTTGCCCGTTGCGTCTGATTGGCCATGGGAGGATCTGCTGCTTTAAAATCTGTATTGTAGTAGTATGCAAATACCTTTCCATCGATTTGGCTGTTACTCGAAAATACTACGGAATCCTCAACATTGAAATAATTGGTAAATAGAGGGAAACCGTCTTTTTTTATATAAATATCAGCGCGTGGAAATATGAACTCATTTTTGATCGGGATATCAAAAGTTAAAACCTTGGTGGTATGATGGTTGGTCAGGTGCACCATCATCAGGTTGTTATTTGTGGTTGAAGGTAATCGTGTCCTGAAAATAAAACTGCTATTATCCCGGAACAAAATATCCTGATATGGAATGGTGTCGCTATATATGATTTCTTTTGCTTGATAACTATCCCTGACATCATAGCTTAGTGTATAATTGTTTCTCAGATCAATACCTTCCAGGCTGACCACGTTTAGAAACACAGTGTGACCTTCATCTTCCCTGATGATCTCATAATTCAGTTTTATCTCTACTCCGGGATAATAATAATATGATAAATTCTTTTTTGTGAAATTCGTCAATGCCTGGCCCATAGTACTATTGGTGAGCCAAAACATGAAGATGAGGGATAATATTACAATTTTTTTCATCTTTTTTATGGGTTTAGTTACCATATACATGCATATTTTGAATTCTTCATGATCATATAACCCAAAATTAATACCTGAAGTCTGCACGAATTTAGTAAATGTTTAATAATTTAACGTTTTAAATTGGAATGAACTATTATTAAGCAAAAGAAATGCCTGTTTTTACCACTGAAATTACTTCGGAAGTCATTACCTCTGATAACCCTATTCATCAACGTCATAAAAAAGCTTACATGGCAGCGGCTACATATGTTCAGGGCGATCTTTTGGAAGTTGGTTGCGGACAGGGAAGAGGCATTCCTATTCTTTACCCTAATGCACAGAAATATATTGCGCTGGAAAGGCATCAGGAAATTGTGGATGATTTAAAAAAGAAATATCCGAATGTAGATATCCGGCAGGCTGTAGTTCCTCCTTTTCCAGGAATTCCTGACAATTCTTTTGATACAATTATTTCATTTCAGGTAATTGAACACATTAAAGATGATGTTGCTTTTCTAAAAGAAATCTATCGCACACTAAAACCAGGTGGCAAAGCAATTATCACCACACCTAATATCAAGTTGTCACTTACACGTAACCCATGGCATATTCGGGAATATACTGCTGATCAATTATATCAGTTAACATCGGGGATATTTTCGAAAGTAATTGCCAAAGGAATTCATGGTAATGACCGGGCAATGCTTTATTATGAAATGAACAAACAGTCGGTAAGAAAATTCACCCGGTTTGATATTCTTGATTTGCAACACAGACTGCCTAACTGGGCATTGCGTATTCCATATGATATTTTGAACAGGATAAATCGAAACAAGCTAAAGGAAGCGGACAATGAGTTAGTTCGGTCAATAACTGATGCAGATTGGTTGATTACCGATACACCTGATACAAGTATCGATTTATTTTACATTTTACATAAATCATGATCAGGCTCATCCTGCTTTTTGTTCTGTAGAAAATGCAGATATCCAAAAATTATTAAATCCTAAGCCGACCTGAATGGTTAACGATCCCAGTTGCAACAGTTCGAGTATGGCGAGAAAATTAAAAATAAATGCAATACGGTCCGGTTCGAGTTCAATTAGTTTTGTGAACGAAATCTTCCCCTCCTTTTCTACCATATTTAAAATATACTCTTTTTTTTGAGCAATTGTAAACGGAAACTGGATTACCCTGTGCAATGGTTTGTCCTGTTCTGACTCAAATCTTTTCAAGACCTTCTGATACACTTTTAAAAGTTTGTATAAGTCTAGATCCTGTAATTCAGATTCTACATTGGTATTTTGTGACAATTTCTTGATCTCCTGAGCCAGATTGCCCCGGGATTCCATCAACGCACGGTTTTCTTCCATAGAAGCCAGTTCAGAAACCACCGATTTGTACTTTTTATATTCCATCAGCCTTTGCACCAATTCCTCCCTGGGATCTATTTCATTGCCTTCTTCATCAAGTTCAGGACGGGGCAGAAGCATTTTGGCTTTAATTCTCATAAGAGTAGCTGCAACAAGAATAAACTCACTGGCCACTTCAATATTCATTTTTTCTAAATGATGAATATAATCCAGAAAATCATTGGTGATTTGAGATATGGGAATATCATAGATATCGAGCTCATCCCTTTCTATGAAAAACAACAGCAGATCAAAAGGGCCTTCGAACAAAGGCAATTTGACTTCAAAACTCACATTGAGAAATTTTTAGTAGAACAAGGCTTATTGTCAAAGATAAGACATATATATCCAAATACTTACCCTTTAAATAAAAAAAACGTAATTTTACAACTACGATAAGTTAACTTGGTCTAAAACCCAATAGGCATGGATATAGAACATTTGGGTTGAATAAAGCGTTAACAGGAGACTAAATATTGAAGGAGAAAATGTTAATAAAACCTGGAAATTTGCTTTCGAAGATTGACAATCCCGACGATCTTAAAAAGCTTGACATCTCTCAACTTGTACAAATATCATCTGAATTACGGCAGTTTATCATAGATAATGTTTCAGTGTATGGCGGCCATTTTGGTGCCAGCTTAGGTGTAGTAGAACTCACTGTTGCTTTGCATTATGTGTTTAAAACCCCATATGATTTACTTGTGTGGGATGTGGGCCATCAAGCCTATGGCCATAAAATTTTGACCGAACGTAAAGAGAAATTTCATACAAATAGATTGTATCAAGGGATTTCCGGGTTTCCGAAAAGATCGGAAAGTATCTATGATACTTTTGGAGTAGGCCATTCTTCCACCTCCATATCAGCAGCTTTAGGTATGGCCATTGCCTCGAATTACAAAAAAGAGCAACGACAACATATTGCTGTAATAGGTGATGGAGCCATGACAGCAGGTATGGCTTTTGAAGCGATGAACCATGCCGGAGTGAGCAATTCTAATCTCCTGATCATTCTGAATGATAATTGCATGTCAATTGACCCAAACGTAGGGGCTTTAAAAGAGTATTTAACGGACATTACCACATCATATACTTATAATAAAATCAAGGAAGATATTTGGAATTTTCTTGGCAAAATAAGTAAATACGGCCCTAATGCCCAGGAGATTGTGGCGAAAGTTGAAAATAGCTTTAAATCACTGCTCTTAAACCATAGTAATCTTTTTGAATCCCTTAATCTTCGGTATTTCGGTCCGGTAGATGGTCATGATGTAAACCACCTGGTAAGTGTACTATCAGATTTGAAGAGCATTCCTGGACCCAAAATTTTACATTGTATCACTAAAAAGGGCAAAGGGTTTAAACTAGCAGAACAAGACCAGACCAAGTGGCATGCACCTGGCAAATTCGATAAAATTACAGGTGAGATCCGGAAAATTGCGGTCACCACACCCGAACCACCAAAATTTCAAGATGTATTTGGACATACGATCGTAGAACTAGCAAAAGGTAATGATAAAATAATGGGTATTACCCCGGCCATGCCTTCTGGTTCTTCCTTAAACATAATGATGGAGGCCATGCCAGATCGTGCTTTTGATGTCGGCATCGCTGAACAACATGCTGTAACATTTGCTGCTGGGTTGGCAGTTCAGGGAATGATTCCATTTTGCAATATTTATAGTTCCTTTATGCAAAGGGCTTATGACCAAGTAATTCACGATGTCTGTATTCAAAATCTTCATGTCATATTTTGTTTAGACAGGGCTGGTTTTGCTGGCGAAGACGGAGCAACCCATCATGGAGCTTACGATCTGGCATACATGAGGTGTATTCCCAACTTAGTAGTGGCAGCCCCGATGGATGAACATGAGCTACGTAATCTAATGTATACTGCTCAACTTCCGGAAAACGGGCCTTTTAGCATTCGGTATCCACGGGGAAGGGGGAAACTATCAAATTGGAAAAATAAATTTGAGAAAATCCCCATTGGGAAAGGTCGTACATTAAGGGAAGGTGAAGATTTAGCCATCCTATCAATAGGTACTATGGGAAATTATGCTCTGGAAGCTGCTGATATGGTCAAAAAATTTGATATCCAGCCCGGAGTATACGATATGAGATTTGTAAAACCATTGGATGAGGAACTGTTGCATGATGTATTTAAAAAATATTCCATGATCGTGACAGTAGAAGATGGGTGTTTGATGGGTGGATTTGGTTCGGCTATTATTGAATTTATGGCTGATCATGGCTATCATGCGAAAGTGAAAAGATTGGGTATTCCTGACAAGGTGATCGAGCATGGTGAACCTCTTCAATTGCATCAGGAGTGTGGTTTTGATCCGGAGAGTATTGTGAAGTCGATTTTGGATTTGTGTGAAATTACTGTTGGATTAAAGAAACTTGGATAATGAGTAAAATTCATTTTACTGACACCGGAAAAGGATTTCCCATAATTTTGCTTCATGGTTTTGGTGAATCATCTGAGTTGTGGAAGTTTTTTCAGGGTTATTTATCTGAGCAATATCGGGTTATCGCCCCCGATCTGCCAGGTTTTGGCCAAAGTCCCCTGCCAAAGGAAGATCTTTCTCTGAGTGAGGTAGCTGAAACAATTCACAGTTGGTTACAAACCCTACAAATTCAAGAATGTATCATGATCGGTCATTCTCTTGGGGGT
>JAEWLI010000236.1 GCA_023393375.1 Bacteroidota bacterium
AAGGCATTGATTGACCGGGGTGTCTCTTTGGGATATGGATCTGATAGCATATCACGACTGATTGAGTTGATCAAAAACCCTTAAAATCAGCTAAACAGCCGAAGTGTTTATTCAATAAAAATTGTAAAAAATCAAATTCACGGTTGAGCTCACCTTCCAGCACTATAAAAAGTTGATCTGTGTCTTTATGGTAGTGCCATCTGTATTCACCCTCCATAATTGCAATTCTCAAACAATGATCACTTATGTTGTCCAGTATAAATTTTTGTAAGGTTCAGTAACCTTATCTGATTTTTTTAAAGCCCCTCTTCATCTAATTCACATGTTTTCAAACTTTATAAGATTTATTCATTCTTTATGAAATGCGGAATTGTATGGGTGTTTGACCTGTTTTCTTTTTGAAAAAGACAGAAAAATAATCGGGGTTTTCAAAATTCAATTCGTACGCCACCTCCGACACCGTTTTGCCGGTATGCTTCAACAATGCTTTGGCATAAGTCAATTGGGCTTGGTGAATAAACTGAAGTGCACTTTTGCCGCTAACCTTTTTTATAGTCTCCGATAGATGTTTGGAAGATACATGCAGCTTATCGGCATAAGAATTTACGGTAGTCATTTCCAAAAAATGCTTTGAAATCAGCTGTTCAAATGCCCTGAAAATCTCCTGCTCACGACCGACCCCATTGATACTAGTTGGTTTATGTGAATAAAAGTTGGCTGCTTTCAATAACAAAATGTGAATGTAATTTTTGATGATCTCCTTACTATGAAGATCTCTATTTATGTATTCCTGGTGTATCCGATGCATCAAGTCCATGATTTCTGTGCCTTCACGTTCTCCAAAGGAAAGAGCCGGATAATTAGTGGGATTAAAAAAAGGGAAATCATTTAGCAAATGATGGTTGCCGATGTCAAGTCCCAAGAAATCGGGTTTAAAAAACAGGCTAAAACCCTTCACCGGTTCGATGTCGGTGGCATGACCCGTAACCGATTGTAAGCGATAGGGACTTACCAAAGTAAGCCTGTTGGAGGTGATAGGCACATCGTGCTCATCGATTTTCAAAGAACACCCTTTGCTGAAATCTACTGTAATCTCATAAAAACCATTCCGATAAGGAGGAATCTCCTCAAAATTCTCATGACAATCATTGCTGAAATTGTAAATCAAAAAATCAGGATCTCTTGCAGGAACTGAGAGGTTTACCGTCCTCAAATAGTCATGAATCTCTGAAAAGTGGTGTATATTGGCCATTATTTGATTGTTTATTTTTCCTTACGAAATTTTGCACCAATAGTTATAAAGTAAAAGTACCGACCAGATTTTCAATTTTTCGGATTTACAATTGCATTTATCTGAAACAGAAATTGCTTCCCTTAATGTCTTTACTGGTATTTTTTTTGATATAGGAGATTACAAGTCAGCTGGGTAAATGTACTACTACTCACAGAAAATAAAATCAACTTTTAACCTTGCTGAACAGATAAAACATCTCCCCGGCTATCTGGTGAGTTCTTTCTGTATAGGCCTGATCTTGTTGTGGCGTTCCGTCGAAACTTTTGGGGTCTTCATAGGTGACTGGAATTCTGAGCGAAGCACCCGGAATAAAAGGACAGTTTTCATCAGCATGGGAACAGGTCATGATGGCGGCAAAATCGGATGTTGGATTTTCCCCTTCGTCATAAATTTTAGAATATACTGTCATAACCGGTGCGTCATCAGCATATTTAACAGCATACAAGGGATTGTTTCCATCCTCGATAACCGTTATTTCCAGACCAGCTTCCCGCATAGCCTTAACGGCATTCGGATTAAAAGCAGTAGCCTCTGTGCCTCCCGAATAAGTTTGTATGTTATCAATGCCATAATAATAAGCGGCAACCTGAGCCCAAATTTGAGAAATATGGCTCCGTCGCGAATTGTGAGTACAAATAAAAGTCAATCTGGCTGGATGGTTTTCACCAACTTTGGATTTTACATAGCCCGCCACCTTCTCAAGGATTTCTTTGCGTGACGCAGGGATTTGACCAAATTCCTGAACTCTTGCTTCAATAAAGCTTGCGAGTTCTTTTTTAATCATTGTGTTTTCTATCATTTAAAAAATATGTTATAGTTTCAGATTAAAATTTGTTCCTATTGGCAAACCAGACCAGAGACAGCATCACCGGCACTTCTACCAATACCCCAACAACTGTAACCAATGCAGCAGGAGATTGTAGTCCGAATAAGGCTATAGCCACAGCTACAGCAAGTTCAAAGAAGTTGCTGGCACCGATCATGGCTGCTGGCGAACAAATGGCATGTGGCAATTTCAGCCACTTTCCGCCATACCAAGCAATAAAGAAAATAAAATAGGTTTGAATAATAAGAGGCACCGCAGCCAGTAAAATGATCAAAGGATTATTGACGATATTCTGACCCTGGAATGCAAACAGCAAGATCAATGTAACCAATAATGCGATTATACTCACAGGTTTAAGTTTGGGTAAAAATGCCTCCTTAAACCATTGCTGGCCTCTACTTTTTATCAGGAGACGTTGGGTAATTACACCACCAACCAGCGGTACCACAACAAAAATCAATACGCTCGCAACTAGCGTATCGTAAGGAATAACCACATCGGTAATGCCTAATAACAAACCCACGATTGGAATGAAAGCCACAAGGATGATCAGGTCATTAACAGAAACTTGGACTAAAGTGTAATTAGGATCGCCATTGGTGAGGTACGACCATACAAAAACCATCGCTGTACATGGAGCAGCACCTAGTATAATAGCACCTGCAATATATTCACCCGCCATTTCCGGTGATATCCAGGCTTGATACAGCTGAGAAAAGAATAACCACGCAAAGAATGCCATGGTGAATGGCTTGATCAGCCAGTTAATAACCACCGTCAATATCACGCCCTTGGGTTTTTTCCCCACCTCTTTGATGCTCCTAAAGTCTATTTGAAGCATCATCGGATAGATCATCAGCCAGATCAAGATAGCAACAGGTATATTCACTTGTGCAATTTCAAGGCTACTGATAACCTGTATGTTGTCACCTGCAAAATGTCCTATGGTTATCCCAATTATAATACACAATGCCACCCAAACTGAAAGGTACTTATCGAAAAAACCGATCTTTTTAAGCTCACTTGGAGGTTCTTGAATAGAATTCTTCATATTGATATATTAAGCGGTTTTATTTTGAAACTTAACACATTAGTCTTCAGCAATGGTAGTATGCCATGCATCTGGTATAAAGAATAATCTGAATGGTAACTATTAGCTGAAAAACCTTTGTTGGTCAGGCCGGATCCAAACACTCCTGCGGAACAATATAAAACAGGTTCAAATATCTCCAGTTCTTTCATATTCAATTTTTTAACAACATTCGTCCAGGTTTATTTTTACTGCTTCTTTAATACCTTGTAAAAAGGTTATCAGATTGTCAACTCCATCGGTGGATAGGCAATAACACATTTTGGAGTCGTCGATACTTCCCTTTATAAGACCAGCATTTTTCAATTCCTTCAAATGTTGCGACATGGTGGACTGTGCCAGTCCCACTGTTTCAGCAAGATGCCCACATTGGCAGTGTTGGTTTTTCATGATTTCCTGAATGATGGCTATTCTGCCCGGATGTGCCAATGCTTTAGCCATATTTGCTAAAGTCTCTTGCTGTTGATTATATGCCCCTATTTTGGTTGCCCCCATAGTGCTTTATTTAGATATCGCAATATTACGAATAATTAATTTAATAAATCAATTTTTAAAAAGATATGATTTATATAGTGATTGAATCCGTGACTTAAGATTAAAGAATAATAAAATAAGTAATTCGCTATTGATGCTTAATTAATAGTTAATTTGGCAAAATAGGAAATATGTAGAATAATGATCTTATTGGCTTAAGTCTGAATATTTATTATTTTAAAAAGCTAAATTTTAAGAAATATTATATTAATTACCATTATATCTGCTATTCCTGCAATTATTTTATCCAATGTTAAGTTAATGTTAAATTTATTATGGGAGGTTTTAATATTTTTTATACAAACAATTTTAAAGCCCTTTATTATTAGGGTATTTTCAATGTAATCAATAGAATTATGAAATTTTAACAATTATTAACTTTTATGCTGTATAATTTATTATTGCACACGTGAAACTATTATAAATTGTATTCGTATATTTGCATAGGTAATCAATTAAAAAATAGAAGTCAATTTCCCTAGAACGTGGGAATAAAGATATAGGATAAGTAGTTTTTTTTCATAATTTTGGGTTTGTACTGCGTTCCAGCTTTCTGAGCTGGAACACTTTTATTTTAAGCCATTCTGTTTTTGCGAATATATAAATTCTTCTTCCTTAAATAGCTATACTAATCCAATAATTATTTTCTCACCATAATTTGTTCTTGATCCCTTAGCATTTGTTGCATCTGTGGTATATTCATCATCATCGAACGAACACTACTATCACTCTTAGTAACATAGGCAAGGTTATTTATCAGCATCAACATGGTTTCAGGCTTCATATGGGCAATAAGGTGCATATTTTGCATATCAAACAATTGCTGCATGGCTTCATCATCCATCATTAATTGCTGCAACGCTACATTATTTTCTGTCAGTTGGCCTAAAAACTCTGCCAATAACATCTGATCGTTTATGATTGTGGAAAATATTTCACTTCTTGTTTCATCATTGTTTATCAAATCATGCTGATCATAGGAAGCCGATGAAGTGCATCCGATGAAAATGAGCAGAGCGGGTAAAATAATAATATTTTTCATATCGGCTTATGTTTTTGTGTGCAAATTAAAAAGAGGACATGACTATTTAACCTCAAATTTCATACCTTGTTTAAATCTCTAAGTATAGCGATGGTTTTAACCGACAAGTGGTCTCATTTCACCATCATTCCATCCATCATCTCCAATTTACGATCAGCCATTCTAGCCAATCCATCATTATGTGTCACTATCACAAATGTCTGTCCCAAAGTTTCTCTCAAATGAAAGAATAATTTATGCAGGTCTTCAGCATTTTTTGAATCGAGGTTACCACTTGGCTCATCAGCAAAAACAATATCAGGTTGATTGACTAATGCCCTGGCTACTGCAGCCCGTTGTTGTTCACCTCCTGAAAGTTCCGAGGGTTTATGATCCATCCTTTCACTTAATCCCAGCATTTGCAACAGGTGCCTGGCTTTATTTTCCACTTCTTCCTGAGGGTATTTTCCTAAATATCCTGGAATACAAACATTTTCAAATGCTGAAAACTCTGGCAACAAATTATGAAACTGAAAAATAAAACCAATATGGTTATTGCGAAATTTTGATAAACGTGTGGCATTTAGTTGGCTAAGGTTCGAACCATTGATGATCACATCACCGGAATCTGGTTTGTCCAAAGCACCAAGAATATGTAACAAAGTACTTTTTCCTGCACCTGAAGCACCTACAATAGATACAATTTCACCTTTTTGTATGTCAATATCTATGCCCCTCAATACATTAAGCGAACCATAGGATTTATATATCTTTTTCCCTTGAAGGATCATAAGTTACAAATTCAGAAAAATAGAATTAAATATTACATGGTTTTCGGTGAGCATAAATTTAAACAAGAATAGTTTCAAAATGAATAATTTCTTGTTTAAAATTTTTCATTCGGTAATTACTCCATAAAAGCTGTTGATCCCATAATATAATCATAATCTTGCTCGATTTATCTAAAGTAGCGAACGATATTTATTATTGAATAGATGGTTTTTTTGAACTTTTGGAATATCCGTTAGTTATTGTGGGATAATTATTTATCAAAAAATTATATTATAACCCCATTGGGCATCAGGAAACTGGATTATCAGGTAATAAAACTCATTTTTCTACCTGAATTCAATTCCGTTGTATAATTTATTATTAATTTTAACGCAATTTTTTAATTACTAAAAATAAATTGAGCTTACATGAATATTCACGAGTATCAGGCTAAAAATGTCTTAAAAGAATTTGGTGTAAAAATACAGGAAGGATATGTGGCCGACACAGTAGATAAGGCTTATGAAAGAGCTAAACAGCTAAAAAATGAAACTGGTACGGAATGGTTTGTCATCAAAGCCCAGATTCATGCCGGAGGTCGTGGAAAAGGGGGTGGCGTGAAAGTGGCAAAAAACCTGGAACAGGTAAAAGAAGTAGCTGGGAAGATACTTGGGATGCAATTAGTAAC
>JAEWLI010000046.1 GCA_023393375.1 Bacteroidota bacterium
ACCTTGGTTTCCAATGTAAGTCTGATACTATCAGGAAATGACAAAATACCTTGATGATCCAATTCATTAATCTGATCAATCCACCGAAATGTTCCGGGTTCGGGTAATGGATTTAGTGTATAACCTCCCAATAAAGAATCCAGAAATACATAATTATCATTGTGAAGCACATTTACGGCTGCATGAACCTTAGGTGAAGTAGCGATATCAGTAAGATTATGGTATTGTACAACCGGTTTGTTAAGGTACTTTTGAGGGTTATTGACCAACACTTTGAATGGAATAGCATAATAAGGTGTAAATAAAGATGTGGGTGGGGATGTTAATGCCTCATCTTCATAAGATATGTCAAAGGCATCGCGGCTGTGATTTAAATAAACATAATCGATGTGCCAGTTATCATAATCACCACCTTGATTACCGAAAGCCTGGTACCGAAACTGAAATCGTTCATGAAAATAAGTTTCTTCAGTACCTAGCCCTTGATCAGTTATCTGAAATATCTCTTGATTAAATTGAATCTCGTTATTGGCTTCGTCATCATTGATCTGGCTCCAGATGGTAATCCACCGGTCTTCACTTGATTTTAATTGTAGTCTGATAGAATCTTTGGGATTGGGTTTGTCACCTAAACCTCGTGCTTGCCAGAAAAAACTTAAATAAACTGAAGCGGCCTGAGTGGTAGTTAGAGTACTTAAATCAATTGACCTTGACACCAGTACATCCGTAAGTCCTGTTTCTTGTGATGTAGAATAAGGCCTGCCAAAAGCATCTACTCCATTGAAAGTGGCTACATTTATAGTGGGAGCATTTAACCCAGCATAATTGCTGATGGTAACACTATTTCCAACGGTCCAAAGAGCAGTATCAGGAACATCTTTAGCCCAGGAAAAATCGTCCCAAAATGGCAATAACAGCGGAATGTCTTCTGTATCTTTGATCCTGGCGTTTTCAGCATTTTCTTCTATTCGGGGAATTGCACGAAACTCTATTTGTGCATTTACCCATCCTGTGATGAGAAAAAAAATTAAAAAGCCACAACTAAAGATTAGTCTTTGCATCTGTTATTCATCGTATAAGGTATCATCCGACACTTGCCCTGCACCTACCCATAAATCAACCAACTGTCCCCCTCTTACTGTACTTCCTGCACTTGGATTTTGACGTGTCACAATACCAGCCTGTTCAGGTTCTGCATTATAATCTTCAATTATGCTTCCAATACGCATCCGAAGACCAAGCACATGCACTTTAGCTTCTTCCAACTCTGTTCCAACAAGCTCAGGCATAGGCGAAGGAGCTCCTAAACCATCGCCAACTACCAGATCTACTTTTGAACCCCTGTAAATCTGATCACCGGGTTGAATCTCTTCACCCTTATAAAGTTGTCGCAATACGGCATTTTCGGCTATATCGGGTTCATACATGATCTCCCCCCTTACTAACCCCACATCTCTTAAAGCCCTTTCCGCATTAGAGACTTTCCTATTGATAAGATTTGGCATTGATATCAATGGGGCTTTATTGGCATTAAGTGTAATGTATACTTTCCGGTTTTCCTTCACTTTTGAACCCGGTTTTGGATGTTGGTTCAGCACGGTAAATGGTGGTTCACTATCTGAATAGCCAGAATCGCTTCTTATCTCATATCTTAAATTCATCGCTGTAAGAAAACTACGCAACTCCTGCTCTTGTTTTCCCTTAAGATCAGGCATTGTGATGGTCTCACCATGATTGGTAGTTGATGGCAGGTAAATATAAAAGAAAATGATGATTAACAGGATAGCTACTACAAATATGAATCCCAGATGTATCAGTACACCTTTAAATGTATTGTTTTTTAATTTCATTGTCGATGATAATATATTTACAAATATATCATTCTGTTTCTAATTTTTTATAACGTAGAAGGCTAATGTGAATTGTCCAACCCAATTGATCAATTGTCATTTAATCAACAACCTCCTTGCTTTATTTACCCCTTGTCCTTTTACCCATAAAATATATATTCCACTTGGTACATCTGGAAAAGGGATATCCAAAATTTGGTTAAGGGCATCTTGATAGAAAAAAGTTTTTACCGACCTTCCTATCGCATCCACAACAGTCACTTCTATATCTTGACGTTGGTAAAACCTCAAGGCAATCTGAACATTCCCGGGAGATGCCGGATTAGGGAATATTTTAAAATCATTCAGGGTGCTTACTATCGGCATACTTGCTTCTGTTTCAAAAAACTCTATATCATCTAAAAAGAAATTGTTGCCATTGCCATTGGTCCACCTGAAGGCTATTCGAACATTGTTTTCTCCGGCGATCTCACTTAAATCCACATACTCATTTCGCCAATCATCTGATCCGGCAGGTTGATATTCTACCGATGAAAACTCTGCAGAAAGCATAGATCCGCTTTTTTCAAATAATATAAAAGGAAAAGATTGTCCACAATCAGTTGATGCCAGAATAGTCAATTTATCATTACGGTTCTGACGGTAAGCGTAAGCAAATTTAAACCACATGCCAGCTGAAGAGGTATTGGAAAAATCCAACGATGGACTGACCAGCCAATCCTGCTCACCGATATTATTGTACTGGAAACTCTTCATTGAAACAGAATAATTATTTGTAGAGCCATTATTGGCAAGTTGTAGGTTCCAGGTATCTTTTGCATCCTCATTAATTACACTCCAGGTGCCATTTGGCCAAATCCGTGAATAGTGGAAACGCTCCACCATGGGAATGAAATCTGAATCTTTATTGACAAGAAACACCTTGGAAAGTGAATTGTTGCTTAGGTTATAATCACTAGTCCCATTTACCTCCACAATATTTACATTAATTTGATATTGACCATCGGGAAGGCTGATAGCATCCAGTATAACCTGAAAACTTTCTTGAGGCTGCAAGTTCAGTTCTTCGAAAAAAAGTGTTTTATTTACCAGATTATTGATTTGGTAGTTCAGCCAAAACTGATTGATCACCTGAGAACCAGTATTCATCAATGTAACTTCAGGAACGTTCAAATTCTGGCAACTAATAATTCCCGGCTGATCGATTGAAACAAGAGCAAGATCAAGATTAAGTCCATCAGGTGCTACTCCACCCAGTGACGAAAGCAAACTGAACCTTCTGGGGCTGTTTTCCATTACAATTCTCATCCTTTCCTTTTGGCATAAGGTAAACAGGTTCATGCATTGGTCAGGGGTATAATCCATAAAATTTTGATACATATCCTGGCTGTTACAGGAGAAATCAGAGCCAGGTGGGCAGCTGCTATAGCTGGTTTCAGCTAAAGGAGTATCATCGCAAAAATCATCTGCCCCACAACCACCATCACCCCAAATGTGCCTCAGACCAAAATAATGGCCTAATTCATGGGTAAGAGAACGTCCTCTATCATAGGTATCGTCCAAATCGAAATTTCCTTTATCATTTGATCCAAAATACCTCCTACCAATGACTACGCCATCAACCAAGCGGTTATAATTTGGTTCTGTAATTCCTGGCAGATTGATAACGGGATAAGTAGAATAGGCAATATAGTTACTTGACAATCGATTAACCACCCATACATTGATATAATCTTCGGCTGGCCAATATGAAAGAGATTTTAGTTCTTCTTCATCATTGAAATAATGCCAGGTTGTTTTAGGAGAATACACCCTCACTATACCATTGGTGGGGCCACCAAATGGTGTTCTTTGAGCCAATACAAATTCTATTTGCACATCGGCTGCAACAGGTTGAAATACTTCTGGTGTATTAATGGCATCCACATTTGTTCTTCGGAAATCCTCATTTAAAACCGCTATTTGAGATAACACCTGGCTTTCGGAAATATTGGAAGCAGTTCCTAGTGGTTCACCATTATGAATTACATGTACCACTATTGGCACCTGGTAAATATCTTCGTCCCCATGTGTCCTAAAAGGAGATGATTTAAGTTTTTTTTCTTTGATTTTATGCTGGATCCATTGATCAAATTTTTCATGATCATGGGAAATTTTCATCAAAGCAGCATTTCGTTCTTCGGTGGCACATCGTTGCTGACCATAGATGTGGGTGGTGGTGATACAAATTAAAAAAACGAGAGATATGGTCAGAGTGTTAAGCATGATGAAGTTGGCCTGATTAGTTCATTCCGAATTCATCGTTTATCTTAAATTGTCCGGCAATACCGCATTAGGATCGTCAGGAGAAGTCAGGTTAATTGCTTCCACAGAAGACACTTCTGGTACTGCCCTTTTTATAGCTTCTTCAACACCGGCACGCAATGTCATGGCAGACATAGGACAACTGCCACAAGCACCCAATAATTCCAACCTGACCTGATAATCCTCAGAAACGGTTAACAAACGAACATTTCCCCCATCTGTTTCGAGATAAGGCCGAATGGTATCAAGAGCTTTTTCTATTTTTTCTCTGATAAGGGCAGTTTTTTGATCTTTTACATCCATATGATCAGACTTTAAATTCCACAACTTTGGTTTTGTCTTTTGTTGCATTTCTAATTGCTATCTGTTGAGCCAGATTTTGAGCAACCAAGTTAAAAGCATTGGCGGTCAGGTCTCCTTTCAAAGCGGCAGGATAACCATTGTCGCCACTCTCCCTGATTCCTTGAACCAATGGGATCTGACCCAACAAAGGAACGCCCATTTTTGTAGCCAGATCTTTGCCTCCATCCTTTCCAAAAATATAATATTTGTGATCTGGCAATTCCTCAGGCGTAAAATAAGCCATATTTTCTATAATGCCTAGAACGGGTACATTTATTTGGGGTTGCTTAAACATGTCCAACCCTTTGATAGCATCAACTAACGCCACTTTTTGCGGTGTAGTGACAATCACAGCCCCGGTTACCGGAACTGTTTGAACCATGGTAAGATGGATATCGCTGGTACCTGGAGGGAGATCAATGATCATGTAATCTAACTCACCCCACTCCGTATCACTGATAAATTGTCTTAAAGCAGAGCTCGCCATAGGCCCCCGCCACACAATGGCACTATCTTGAGGAGTAAGAAAACCTATAGAAATGAGCTTAACCCCATACTGTTCAACAGGCACAATCCAGTTTTTACCGTCTTTTTGGACGATAGTTGGCTGTTCTTTTTCACAATTAAACATGGTAGGTGCTGATGGTCCGAATATATCTGCATCAATTAATCCTACTTTTGCCCCTGTTAAAGAAAGGCTGATTGCCAGATTGGCTGCAACGGTAGATTTGCCCACGCCACCTTTGCCTGATGCCACTGCTATAATATTCTTAATATTGGGCAACATCGCAGTTTGCAACCTGGTTGAGGTTACTTCAGATGTCATATCGATTGCGATATCCACATCATTGCCCATACTGAGTTGTATGGCACTAATACAATCTTGCTTAATCTTTTCTTTTAATGGGCATGCGGGTGTGGTAAGTACTACCTGAAACCTGATGACACGATCGGTAACCTGAATATTTCTGATCATGTCCAATGTCACTAAGTCTTTTTTTAGATCGGGATCCAGAACTGTTGACAAAGCTTTTCTTACATTTTCCTCACTAATTTCCACCATCCTATTTCTTTTTTGAAATTCCTTCTGATAAAGGAATCTGTTAATTTAACAATTATTTCAGCTTGTTTATTGCAATTGGACCAATTAAATCAGTTTCTACCCAATTAGTGAATCATATTGAATAATCTGCTCCACCGCACTTTGCTCAACAATGGTTCAGCAGGATCGAGCGACAACCATATAAAGAATGCTTTCCCAACCACATGATTTTCAGGAACAAATCCCCAAAATCTTGAATCCAGGGAATTGTGACGGTTGTCTCCAATCATAAAATAATAGTTTTGCGTAAATGTGTACTCCGATACAGCCTGCCCATCTATCAATAATTGTTGGCCTTCTATGGTTACATTTTTTAAACCCTCGTAATCCACTATGGTACCTCCATATTTATCAATGGTTTCTTCATTAATGGCAATCGTAGCATCTTTTTTCGGAATCCATAAGGGTCCATAAAAATCTTCGTTCCATCTGGAATTGGACATACTGGGAAATATTCCCTGATTAGCTTCTCCATCCGTCATTTTTCCAACTCGCACCTCTCTGATCATATCCATTTGCCCAAGCTCTTCTGCAGCTTCCGGAGTCATATAGATCAGATAACCACCACCCATTGCTCGATAGTCTGATATTTTCAGCCTTTTGAAAACCCTTTCATTTATAGCTTCATTTGTTCTAACATAATATTTATATTGCATTTGAGGTGGATCTTCCATGGGTTGACCATTTATAAATACCCCTAAATCCCGTATTTCAAAAGTATCACCCGGCACACCCAAACATCTTTTGATATAATTGGTCTTCAAATCTACCGGATACTCCATTTCGGGCGGAAAATTAAAAACCACCACGTCGCCTCTTTTAATACTTGTCAATCCAGGCAAGCGGTACATTGGCAATTTTATCCAATCCAAATAAGATGGCACACCACCCTCCACGAAAATATCTGTAAGCCAAATCTTCTGATGTGTTAGAGGCACTTGCAATGGTGTCATTGGGGTTCTGGGGCCATAGTGAATTTTACTTACAAAAAGGAAATCACCTACCAATAATGATCTTTCCATTGAAGGTGTAGGGATAACAAAAGCTTCCAAAAACAACCAGCGTATAATGGTTGCCGCTATTACTGCAAATACAATTGCGTCAACCCATTCACGTGCCACCGATTTTTTCTGATCCTCGCGGTTGGTTTTCCTTTCTGACTTATTCCAAAATTTAATATTCATAATATGATTAATAAAAATATTTTGCCGTGAAATTAACACATACTTTAATAAAACTCTAACAATAGATGAAAATTATGGCTTCTGGCCATAATAGGTAATTTATTACTAGTAAAATGATTACAATTTAAGAAAATCCTCCATAGACAAATTCCCTTTTTTGTCTGTGATCCATTCAGCCACTAATACTGCCCCTAAAGCAAATCCTTCCCTTGAATGTGCAGTATGCGTGATTTGTATATCATCTACTGAAGAGCGGTAATTAACGGTATGTGTACCGGGTACTGCTCCTATTCTTTTAGATATTATCTCTAATTGTTGATCATCTGTTGGTGGTTGATTGACCCACCTGGTTTTAGATTTATTTTCACTCAAGATCCCCTCAGCGAGTGTAATTGCTGTTCCACTGGGTGCATCTTTTTTCTCAGTATGATGAATTTCTTCAATCTGAATTTCATACTCGGGGAAACCTTGCATCATCTTCGCCAAATACTGGTTCAGCTTAAAAAAAATATTTACCCCAATGCTATAATTGGATGCATAGAAAAATGCGCCCTGATGCTGTAAACACAGTTTTTCAATTTCGCTTTTTCTGTCAAGCCAACCCGTAGTGCCTGAAACCACCGGAATACCTTTTTCTATGCAGGTTTTCAGATTAATAAACGCTGACTCCGGTTGGGTAAATTCTATGGCGGCATCTACTTCATCCGGGTTGATATCCTTTAAGGTATCCAGATTTTGGACATCGATAATATGTGCTAAACGGTGCCCTCTTTCAATGGCAATTCTTTCAATGGTTTTGCCCATTTTGCCATATCCTAATAATAATAAATTCATTTAAAAGTAAAGTTTAAGCTTAATCCAATCTGACTGGTATATGGTGTAGAAATAATTCCCGGGCTGATATTTAAGGAAATATCGTCGCTCAGATCAAATGTCTGAAGATGGGCATCTACATGAGCTTCCACGATATTCAATAGGTAAAAACCTGCTGTAAGAATCATCATATAGTCCCTGTTGCGCCTGTAAAATTCCACTCTGTCAAACAACCGCTGCCCTGCCCTCATTCCTTCAAAGGGATTAATTGTATTAGGATTATTATCATTTGCTGCAAGGAATGCGTTTCTGAATTTGATATAGTTGTAATCGAAATAATGTACAAGATACCCCAATGTGAGAAGACCACCATAAATAATTGGCACTTTCCAATGGCTGTTATTATAAACCTGACCCAAGCCTGGCAATGCAGCGGACAATAACGTTGCTTTTAGCGGATCTGGAAATTCCCTCTCCACAATCCGGATCGGACCTTGATCATTTTCCGGAGAAATCGGTGGTGTGATAACCTGATCAATGGTATCCTGATCAATTATCCTTAAGGTATCGCTGTTTTCATATTGCACAGGGGGAATAGTATCCGGCACCTGTTCATTATTCTGCGCAATAACGGGAGATAGGGATAAAATAACAAATAGCATCAAAAACAAACCAACGTATTTTACCCCTATCATTTTTAAATATCCAAAATTTCCAGAATCCTGTTAAGATCTTCTTTAGAGGTGAAAGGAATTTTAATCTCACCTTTATTTTTTTCATCTGCTTTTATCTGTATCCTAGCACCGAAATGGGATGACAACCGGGATTGCCATTGATGCATTTCCTCCACAAGACCATCATGATGAACAGATTTTTTTTCTTTTTTAGTATTCCCTGAAGCATATTGCCTCACCAGCTCTTCTACTTTCCTTACAGAGAGGTCTTCCTGAAGGATCTTTTTGAAAATTTCGAGCTGTACATCTATGTTTTCTACAGTAATTAAAGCACGGGCATGGCCCATAGTGATCCGGCTGTCACGTATGGCTATCTGAATATCAGGAGGCAATTTCAACAATCTCAGGTAATTGTTCACAGTAGAACGATTTTTACCTACTCGATCACCCAATTCTTCATGTTTAAGGTCACACTCCGAAATCAATCTTTGATAACTTAAAGCTATTTCAATTGCATTGAGATTTTCACGTTGAATGTTTTCAATAAGTGCCATCTCCAGCATCTGTTGATCATTGGCCATACGTACATATGCAGGTATGGCCGTAAGCTCAGCAAGTTTTGAAGCTTGAAGCCTTCTTTCTCCTGAAATCAACTGATACTGATTTTTATGCAACCTTCTTACAGTAATAGGTTGAATAATCCCCTGAACCTTAATGGATTCTGCCAATTCTTCCAGTGCTGCCTGATCAAAATAAGTTCTGGGTTGAAATGGGTTAGCCTCTATTTCTTCAACAGGAATCTCGCAGATCATGTTAACAGCTGCAGACTCCAGTGATTGTGACCTATTTTCTTCAGGATCATCAAGTAAAGCACCCAATCCCCTTCCTAATGCATTCCGTCTTTTTAATGGTTTTTTTTGATCCATCTGATAAAGTTATAATTTAAGTAAGGTTGTTTTTTGTTAAAATTTCCCTTGCGAGGTTAAGGTAGCTGACAGCCCCTTTGCTTTCTGCATCATGGGAAATGGCTGGTATACCAAAGCTTGGCGATTCACTTAGTTTAATATTTCTAGGTATAATTGTATTAAACACCAATTGCTTGAAATGGCTGCTTACTTCCTCTACTACCTGATTGGATAATCTAAGTCTTGCGTCGTACATGGTCAGCAGTATTCCTTCAATTTCCAAGCCCGTATTGAGCCTTGACTGAATTATTTTAATGGTACTTAAAAGTTTACCCAAACCTTCCAAAGCAAAATACTCACATTGAACTGGAATAATCACTGAATCTGCTGCGGTAAGTGCATTGATGGTAATCAATCCCAGCGATGGAGAGCAGTCAATGATTATAAAATCATATTCTTCTTTCACGATGGCCAGGGCATTTCGCATTTTTTCTTCCCTTTTATCCAGATTGATCATTTCCACCTCTGCTCCTACCAAATCAATGTGAGAGGGTAAAAGATCCAATAAATTTATTTCAGTTTGTCTGATGCTTTCTGTTACACTGGCACCATCCACCATACATTCGTAGATGCTAACTTCAATTTCCTTTGGGTTAAAACCTATTCCGGAGGTGGAGTTGGCCTGAGGATCAGCGTCTACAATCAATGTTTTTTTATCGAGAGCGGCAAGACTTGCCGCGAGATTTATGCCTGTGGTAGTTTTGCCAACACCCCCCTTTTGGTTAGCAATTGCAATGATTTTGCCCATGTTACTTTTATAAAATAATTTAAAGATTTACTTTTTCACCAATCTTCAACAATAATAGTTCTTTTTTTGAATTCGATGCTAACTCTTTCACCTGTTTGTGATCTATCCGAATGTAAGGAAAAGTATCAAAATGCATCGCAATAATTTTATCAATTTTCAGATACTCGGCTGCTATCAGTGCATCGTGAATTCCCATGGTAAAGTTATCCCCAATAGGTAAAAAGGCAAAATCAAGTTTATACTCTTTGCTAATCAATTCCATATCACGGGTAAGTGCCGTGTCTCCTGCAAAATAAAAAGTAACATCATTGGTTTGTACTACAAAACCTCCCGGAGCACCTCCATAACTGCCATCAGGCATACTACTTGAATGAACGGCATTTACAAATTTGACCAATCCAAAATCAAACTGCCACTTGCCACCTGTATTCATGGGGTGGAATTTATGAATGCCTTTTTTCTGAAACCAGGTTATTACCTCAAAATTAGAAACTACTGTGGCTTCCGAATTGGCATAAATTCTTTCCACATCTGCGGTATGATCTTCGTGACCGTGACTGAGAAAAATGTAATCAGGTTTTATTTCATCCACGTTTACCTCATTGGCCAATGGATTTCGTGTAATGAACGGATCAAATAATAATCTACTGTTTCCTGCTTCTAAAATAAAACAAGAATGACCTAAGTAAGTAATTTCCATAAATCAACTTGTAAATGTTTGGAAAACAGCGAATCTTAGCTGCTTTTAAATACAAAGATAAAGTTTTAATTCAAAATAATTAAAAAAATTATGACAAGACGATTCATTCTAGTTTTATGGGTTTTTGTGTTGGCGTTCAGTTGTACTACAAAACAGGAAGATGAGAGTGGCAAAAAAGTATTTCGCTACAACCAGGCTGATGGATTGAGTTCATTGGATCCAGCATTTGCACGCAACCAAGCTAACATTTGGGCCACATCACAGATTTATAATGGCCTTTTCGAATTAAGTGATGACATGTATCCTGTAAAGTGTATTGCTGACAGTTGGGAAATTGAAAATGAGGGGAAAGAATACACCTTCAAAATTAAACAAGGCATCTATTTTCATGATAACCCTTGCTTTCCTGAGGGAAAAGGCCGTGAAGTGAAAGCCCAGGACTTTGTGTACTCCTTTAAAAGAATTTTGGATCCGGCTACCGCAAGTACTGGTGTATGGATTTTTAATGATAAGGTGAAAAAAGATGAAAATGGAAAAATAGCCGAAAACTGGATCGAAGCCATTGATGATTATACTATTAAAATCAAATTAGATCAACCTTTCGGTGCATTTCTGGAGATTTTAACCATGCCTTATACCTTCGTATTGCCAAAAGAAGCTATAGACAAATATGGAAAAGAATTTAGGACAAACCCTGTAGGATCTGGTCCATTTATGATGAAATCGTGGAATGAAGGCAACAACCTTGCTCTTGTAAAAAATGAAAACTATTGGAAAAAGGATCTTAACGGTAAGAAATTACCCTATCTGGATGCTGTGATGGTATCATTTATATCTGATAAAACTCAGGAACTGCTTACTTTTCAGCAGAAAAAACTCGACCTGATATCATTCTCTGGACAAGCAAATTCTATTGATATGATCCTGAACAAAGATGGCTCAATTAAAAAAGATTTTTCTGCCAATTTTACGATTGAGAAAATCCCTTATATGAATACCGAATACATCGGTTTTTGCATGAATCCTGAACTCTATAAAGATAAGAACCACCCTGTACTGAATAAAAAATTCAGACAAGCCATGAACTATGCCATTGACAGAGGTGAGATGATTTCTTATATGCTAAACAATCTTGGGAAACCTGGAGTATGTGGTATTATTCCTCCGGCCATCACCGGATTTAACAACGATAAAATCAAAGGTTACGAGTTTAACAAGGCAAAAGCGGAGCAATTGTTAAGAGAAATAGGTTATGCTGAAGGCAAAAATGTACCTGTTATTGAGTTATTTACCACAATTCAGTCAAAACCTTACGTGGAATATCTTCAAAAACAATGGGAAGCAATCGGTCTGAAAGTTGAAATAAAAATAAATCCGGTAGCAACTCATCAGGAATTGATCGACAATGCCAGGGCAAATTTCTTCCGTGGATCTTGGTTAGGTGATTATCCTGATGCTGAAAATTATCTGGCTATGTTTTACAGCAAAAACAAAACACCTAACGGACCTAACAAAACCCATTTCAGCAACGAACAATTTGACAAATTATATGAAGATGCCAAACTGGAACCAGATGGATTCAAACGTTTGGATTATTATGTAGAAATGGATAAAATTATCGTAGAAGAAGCACCGGTAATCGTTTTATTCTATGATGAAGCTTTGAGGTTATCGCAAAAAAATCTTACCGGACTGGATGAAGTGAATCCAATGAACATACCGAAACTAGAAAAAGTGGATTTTGTAATACCTGAATCTGAAACACCAGCACAAGCTAACCTATAATAAAACTTATTTTGAATCAGAAATAGAAGAGGCATCTCACGATGCCTCTTTCTATTTTATATATTTTGATCAGAAAAATCAACTTTTTCCTTTTGTTTGCCATCCTTTGATCAACTTATCATTCAACCTGACATAATCCTGATTATTGGCTTCCTGAGCCTGTGATTTTGATTTTTCAGCTGCTTTAATTGCCTGGTCAAATTGGTTCAACTTACCATGGATCTTAGCTTTCAGATGGTGGACCCAAAAAACATTTCTCTGTTGTTCTTCAAATTTTTCAATAGCTGCATCTACATACTCCAATGCTTTGTTCAGGTCTTTTCCGGATTCAAAGAGATACGAAGCTGCTGAATTGTAATCATTTGCAGTAGCATTTCCTGATGCCATGGTTTCATCAATTGAAGCCAATACCTTTTTATCCGTATCTGTTTCGATTTTAAAACTAACCAATACTTTTTCCCAAGCCAGGTTAAGGTTAGCAGAATTACTGGTTAAATCTGAAAAATAAATAATAAATGTTTCTACATCTTTTGGATTTTTTGATGGTTTTACTTCAAACCGTGCTGCATCATCAGCTGCTTTGTAACTTCCAGCCCCCCAGGAATCGACACTTCTGCTAATAATAACAGTCCATTTGTCTTTTTCAGGAATGGTATATAAAGCATATGTACCAGCAGGAACTGTATTCCCTTGTATTTTAACGGTATCGCTAAACGTTATCTTAGTGGAAGCATTGGCACCAGTACGCCATATTTCACCGTATGGTAACATTTCGCCAAATATTTTTCGTCCTTTTACCGAAGGGCGGGAGTAATTTATCTGGACATCTACCAATCCAACAGCTTGATTAATAGTGGACTGAGGACTCGCTGCTGGCATATTTACCTGAGCAATAGTTTCCTGAAATCCCATGAAAAACAGAATAGCAATTAATAAACTGTATGTTCGTTTCATTTTATTATTAAATTTAGGATGAATGATATTGATTTAGTTTAACAAACATTATTAAACTAAAAAGAAGACAAAAAGGTTGCAACAAAAATCATCAGATGAAGTTAAAGCGAGATTTTTATTTAAGACCTGATGTGGTGGAGATCAGTAAAGATTTATTGGGAAAAACCTTGAATACCAATATCAACGGAGTCTTAACATCTGGACTGATTGTAGAAGTGGAGGCCTACTGTGGTAGAAATGACAAAGCCTGCCATGCCAATAATAATCGCAGGACCAACAGAACAGAGATCATGTTCCAGTGTGGCGGGGCAGCTTATGTCTATTTATGTTATGGTATCCATTATCTGTTTAATGTGGTAACCAACATTCAGGGACTTGCAGATGCTGTACTAGTTCGGGCAGTTCAGCCAATAGAAGGTATCGAGGTGATGATGGAGAGGCGTCAAATACATAAAGTGGAGAAAAGGATTACCGCCGGTCCAGGTGCTTTAAGCCAGGCATTGGGCATCAACAAAAGCTTATATGGGGAAATGCTGTGGGGTGAAATAATTTGGATAGAAGATGTGGGGGAACATATCAAAGAAGAAGATATAATAGCTGCTAAACGCGTGGGGGTTGATTATGCTGGTGAAGATGCCTTACGTCCCTGGCGTTTTTATATTAAAGGGAATGAGTGGGTAAGCCAAAAATGAATAAAAAAAGCTCGTAGCGGATAGCTCATGGTTGATAGCTGAAGGGGTGACGCACCAGAATGAAATTATGTTTCGTGCCTACAGCACTTATTTGGCTAATCATTCAATTTTCTACCAAGCTAATCCTACACTTCTAAATCTTTGAACAAATAGGCTTCATCATGTTGTACCTTAAAGGCATTATGGGCCAAGTAATTGCAAACGAAAAAAGGAATTATAAACAATAGAAAAAATAGATCCGCAAATCATCATTCAGAATTCGTCATTCGCAAATCGAAATTTGATTTTCGAAAAAATTCGTTTATCGCGTTTAAATCAAACAAAGAGGATATAATGAAAATTTATGTATCAATGGGAAAGAAGAAGGAGGAACCCTCCTTCTCCAACTCTCCAACTCCCCAAATTTTCAACTCACCAAAAAATTCTTATATCACGTAATAATCTTCCTGCTCGTGTTGTAGGGGTCTGATAAGGCCTTTATCCATCGCTTCATTCAGTTCGCGGCGGGCACGGCGAAGCGAAATATTAACCAATTCCATATATTTCTTAACTGAAATCCTGCCGTTCTTTCTCAGATAATCCAATAACCGGATTTCATTTTTTGATAATGTATCATCGGTTACATCCAATACTATTTTCATAGCCTGTATAGCCCGTGGACCTGCCAACAATGTCTTATCCTGATGGCGCAGATAAGGTATCATTTCGTTTTTTCTGTTCCCGGCATAATGAGGTTTATCCGTGCTTTCTGCTACGGAAATTTTTAAAATCGTTAGTTCTTCATCTTCATCTTGTTCCCAATAGATTTCTTCTATTTGCAATGGAATAGGTGGTTGGCACAAAAATTCAGCGGCTTCGAGAATATGCTTTTCTTCCTCAGGATCAACACCGACCACTGTTTTGTTGTCCTTTACCCCTACCAGCAAAACTCCACCCCGGGTATTGGCAAAAGCACATAAAGTTTTAGCAATTTTGTATTTATCATTGAGTGTTTGTTTGAATTCAAGCGTTTCTCCCTCACCCTCAAATAAATAAATATGTAGCGGATGATCATTCATTGTTTAATGTTTTAATTGGAGAGTTGGGGAAGATGTTGAGGTGGTGAGTTGGAATTTGGAGAGTTGGAGAGTTGAAATAGACTTCCTGATTTCAACTTTGAGCCCTTTTTCCTTTCAGCTTTGAGCTTTCACCTTGACTTTCCTATGAGCTATCAGCTACGAACTACCAGCTAATTCAAAGCCCTGATCAACTTTCAACCGGGAGCCTGTGGCACTTGCTACTGCCAATTGGTCGCAATACTCATTTTCTCTGTGACCAGCATGCCCCCTCAACCACTTAAACTTCACTTTATGTTTTTGGTATAATGGAATAAACTGTTTCCAGAGATCAGGATTTTTTTTGTCTTTAAATCCTTTTTTCACCCAACCCCATATCCAGCCTTTTTCCACAGCATTTACCACATATTGGGAATCGGTATAGATAACCACCTCTTGCCCCTCCCCTTTCAAAGCCTCCAAACCTTTAATAACGGCCAATAATTCCATCCGGTTATTAGTGGTGAGCCGGTAACCTTCGCTGAGTTCTTTTCTGTGTTCTTTATATATCAACACAACCCCATACCCACCCGGACCGGGATTGCCACGGGAAGCTCCGTCAGTATAAATTGTTATCATCTTTAAAGGTGAATATTGTCTTTAATTAATTTGATCGCTATGGAAAGCAGGATGATCCCAAACACTTTCCTTAAAATATTAAACCCTGCATATCCCAATTTTCGTTCCAACCATCTGGAACTTTTAAGTACAATGTATACAAACAGTAGGTTTAACAATATCCCAATAAGGATATTCACCTCCTCATAGGCAGCTCGTAAGGAAATAATGGTGGTCATGGTACCGGCTCCGGCAATCAAAGGAAATGCAAGGGGCACTATGGAGGCACTTTTTGACTCTTCCGGGTCAGATTTAAAAAAAGTGATACCCATGATCATTTCCATACCGATGAAAAATATGATAATCGCACCAGCGATGGCAAAAGATTCTACATCTACCGCGAAAAGTTTTAGTATCGATTCTCCTAAATATAAAAACAAAATCATCAATAATCCTGCTACCAGCGTCGCTTTACCTGATGCTATGGTACCCGTTTTCTTTCTCAAATCGATCACGATAGGTATGGACCCCAGGATATCAATCACAGAAAACAGGATCAATGTCACTGAGACAATCTCTTTGAAGTTAACCATATGGTGGAAATCGGGCATATCCTGAATGCGGAAAAATTAAACGATTTGACTTTTAGTTTCGGAATTCTTTTTATCCATAAAATAATTGATCGCCATGGTATATCCATCCAATCCCAAACCGGAAATAATGCCCACACAATTTTTACTTAAAAGGCTCTTGTGTCGAAAATCTTCACGGGAATAAATATTGGAAATGTGAACTTCCAAAACAGGTGTATGAATCGCAGCAATGGCATCAGTGATGGCCACAGAAGTATGAGTATAACCACCCGCATTGATGATGATGCCATCATAGGAAAAGCCGGTTTCATGCAGTTTGTTGATCAATTCGCCTTCCACATTCGATTGGAAATAATCAAGCTCCAAATTATGGAAACGTTTTTTTAATTTTTCATAAAATGAATCAAAACTTTCCTGTCCGTAAACACTTTTTTCCCTAATGCCCAGGAGGTTGAGATTTGGACCATTAATGATAATTATCTTCATAATTTTAATTAATTTCGGATCAGAATGAATTGGGACTCTTATATCAAGCAATTTAAAAATTACCTCAAACTGGAACGATCACTTTCTGACAATTCCATTGAGGCATATATCCATGATGTTGTAAAGCTAAAACAGTTTCTCGAAATCTCCAATTTAAACCTCAGTCCGCTGCAACTCAGTACCAACGACATACAAAGCTTTATACAATATGTGGCAAAATTGGGCATGCTACCTCATACTCAGGCACGTGTGTTATCGGGCATCAAGGCTTTTTACAAATACCTGATTTACGATGATCAGATCAAAAAAGACCCCTCAGAGTTAATAGAAGGGCCGAAACTGGGAAGGAAATTGCCCGATGTACTGCATTATCATGAGATCGAACAATTGTTGAATGCCATAGACCTGTCTACCCCGGAAGGCGGACGTAACCGGGCCATGTTGGAAGTGTTGTACAGTTCAGGATTACGGGTTTCGGAGTTGGTGGACCTGAGAATTTCTAATGTTTATCCTGATATAGGATTTCTGAGGGTGATTGGAAAGGGTAACAAGGAAAGGTTAACACCAATTGGCAGGGAAGCTTTGAAATACCTGAACATATATACCAGGGAAATCAGGGTGCATGTTGACATAAAAAAAGGGCATGAAGACTATGCTTTTCTTAATCGAAGAGGTCGAAAACTGACCAGGGTGATGGTGTTTACCATTATTAAAAATCTTGCCGAAAGCACTGGATTAGGTAAAAAAATAAGTCCACACACTTTCAGGCATTCCTTTGCTACTCATTTGGTAGAAGGTGGGGCTGACCTGAGGGCTGTACAGGAGATGCTTGGACATGAATCGATTACCACTACCGAGATCTATACCCATTTGGACAGGGATTATCTGAAACAAGTGGTACAGGAGTTTCATCCAAGGAAGTAGATTTTAGCTCGTAGCTGATAGCTCATGGCTGGTAGGGAAAAGCAGCAAGGAACAAGGAACCGGAGGGCAGAGGCCGGAGAGCAGAGAGAAATTGAATTTCTGTGTAAATCTGAGTGATCTGTGAGCAAGAAAAGAAGTAAGAAGCTCGTAGTTGGTAGCTCATGGCTGGTAGGGAAAAGCAGGGGGCGGAGAGCAGAGGGCTGAGGGAATTAAAAAATTAGTAATATTTTGAACAAACAGAGCCTGTCCCGAATTTTGTGTACATATAAAAGAGACTGTATTAGATTCGGCATCTTTTATCAAATATAGTCATAAATTGATTTAATATCAGACCCCAATTAGATATTGGTTTGCCCCATTTTCTTTCCACGTTTTGGATTGCCAAATAAACAGCCTTGAGGGCAGACTGATCATCGGGGAAAATGCATTTGGAACGAGTATACTTCCTAATCCCGTTGTTAAGGCTTTCGATTATGTTAGTGGTGTAGATTATCTTCCTAATTTCAATTGGGAAATCGAAGTATTGGGTCAAGTTTTCCCAGTTGTTTCTCCAAGAAAGTAGCGCATAACCGTATTTTGCTTCCCATTTGTCGGCAAATTCTTCCAGGGCTGCTTCAGCCCCTTGTTTGGTTGGGGCATTGTAAACCAGCTTTAGGTCGGACATGAATTTCTTCCGGTCTTTCCACACCACATACCTGGACGAATTCCTGATCTGGTGGACCACACAAAGCTGTGTGGCGGTATTTGGGAAACAGCCTTTGACCGCATCGGTGAACCCTTTTAGGTTGTCGGTACAGGCAATAAGGATGTCCTCTACGCCTCTTGATTTGAGGTCGGTGAGTACCGTGAGCCAGAAAGCCGCCGACTCTGATTCGTTTATCCACATGCCCAACACTTCGTTAAGCCCTTGGTTGTTTAGGCCGATAACCAGGTAAATCGTTTTGTTGACAACCTTGCCGCTCTGCCGCACTTTGAAGCTGATACCGTCCATCCATACAGTGAAATAAACGGCATCCAAAGGCCTATCCTGCCATTGTTTGATGTGGTCGATCAACTTGTTTGTGACATTGGATATGGTCGTTTCGCTGACATCTATGCCGTAAATATCCCTCACCTGATCTTCGATGTCCCTGGTGGGCATGCCCCGGGAATACATCCCTATGATGGCCTGTTCAATCTTGTCTGACATCCTCTGATGTTTGGGGATCAGCTGCGGCTCAAAGGTAGACTGGCGGTCCCTAGGCATGTTTAGTACTATATTGCCC
>JAEWLI010000102.1 GCA_023393375.1 Bacteroidota bacterium
GGTACTGGTATTCTTCTTTCTCTTGGCCATTCTCCTTCAGCACCACGCGGCCTTCCTCGGTATGGAGGAATTTATCGGTGGTGCCTTCGTACACCAATCCGCCCACATAATTTGTCGTTTTAACCACTGTGCCGTTTGTGCTCACTTTCTTTTGCAGTTTTATGCCCGTTGCTTCATACACATATTGGATAGTGCTGTCGCCTTTGGTAATTAGCTTTGGTAAATTTAAATGATTGTAGGCAATACTGGTAATACATTTGTTTTTAATATGCTGATATCACTCTATACTTACTTAATCATGGTAATCATTTAATCTAATCCTTAAGATCATGGTTCAGACACTCTCCGGTTGCTGTTTCGTGCGGACACGAACCAGGGAGAGGGAATAACATACGCAAGGAAGCAGATAAAAATGACGCAATCCGCTTTGGGGAAGGCTGTGGGTACTTCCGGTGACATTATTGGTAAGTATGAAAGGGATGAGATCAAGCCTTCTATTGATACGGCCGCCAAGATTGCCGATGCACTAAACGTAACGATTGATTTCCTGGTGAAGGATGGGGAGTACCAGAACATTGACAATGATGCCCTTAAAAGGCTGAAGCTCCTTGAAAAGCTCAATCCTAAAGACAAAGATAATATCTATGCCCTGATGGACGCTTTCTTTGCCAAGTATAAAATGGATTCTCTATTACAGTGAGAAGCCCGACCATGGTTGATCAGGCATTCATTTTTAGCATTTTATTTCATTGAATTATTTGAAGTTATAAGAATTAGCATCAATATAATTGTGTCGTATCGAATTCTATTTCACCTTCTATTTCTTCATCTATCGCCTTCTGATCTATTGGAGGCATTGGTTCATGTAAAATAGAATCTGATAAGAAATCAATAATATAATTTGTAATTGTTGGATTGATCCATTCGACACTTGAAGAGTTTGCTGTATAAAGATTTATTATTCTGCCACTATGATAGCCACTATGATAGCCTCTATAATGAACGGTGCCTAGTCCTTGTATATATATTCCAAAATCCACTAATTCTATATTTGATCTTGTTGAAACCATTAAATATTTACATGCATCAAATGTGTGCTTATGTGTTGCTATCTTAAATGTATCTAATATTTCTATATAATTATTCTTATCTATATCAATTCGAAACCGTTTCCACTTTGACCCACTCAAAATTGAATCACTTAAATACATCTTGCCTAAGCCAGGTACTGCATTCCAAGAGTAAAGCTTTCCGTCCTTGAAAATTAGTTTATCATACATGAGTGAATCTTGCGGATAATAATCTCGAATAATCAAAGACCTTTCAACTTCTATTATCTTCGGGCTATTACAGTTTGTTAAATATAACATAATAGCTATAAATCCAATACATCTAAAGAAGTCCATATCAATAACCTTTAAATATTATACGTTCAATTTGCTCATCTGTCAGTGCACTTCTAAAAGCTTTATTATTTAATGCTTTAAGCATTGGTCTTATTTTTGTATAGTATACCGAACTTTGAACGAACTCTCTTCTATGTTCATTATAGCCATCAGATCTAACAGGTTCTCCTCTTTTGTACATGCTTTCTTTGGACAACCCATGTAATAATGTTTCATGAGCATATGTGTCCACAATTTCAAGTAAAACATATGGTCTTTTATCATCAGATCTATTATCATCAATATGATATGTTACAACCAACTTATTAATATCCTTATCTATACTTGCCTCTGTTAAACCATCTGCAAGCATATTTTTTGTTGGCTCATAATTGCTTAAATCTGTAACTTTAAAAATTGCATCTATTTCATTGGATAACTCTCCAGCTTCTTCTGCCTTTATATCTAAATCTTTTACAATCTTACCTTTTAACTCAAAACCCTTTTGTGCTCTTTGCATAATGAATTCTCTTCCTGTTTTTGTCGTAGCAAATAATTCAAAAGCTATAATTTGTGCAGTATGTTTATAATTACCATCTTCATCCTTCGCATACAAATCAGAATAATCAACGTCTCTTCCGTCTGGATCAACAAATAATATTGGATTATTAACAGTATAATTGTATGGAGACCACGAATGGTATTTATCTGCTAAGGGATCCGCAACGTGCCACCTCCCCAGCTGCGCGTCGTACATCCTGGCCCCGTAGTCGTACCAGTCCAATCCCAGTTCCTGTTGGAGTTCTTTTCCGTTGTAGAGGTACTTGTTTGTCAATACGCCTGTTAGGGTACCGGTGTTGAAAGCCATACCAAAAGGGTAGTAATCGTCCACCCGGACGATCGGACCAGAAGTGTGCTCCACTGCCATCTGATCAAAAAAGACATCGAGGGGCTCGTTGGTTTGGTTGGCCACGTAGACCATCAGGTAACCTTCTTCCTGGGGGGCGAAATCCAGCTCCATTTCCTCGAACTTGCCCAAGGCTTCTTCACTCACCTGTTTGAAGCCACCCGTCTTGTACTTCATGTCCTTGTCAAAGAAAAGATAGTTCAAATAGGCTTTGGGTATCGTGTGGTCTTTGGCGAACAAGGTAGTCTGCACCGCACTCAAAGGTGTCTGCAATGCCTGCCTCACAATAGTGGCTGCTTCCGGGGCCATTTCTTCGGTGACGAAGGATGATGCCACTATTGCAGCCATGCCCGTGACCGTTTCCTTGGTTTTGGCTTTCATGTCGTATTTGGCAAACACGTTCATCTTAATTGTATCCCCCGGCATCACTTTTAAACTCATCGATGGTCCCATCACCCTGCTTTCAAAAGCGTTCAACCTGGCACTTGCCTTGCCACCTTCCGTTTTGTTGTTCAAGACATCCACTTGACGGGTTTCCAGGTTGCCAAAGGTTTCCCCTTCCAAAACCGCAAACTCTGGTTCCATGGTAAGCAGGTACATGCTTGTCATTTCTTCCCTTTCGGCAGTAGTAAACGTAACCCGGACATTGCCTAGATGGTCCTTTAAATGGTACTGGTACTCTTCTTTCTCTTGGCCATTCTCCTTCAGCACCACGCGGCCTTCCTCGGTATGCAGGAATTTATCGGCGGTGCCTTCGTACACCAATGCGCCTACGTAATCTGTAGTTTTAACAACCGTGCCGTTTTTACTCACTTTCTTTTGCAGTTTTATACCAGTTGCGTCATACACATATTGGATGGTGCTGTCGCCTTTGGTGATTAGCTTTGGTAAATTTAAATGATTGTAGGCAATATTGGTAATCCTTGTTTTTATTATGCTATTTATATCAGACAATCAGCTTCAGACAAAAAGCCCGACCATTCTTAACCGAGCGGACTATATTGGGACTTTCTTATCTTTACAAGGCACGCATTGCAAAAGCGCGCTAGGGGGTGTTGGGTAAATTATTATAAAATAAATCTATAAATTAAAAACACAGTGAATAAAAGCCACCATATGATCACAATAATTCTATTGGTTCTTTTATTTCGAAATATTTTGACTTTCTTAAGTTGTTGATAAGGATCTTCAAATATTGATTTCCTCTGTTTGCCCATGACAATTATTTTTTATCATCCTTGTTTATATTTCCAAATGTTGATGAACGTGTGTGTGGCACCTTGGTTATATGATATAGATACTATCGCAGGGCCAAATGGAGTAATCGATAAAGCTGCTCTATATCCACCCCATACATAATGTGCATTTATTCCATTTGAACCCATTTTAATACCCGTTGCGTCATATACATATTGGATGTTGCTGTCACCCTTGGTGATTAGCTTTGGTAAATTTAAATGATTGTAGGTAATACTGGTAATACCTTTGTTCAATATCTCATTAATTGGATTGTCTGCTGTTTCGTGTGGACACTCAGATCTGACGGACGGTTTTTTGATTGTTTCTTCTTTATTCGGGTGTAACTTTCGGTACTGACCTAATAACAGCTATGGGGTTTAATTTGGCGGGAAACATATGAAATTATCAATTCAGAGACTTATCAGCTAAATAAAATAAACAATAACATTATTATTAAACCTATAATTAATCCGATAAAATTATATCTTCCAGCTTTTGAAAACTCATTATCATTTTTACTTTTCATATCAGTGTCATCCGCCTAATCTGTGATGCTGACAAAAGGGTTTAAGGTTCAAAGTTTGACCATTACACCTTAAAGGTATTTGAACGCTAAATAAATTATCGTGAATACTAAAATATGCCATAAGATAGCTGTGAGTATGCTAACCCTATTATTTTTAAACACTCTCACCTCTTTTAATTGCCTTATTGCATCATCAAAATTGAATTTATAAAAAGGTTTTGGCATATATCAATCCTTTTATTCAAGTGCGTCACGGGGTTCGAATCCCTGTTTTCTTTTTTGATTTATTTTTCTTGATACCGATAAATATCATAAACAAACCAAAGACACTCAATGAAACCATAGATATAAATTCGTAAATTGTTTTTTCATCAGGGTACATTATTTCATTATAGTTTTTTAAGTACTTCATTTCAACTGATTCTCCAATACGATATTTATTACAAAATGAAACCCCAATTCTTTTGGAATAAATCTTACCATTATACTTAAACTTTGCAAAATGCTTTGTTTTTGAGAATATACAACTATATGGCTTATCAACAATGATCATATTGACAATTTGACCGCGTTGTTCAATCTGCAAATTTTCAAATTGATCCTCTAAAAATAATAATGGCCCAATAAAAAAAACTAATCCTATAAATATTTTCATTTCTATTATCTCTTAATTGGGTCTTTCAGTGTCATCGGTCTAATCCGTGATGCTGACGATATGGGATAGTCATACTATGACTAATAGCAGCAAATTAACGAATTGCTTATCTGTTCTGAGTCATAGTATGACTAATTACTTCACAAATACTTGCTCCAGAAATACATGGGTGGTTTACTGTCACCATATCCTTCCTGCCGGTACAATGTCTGTGCTACCAGATTGTCGTCTCTAACTTCCAGGGTCACCTTGCAGCAATTGGTTTCGCGTCCTGCGGCTTCTACTGCCTGCATCAGTTGACGGCCCACACCCATACCCCTGAATCCCGGTAATACCACCAGATCATGAATATTGATCAGTTTTTTGGCATAAAAGGTGGAAAAACCAAAAAAACACACTGCCAGGCCAGCCATTTTATGACCTACAGTAGCCAATAATATTAAACTGGTTGGATGTTCTTTCAATCCTTCAATTAGTTTTGATTTGATCTCGTCAGCCATGGGTGCACTTTGTCCCATATTATCCATTGAATAAGCATCCAGCAGATCAAGGATTGCCTGGGCATGTACAGGATCATTGAGATCTGCTTTGGTAATTTCAGCTTTTGCCATCATTTACTTTATATCTTCTTAAATCAATTTGGTATTTCTCTACCCTTAGCCCCATGATCCGCTCCGTGATGCCCAGATGTTCTGCCGCCTTAGCCATATTCCCCTTGGTCATCTTCAGGGTATCCATGATCAGTTCTTTTTCTACCTTGTTGAGTATCGCAGACAATGTCCCTTTTATGGGCGATTGTTCGTTGGGTGTCTGTAAAGTAGGTGGCAGGTGGTAACCATAGATCACATCTTCATTGCATAAAATAGAAGCCCTTTCCAGGCAATTTTCCAGCTCCCTTACATTTCCCGGCCAATGGTAGCTCATCAACATATCAATGGCCGAAGTGGAAATCCTCTTGATGTTCTTATTGTTCTTTTTATTGAATTTCGACACAAAATAATCCGCTAAAAGGGTAATATCACTCCTTCTTTCCCGAAGGGGAGGTATAAAGATAGGAAATACATTCAACCGGTAATACAAATCTTCCCGAAACTGTCCTTTTGATATTAAATCTTCCAGGTCCCTGTTTGTAGCGGTCACTACCCTAACATTTACCTGTATGGTTTCAGATCCGCCTAAACGTTCAAATTCTTTTTCCTGCAATATCCGTAAAATCTTCACCTGGGTCGCCAATGGCAGATCCCCGATTTCATCCAGGAAGATAGTTCCTTCATGGGCTAGCTCAAAACGTCCTTTCCGCAGTTTATCCGCTCCTGTAAAGGCACCTTTCTCATGACCAAACAACTCACTTTCGATGAGTGTTTCTGGCAAGGCAGAACAGTTAACTTTTATAAAGCTCTTGTCAGCTCGTGGACTGTTATAATGTATTGCATGGGCAAAAAGCTCCTTTCCCACACCACTTTCTCCTCTGATCAGTACCGTTGCATCTGCTGGAGCGACTTTTTCAATGAGGTTGAGCGTATTTTGCATCAGATTGGAGTTCCCGATAATGTTGGAAGTACGGAATTTATCCTTCAACTCATCGTGCAGGCGCACATTTTCTTCCTGCAAAGTCCTCAGCTCTTCCAACTCTTCCTGCCTGGCTTTTAGGGATTGAGCGATCATGGTGCCAATTACCGAGAGCAGCCTGACATCTTCATCGAGTGAAATGGATTTGCCCGCCAATTTATCGGCACTGAGGGTACCAATGACTTCCTTATCCGATTCTATGGGCACACAAATAAAAGAATAATCATTTTTGTAACTGTTGCTACGGGCTTTTGTACGGTCCAGAAAGCGTGGATCTTCAGAAATCCTGGGTATCACTACCGGTTTGGCTGATTCCACCACTTTTCCTATCACCCCTTCACCTATTTTATAAATCCCTCTTGCTTTTTCTTCATGGGTAAGATGAATGGCCTCCTCAATATGAATCTCCGACCGGTTTCTGTCCAAAATAGTAATGGTACCTCTTTGCAATCCCATACTATCGGCGATCAGTTTCAAGATATTGTGCAGGTCACTCCTGATGTTTTTGCTTTTATTTAAATAAATACTGATATCAAATAATAGTGCAAGTTCCCTTACTTCATTTTTAATCCTCTCCATAGCGTTTTTGGCAAATTATTGTTATCAGGGTTTGTACGGTGCAAAAATATCATATTTTTCGTATTTTAAGCTTTTTATTGTCTATTTTTCATTAATTATAATTAATATTTATGCATTAAATAATTTATCAGGGTATTATGGCAAATCCTTGAACCTGCATAACAATAATGAATTTTGACTCAAAAGTAATAAGTTTATTGTTGTTCCCTCATACCTTCCGCACTTCCCGATAACAATCGGGACCAGCCACACAAGCTATCCGCGCCCGAGCCCCTTTGCGCAAAGCCCATTCGGTCTCGTGCCGCTCCGCCGAAGACTTGTGAGTTGTTTGTGAAGTTGAAGATTATCGTTCAACATTTTCTGCTATTGTTGACAAAAATGATGCGCAATAAAAATAAATTGATGCTTAAGTTTTTTAAAATGATGCGCATGATTTTATAAAAACAAGTGCAACGTTTTCGGTAAACTAAGGCTTCACTTCTAAGATATGGGTATTTGTTCCTCTTTTTTGGTGTTTTCACCAACAAACACTTAAGCTGACGTTAGATGGGCATTAAAAATGATACTTGCGCACCATTTCATAAAATCATCCACATTCTTTTTGGTAAACTAAGGTTTCAGTCTTTATATGATCTATTTGTGTATCCCAAAATTTACTTAAAATCGAATTTCTCAATGCCAAAGACCATTTCACCATATAAAAAATAAGTCCTGCTTTTAGTATAAAAACCCAATTTAACTATCTTTGCGCACTATGGCACAAAAGATTAATTCACCCGAAGAAAACAATATTCTCAAGAAGATTATTGCTCACGCAAAAGAATATGGATTTGTATATCCTTCCAGCGAAATATATGATGGCTTACAGGCTGTTTATGATTTTGGCCCGTATGGCGTAGAATTGAAAAATAACATCAAAACGCTGTGGTGGCAAACCATGACCCGACTCAATGAAAATGTAGTTGGACTGGATGCCGCAATTTTTATGCACCCACTTACCTGGAAAGCTTCCGGCCATGTGGACAGCTTCAATGATCCGATGGTGGATAATAAAGATTCTAAAAAAAGATACCGTGCCGATACTTTGATTGAGGATTTTGCGGCAATCCTGGATGAAAAGGGAGAGGGGGAAAAGGCTAAACACCTTGTTTCGGAAATGAACCGCCTTTTGGAAAAAGAGGACCTGAAGGGTTTGCAGGAGCTGATCATCAATGAAAAGGTAACCTGTCCTATTTCCGGTACATCCAATTGGACAGAAGTTCGTCAGTTTAACCTGATGTTTTCTACCAAAGTCGGTTCTGTAGCTGAAGAGAGTAATGTAATTTATCTCCGTCCTGAAACAGCACAAGGTATTTTCGTGAATTTTCTGAATGTTCAAAAAACAGCCAGAATGAAAATTCCCTTTGGAATCGCACAAATTGGAAAGGCTTTCAGAAACGAAATCGTTGCTAGGCAATTTATATTCAGGATGCGGGAATTCGAGCAAATGGAAATGCAGTTTTTCATTCGCCCTGGTGAAGAGATGAAGTGGTATGAACATTGGAAAAATATTCGCAAAAACTGGCATACCGCTTTAGGTGTTCCCCAGGAGAAGCTGCGTTTTCACGATCATGAAAAGCTGGCTCATTATGCCAATGCTGCGGTAGATGTGGAATATGAATTCCCGATGGGCTTTAAGGAAATAGAAGGAATCCATTCCAGGACTGATTTTGACCTATCCAACCACCAGGAATTATCAAGGAAGAAACTGCAATATTTCGACCCGGAAATCAACCAGGCATATGTACCCTATGTAGTTGAAACTTCTGCCGGTGCGGACAGGCTTTTCCTGATGATGATGTGCAATGCCTATACTGAAGAAACCGTAGGAGAAGGTGATAAACAAAAAGAAAGGGTTTATTTGAAATTCCATCCTGCGCTGGCCCCGGTAAAAGCAGCAATTTTACCTCTTGTGAAGAAAGATGGTTTGCCTGAAAAAGCAAAAGCTATTTTCCAAAGCCTGAAATATGATTTCAACCTGATCTATGAAGACAATGCCGCAATTGGCAAAAGATATACCCGTCAGGATTTGATAGGAACACCATATTGTATCGCAGTGGATCACCAGACATTGGAAGATGATACGGTAACCATCCGCTATCGCGATACTATGGAACAGATCAGGGTAAAGACAAATAAGTTAAGTGATATTCTGGCAAAAGAGACTTCTTTGAAAAGAATTTTTGAAAAGCTATAAAAGAGGTTTTCAGTGATCCGGATGAAATGACCATACCATAAAATACATTATACGGTGGTATTTTTAAATTGAATAGCTTCTTGGTGGAATAAGAGAAATTTTCATACTTATATTATCGATTAAAAATAATGATACATATACCATTGTTAAAGCAGATAAAAATGTGATTTCTTATTTTCAAATCTTAATTTCATCTATTTTTTTTGATAAATAATGATAATAATATCATCCTTCATTTGAAATTATTAAAAATGTGATTACTTTAGCAGCTAGTTTTATGATAAAAATGGTTTAACAAAAAATTGAAACAAATGAAAAACTTAAAAACAAAAATTTTTGCTGCTGCAATTGTATTATTGATGATGGTGGGTGCCAATACCTATGCTCAGGTTAGAATTGGTGGAGGTTTAGCTTATGCTACTGATTTTAATGAAGTTGGTTTGAACCTCAGAGGTGATTATCTGATAACTGAACCCTGGAGAGTAGGAGCGGATTTTACCTTTTATTTTACAGGTGAAGGTTATAGTTATAATGAATTGAACTTTAATGGGTTTTATGTTTTTGAAGGTGAAAGTATAACACCTTATGTTTTAGGTGGTATTAATATCTTTATGACCAGTGTTAATTATGGAGGTTTTAAAGCAAGTGGTTCCGATATAGGCTTAAATTTGGGTGGTGGTTTGGATCTGCCATTTTCTGATAATCTATCAGGTTTTGGAGAGGCAAAGATCGTATTAACCGGTATTACCTATCTGGCCTTAAATGTCGGTATCAAATACGCTTTCTAGAAATATATTATTTATAGCAAATGCCTTATCTGAAACATTCTCAGATAAGGCATTTTCATTTTACAGATGTTTAAATTAATTCATCCATGAATTCTCCCCTGTACACCAGAAATTTTGAAAAGGAATTCGAATTCCAGACTTCCCGTAGCAGTGGACCAGGAGGGCAACATGTGAATAAAACGGAAACCAGGGTAGAATTACGGTTTAATGTGGATCAATCAGAGCTGTTAAGTGAGGAAGAAAAGGCTTTGATCAGGGAAAAACAGGGCAGAAGGATCAATCAGGAAGGTATTTTGCAAGTGTTCGCACAGGAATACAAGAGCCAAAAGCAAAACAAGGACCTCGTTGTTAAAAGGTTTTATCACTATCTGGCAGAATCACTTAAGAAAACGAAAAAAAGAGTAGCCACTAAACCTTCTAAAAAAGCAAAAGAAAAACGGTTGGATTTGAAGAAAAGGCAATCCGAGAAAAAAGCCCTCAGGGGAAAAATTGATAAACATCTTTGATGGTGTTTGATGTTGGTGCAGTCGGGAAGCAGGGGAGATGATGAGTTGGAAAGTTGGGGAAAGAGCTCTTAGTTCATAGCTCATAGTTCGTAGCAATATTGGGGAGTTGAGGAGATGATAATTTGGTGAGTTGGAGAAGAAATAGCACGTAGTTCGTAGCAAAAAGGGCAGGGACTGTGGTTCTCCAACCAATCTTGGACCGACTCTCCAACTCTCCAACTTCACAGCTCATCCTCATTATCCTTTCAACTTTGACGCTAATTTTCCTCTACTCTCCTCCCTCCGCTCCATAGGATCATGCAACTACCAGCTACGGGCCTTTTCCCCAATTATTCATTGTCATTACTAACTTTTAATTCCTGCTACGAGCTATCAACTACGAACTTACTATTCCTTGCTCCTTATTTCCTATATTTTTATTCAATTCAGATAATATTCTTTCGCATCCACCATCATTTTAAATACATCATAAATATTTTCTTTCCTGATCATATTGTATCTGGCATGTGTGGTATGGCTTCTACCTGTGATTACGGAATATGCATTTACTGGCAATATCTTGAAAATCTCTTCAGAAGAATTATTTCCTCCCAGTGCAAATATAAAATGTACATTAGAAGATTCCAGCCATTTTCTTACTGCACGGCCTTTGTTTACCAGCGAGCTTTTTATTTCTACCATCATATTTTCTTCCACCACGTTTAGATTCATGTTGGAAATGAGGTATTTTAAATGCTCACTCAGTTCCCGCATCCTCGATTCCCCAAGACCATTTTGTGTTTTTCTATAATGCCATACCAGCGAAAAATCCTTTTCTTCAATAAATGCACCTGGTGTCCTTTTTACAAAATGTTCTAAAGTAGGGAAAATCTCATATTTCCATTCGTTAGAGATAGCGTCAAAGATTTCCCAATCGTGGCCGTACCTTTTCGTCCACATGCCATGTTCGGCAATCATATCCAACTTCAAGTCTCCAAACAAACTGTCAAGGGTTTGTATATCTGCTCCACTTACACATAATACTTTGTTTTTTTCATTGGCAATAACAGATTTCAGAACTTCATAAATTTTATCGTCCAGCTGGGAAGGAAAAGAAAGATAATCTGATGCTGATAAAAATTCATCCAAGTCTAATAAAATCAAACGCTCCTCTGCAAAATGATAATGTTTCATCATCTCCGCAAGGGTTTTTTCGTCTAGTGGCAGGGTAGTAAAATTTTTTTGCTTGTCAGATATATATTTGAGTCTGTTAAAAAACAAATCAACCCAATTATGAATGTCATATAACTTTACGGTACGTTGCATTTTATGCATGTTCCTTTTCTGCAATTCCTCTGGCATAGTAATGGCCAATTCCAAAGCCTCTACAATAGCATCATTATCATTAGGATTGATAATGATAGCATCAGCCAGTTCTTTAGAGGCACCAGCCATTTCACTTAATATTAAAACACCCTTTTGATCTGTTTTACTGGCTACAAATTCTTTAGCCACAAGATTCATCCCATCTCGCATGGGTGTGATTAAAGCAATATCGGCCATATGATAAAGTGCTGAAAGTTGGTCGATGGGAAATGAACGGTAGAAATAATAAAGCGGTCGCCATTCAATAGTTGAAAACCGTGAATTAATATTTCCTGACATTTCATCAATTTCTTCTTTCAACTCTTTGTACCTCTGTACATGGTGTCGAGAAGGGACTACAATCATCACCAGTGAAATTGCTCCTTGTAAATGCGTGTTTTTTTCGAGCAGTTTTTCAAAAGCGAGCAGTTTCTGAGGAATACCTTTGGAATAATCCAACCGATCAATTGATAGGATCAACTTTTGGTTTCCTAAAGATTTCCTGAAGATTTTTTCATTATGAAGTGTGTCTTGCGAAACTGCCTGCTCAGCATATTTTTTAAAGTCAATACCCATTGGAAAAGCATCGACAAGTACATAACGGTCATCAATTTCCAACTGTCCATTGGTATCACTCAATCCGATGATTCTGTTAACAGAACTAAGAAAATGCCGAACATCATCGAAGGTGTGAAAGCCCACCAGGTCAGCCCCAAGCATTCCCCGAAGGATATGTTTTCGCCACGGCAGCATCCTGAACACCTCAAATGAGGGAAATGGTATATGCTGAAAAAAGCCAATCAGGCAATCCGCTATCTTCTCCCGTAAGAGTTGAGGCAATAAGAGCAATTGATAATCATGAATCCAGATGGTATCACCAGGGTTGATAATTTTACATAATTCATCACAAAATTTCTCATTTACTTTTCGGTAAGCCTCCCAAAAAGATGCTTCATAGATTACATATTGATTAAAATAGTGAAAAGTTGGCCAGAGGGTGGCATTACTGAATCCTTCATAATAGTCCCTGATCTCCTTTTTGGAAAGGAATACCGGATGCATATTTTCCCGCTTTAATTCACTGATTACTAACTTCTGTTCTCCAGGATCATCTATAAATAACCCTGGCCAGCCTACCCAGAGGTTATTATCATCTTTGTACACGGAGCCTAAACCGGTAGCCAATCCACCTTCACTTGGAAGAAAAGTAAGTGATTGCTCCTGGCGAGTTATTTTTACAGGTAGCCTGTTTGATACGATAATAGTTTTTGCCATCAGTAATAATTTGTAACCGCTAAAAAATTGGGGAAAATGATAAAGTATGTACAATAAAAATAGATTATGCTACAAATGTTTAATAAAATTTACATAACCTATCTTTTAAAAAGCACCGATGATTTCAAAAATACGATATTATTGCAACAAAACACCGGATTATTAAAAAAATAACATTAAAAATATTAATTTAATAACAATAATTTTGGGGAGGAGCAATATATATTAAATCCTTACAGGGTAAGATATCGACTAATATTATTTGTGCAGGAATCCCATATGTTTGCGTTTTTTACCAATCAGTATTCGCCAGCACAATTTTAAAATGTACAAGTATGAAAAGCTTTTTAATTATTCTGATAACCTTGTTATCTCTTGAATTATTGCATGCTCAAAAAGTAATCTCTTCAAAAGATTTTGGCAATAACAGAAGTCTGATTATACATGAATTACCTTTTACCAAAGGTCTTGAAGATGGATTTGTGATATTAAAAGAAGATAAGAAAGGGTTTTTTAATTTTCAAAAATTCAATTTACAACAAAACCTTTTATGGGACACCAAAATCGTATTTGACCCTCAACTAAATGTTCCGCAAGTACTTATTCATCAATCCGAAGCGTTATTAATATCTTTCACTGTGAAAGAGTTGGAAAGAAATGTCATTATTGAATTAAAAAAAATTGATTTGACTACTGGCAAAATCACAAATGAAGCAAAAAAGATGATGCCACAGTTCGAAACCAGGAGTACTTACCCCAGGATTAGTATTTCAAATGATCTGTCCAAAATATTACTATCCCATTTTGTTCCTGCAGCGAGCAAATCTCAGGAACTTATCGTTTTGAACACAGAAGGTTTGACAGTGGAAAAAACGTTACAGTTAAACAATGACCTTTTCGAGCCAAACCGATTTAATAAATTTGTGATAGATAACAAGGGAAATGTGTTTTTTGCCTCTATCAATGAGAAACTTTTCCGCATGGATGGTTTTTTCATTCCCTCGTCCAGTACAGAACCATTGTTGCTTCAACATGATATATTTTTCACCCGTCCGATGGACAATGTGCCAGATGTGATCATTGAAGTAGTGGAAGATTCTACGTATTTCATTGTAGCTGCAACAGGTAATATTCAAAATGAACTGATTGGGGTAAAGCTGGTAGGATTTGATTTTAAAAACTTTGAGATCACTTTTGATACAGTCTATAATTTTTCTTTTGCCAATGTACAAAGTCTTTATGCTAAAAGCATTTCAACTTCAAAATATGTAAAGCAAGGTTCCCTAAAAAAGCCTGCTGATCTTAATGGTTATGCTTTACAAGAGCTACGGATTGACAAGAATAGGAACATGGTGCTGTTTATTGAAAAAAATCTGCAAAAATCAGCTTTTCAAAAAGGCTTTAACAGTGGCAATCTGCTCTATACCTACAATACCAATACAAAAAGACAGCTTCAGAAAAGTGAAGACGTGATTATAATGTCTTTTGATCAAAACGGACAGTTAAACTGGGGCAATGTGGTTCAAAAATATCAGGTAACCAAACCGTTCAACTATCAGCTTTCTTACGTTTCGGGAATTTCAGATGATAATTTGAATCTGCTCACTTGGACAAAGAAAAGCCAACATAGTCTTCAGGTGACAAGGATTGACCTTAAATCCGGAAATGCAGTCTTTGCTGGTAAGGACATTCTCAACAATGGTACATTTACCTATCATAAAAACTATTCTACATGGATTGATGGCAATCATTTGGCCATTACCACTCAGAAAAACAACAAATTAAATGAAAGGACCCTGCATGTGGTGAAGATAGATTAACTTGCTAACTGATCCTGCTCCAGTTCACTACATCTTTTTTCAAAGAGGCTAGGTGACGGGAAATATTCACATTCTCTTGTGAAGAAAGCTCAGGATCGTCAGCTAAAATAGCAGATGCTGATTCACGGGCGAGTTGTAGTATTTTTTGATCTTTGGCTAAATCAGCGATTAGGAGATCAAGGATCCCGCTTTGTTGGGTACCCATTAAATCACCCGGACCACGCAGTTTCAAATCAGTTTCAGCAATTTCAAAACCATCAGTAGTTTTTACCATGGTATCCAATCTTACTTTCGCTTCTTTGGTTAATTTATAGTCGGTCATTAAGATACAATAGGATTGTTCACCGCCCCTACCAACACGTCCTCTAAGCTGATGAAGTTGACTAAGGCCAAACCGCTCCGCATTTTCAATCACCATTAGTGTGGCATTTGGCACATCTACACCTACTTCAATTACTGTAGTGGACACCATTATCTGTGTTTCGCCTTTCAAGAAACGTTTCATTTCAAAGTCTTTTGCTTCCGGTTTCATCTTTCCATGCAACAAGCTTATCTGACATTCCTTGAATGCCCTACTGATGCTTTCATATCCATCCTCCAGATTTTTCAGATCCATCTTTTCTGACTCTTCAATCAACGGATATACAAAATAAACCTGTCGTCCAGCTTTGATCTGATCCTTCACAAACCCAAATATTTTCAACCGGTTTGAATCATATTTATGTGTGGTAATGATTGGTTTTCTACCTTTAGGCAACTCATCTATAACTGAAACATCCAGGTCTCCATACAGGGTCATGGCAAGTGTACGGGGAATGGGGGTAGCCGTCATCACCAATACATGTGGGTACAGATGTTGATTTTTGCTCCAAAGTTTTGCTCTTTGAGCTACACCAAACCGGTGTTGTTCATCCACTACCGCCAGCCCTAAATTATTAAATTGAACTATATCTTCCAGTAATGCATGCGTCCCCACCAGGATATGCAATTCCCCTGATAAGAGTTGTTGGTGAATCAAGTTTCTTTCCTTTTTTTTGGTAGAACCGGTTAGCAAAGCTATTTTCAATTGGAGTAAATCAGCAAATTTCCGTAATCCACGGTAATGCTGTTCAGCCAGAATTTCAGTAGGGGCCATCATGGTAGCCTGAGCACCACTGTCAATTACCAGCAACATGCATATAAATGCTACGATGGTTTTTCCGCTTCCCACGTCCCCTTGAAGCAATCGGTTCATTTGGGCACCACTTTTCATGTCCCCATATATTTCTTTGATTACCCTTTTCTGAGCATCAGTAAGTTGAAATGGTAGATGTTCATTATAGAATGCCTTTAATAGTCCGGTGCTTTCAAATTTCTGACCTTTGAACTTGGCAGTTCGAAGATATTTCAGTTTCAATAACCTGAGTTGGACATAAAATAATTCTTCAAATTTTAATCTCAATTGGGCTTTAGAAAGTGTTTCGGCATCACTTGGAAAATGAATATGAACGATGGCGTCTTTTTTTGCCATAAGTCTGAACTGAGAAATCAGTTTTTCAGGAAGGGTTTCACTGATATGTCTGTATGATACTTCAAGTAATACTTTTTGTATTTTGGAAATTGCTCTACTGTCCAGAAAACGGGATTTTAATTTTTCTGTCGAGGAATAAACCGGCTGAAGATAACCTTGGCTTGTTTCCGTTTCTGCCGCAGGTTCTAACTCGGGATGAGCGATATTCAATTTCCTACCGTAAAGTGTTGGTTTGCCAAAAATTATATATTCTACAGTCGGTTTTATTTTTTTCTGTACCCATTGAATTCCCTGAAACCAAATTAATTCTATTTCTCCAGTTCCATCATTCAAGCTGGCTGTGAGCCTTTTTTTAAATTTAGCACCGGTTTGATACAACTCGCTGATGGTCCCTTTCAATTGCACAAAAGGTAGATGCCGGCCTTGATCGTCATGTTCTTCTTCTGAATATAATAATTTGTATAGTTCAGCAATGGTATAAAAATGAGTACGGTCTTCGTATCGAAATGGATAATATTGGATAAGATCCCCAAAAGTAAAAATATTTAGTTCCTTATTTAGCAATTCGGCTTTTTGTGGCCCTACACCTTTTAGAAATTCAATCCTGGTTTCAAAAAAGTCCGGCATAAGAATTTATTGAAGCTTTTCGACCGGAAAATCCTTATCCCAGTCCAGCGTTTGCAAAAGATGAAGTATATCCTCTTTTATGTATTCAATTACTGGCTGCAGGGAATCATTTTGAGTAGCTGTTTTAAAATAGAGTGCTCCTCGCAAAAAATGCATGGTAGAATCGGAAGTATAAAATTGCATTTGAGATGGCACCTCCCCGGACAGTTCAGCAATTATGGCCTTATCCCGATTAGGAAGTACAATACCTGTTTCCTCTATGGAATACGCCTTCTTTTTGTGTTGAGATGTAAGACGGTAAGCTGTTTCGAAATAATGATATAATAATGAATCACTATTGAAGACCGGTTTATAGGTAATTTCTATACTGGCATCAAAATCTGGATATATAATTTGCATCCAATATGGTTCTGCAATCCATGAAGTATCTTTTTGTAATATTGCGTGAGTAGAATATTGAAATGAATAGGGTAGTGTATCTGGCAATGACTGATAACCGTGTGAGGGTAGGTTAATCCTGTTAAACCCTTTTGGTTTGGGTGTATAATCAGTTTCACAACCGGTCACGATCATTACTGCAAAAATTGCAATCACATTGTAGAACAGTAGATGGGTTACCTTTGAAAAAAAACTGAAAATCATGATGTAAAGGTTATTACTGTACACTAATTATTTTTTCACGGCTGCAGATTGTAAATAAACCCTTACCCGTTTGATACGTCGGTTGTCTACAGCCACAATGGTAAAAACGAATTTGTCAAAAATGATTTTATCGCCTGATCGGGGAAGCTTATTATTTATTTCAAGGATCAATCCACCTAACGATTCACTTTCCCCTTTTACATTTTCAAATAACGCTGGGTCTTCCCCTACTATTTTACAAAAATCATTTAATGAAGTTTTACCTTCAAATACAAATGTATGTTCATCAAGTTTATTATAGGCAATCTCATCTTCATCAAATTCATCATTAATTTCACCTACTATTTCTTCAATGATGTCTTCCATGGTAATTAAACCTGAGGTGCCACCATACTCATCCACTACGATGGCCATATGAACCCGTTTTTCCTGAAAGTCCTTTAGTAAATCATCTATTTTTTTACTCTCCGGAACAAAATAACCTGGTCTTAGCAGGATCTGCCATTTGAAAGTCTCATCCTGATCGATATAAGGTAATAAATCTTTAATATAAAGAATGCCTTCAATTTTATCGATGGTTTCCCGATAAATCGGTATACGTGAATATCCGATTTTGTTGATTCTATCCATCAGTTCATGATAATCAATCTCGATATCAAAGGCTGTAATATCCATCCTCGATCGCATAATTTGCTTAACTGACAACGTCCCAAAATTTACTATCCCTTTGAGAATATCCTTTTCTTCTTCCGTAGTTTCCTGATTGGTAGTGATCTCAAGTGCCTGATTCAGATCTTCAACGGATACGACGTATCCTTTTTTTTGAATTCTTTTTTCTATCAGGTTGCTAACAGAAAGCAAGATCAATGCGACCGGATGTACCAGGTAATGAGATACGAACAGCAAGCCACCAGTCATTTTTGCAAAATGGATATTATTTTGATTTGCGTATACCTTGGGCATCACCTCACCAAAAAAAACGATAGCAAATGTGACAATAAATGTAAGAACTAAAATTACCAAACCTTCAGAACTTTCGGTACCTACAATCTGCCACGTAAGAAATGTAGAAATGGTAATGATGGCTACATTCACGAGGTTGTTCATGATCAATATGGTGGCCAGCAATTTCTTAGGTTTTCGGATCAATGCCAGTATCCTTTTTTCCTTTGGATCTGTGCTATTCTTAATAGATGCTACTTGGTATGATGTAAGCGAAAAATAAGCAACTTCTGAACCCGAGATCAGGGATGATAAAAACAACAATAATGCCAGTATAATGCCATAAACAGAATACCAAATTACCGGTGACCTGCCTATATCAAGTAAGAATAGAAAAAGACCCTCCGGAAAAGGATCATCAATTGTTGCTTCCAAAATTTATTGATTCTGATGTTTAAAAGGGCAAATCGTCAGTTTCTTCATTACCAGATGATGCGACTTGCTCATTTATTGGACTGAAATTGGTATCACCTTGACCGCTGTCAGAAGTTCTATTTCCCAACAAGGTCATTTCACGACCCACCACTTCAGTGATATATTTTTTATTTCCATCTTTATCATCGTAAGAGCGGTTGGTAATTTTACCTTCAATATAGACCTGATTACCTTTGCGCAAATATTTTTCAGCAATTTCTGCCAATGGCGACCATAACACCACATTATGCCATTCAGTGGTAGTAACTTTTTCACCGGTTCTGTTTTTATATGTTTCACTTGTGGCAAGAGAAAAATTTACCACCGCTCTGCCATTTTCGAGTTTTCTTATTTCTGGATCTTTTCCAAGATTACCTAGCAGAATTACTTTGTTTACGCCAGCCATAATTTTATTTGATGAGGTTTAATTACAAATTTACAAATATTTGCATAAAGCTAATTAAAAATCAGATTGATTCAAAAAATTATAGATCAAATTGGGTTTGGGCATTTGGTCGATTTCTGTAGGGGTATAAAGTTGTATATTAGTCTGGTTTATCAAAGTTTTCAGGCATTCGGCACCTATATCAACCTTAATAAATTGGGCTATAATCTTCTGATGGGTAAGGATGTGCCGATATTCAGAAGATATTGATTTACTGAAAAACCTAAACCCAAATTTTTCCTGAAACAGGTCATTGATAGTTTCCTGATCTTTCATCTCGTCAGTTTCAATCAATAAAAAGTCATATAATCCGGTCCATATATCACCGGGATGTCTTTTTTTCATATAAAATCCCTTCTCATTGGAAATTACCAGATAATAAAAGTATCTACTCCTGATTTTCAGCCTTTTTGTTTTTACCGGTAAAACATCCTGAAGAGAATTGTTGTAGGCAATACAGTCATTTTTTAAGATACAGTTTCGGCAATTTGGTTGTTTAGGTACGCATTGTAAAGCACCGAATTCCATAATTGCCTGATTGTATATATCCGGTCTTACATCCGGTATGATCTGCGATGCCAATTGGAAAAAATATTTTTTTACAGCCGGTTGGGAGATATCTTTACTGATGCCAAAGACCCTTGCGAGCACTCTGAACACATTTCCATCTAATACTGCCACTTTTTTGCCGAAAGCAAAAGAAGCAATTGCAGCAGCAGTATAATCACCGATACCTTTTAATCTACGTAATTCTTCAAAACTTTCAGGAAAATGACCTCCATGGTCATGTTGTAATGTTTTAGCACAAAACAGCATATTCCGGGCACGGGAATAATATCCTAATCCCTGCCATAACCAAAGTATTTCATTTTCTGATGCTTCGGAAAAATGTTGCAGGTCAGGGTATTTTTCAATAAATTTATGGTAATAGGGCAATCCCTGCGCGATACGTGTTTGTTGGAGTATAATTTCTGATAACCAGATTTTATAGGGATCATTGGTATTTCTCCAGGGTAATTCCCGTTTATGGAAATTGTACCATTCAATCAGTTTTCTGGTAAATAATTCTTTCTGCAAACCAAATCTTTTAAATGTTTAACAGATTCTATAATGTACTATATTTTATTTTTTTTGTTTTTATATTTGGGATGCTCCTCTTAATTTAGCCAAAATTAGTTGGTTATTAGATCATTAGAATATTTTTAAACTTAAATTTTACTGAAGTGACAAAATCAGATGTAATCAGTCAGATTGCTGAACAAACAGGAATAGACAAGGCTGATGTTCAGGTAACGGTTGAAGCATTCTTCAGCGTTATAAAAAATTCTATGGCTGACGGCGACAATATTTATGTCAGAGGATTTGGCAGTTTTATTAATAAAAAACGTGCAAAAAAAATTGCCAGGAATATTTCGAAGAATACAGCTATTGTAATTGATGAACACTTTGTACCATCATTCAAGCCTTCAAAAGTGTTTGTAGACAAAATTAAAAAGAGTGTGAAGAAATCTCAAAACGGTTCGTAGTTTGAACAGTGGCTGGCTTTGCCTAATTTTGCAAAAGTGATATGAAAGCCAAACCTATGTTTAAAGTACGAATTGTTTTAGTAGTAGTAGCCATTGCCCTTACTATAGTTATATTTACACTGCCCAGAGTAGTTGTTCAAAATGAAGCTGATAACGGCCCAATAGCAGAGTCCCCTTCTTCCCAAGAAAATATTTTACCAATTGTTGAATGGCCGGAAGATAAAATAGCAAGGAAAACCTTTTTAACAGAAAGCTTCAGAAATAATACAAATAATGAAAAAAGCACTATATTTGCGGACTCATTGGCGACGATGTATGCCGAAATGGGTGTGTATGATAGTGCAGCCTGGTATTCGGCGTGGATTGCTGATAATACAAATAGCAGTTCTGCAGTGTTGAAAGCAGGAAATATGTATTACGAAGCTTTCGAAACAGCACATTCAAAAAACCAGGCAAATTTGTTTGGTGAGAAAAGCAGACACTATTTGGAACTTTATCTGCAAGATACTCCAAATGATGCTGATGCGAAATCAAAAGTTGCAATGACATATGTAGCTTCTGAGGATGCAATGAAAGGAATAAATATGCTGATGGATGTGGTTGGGGAAAATCCGGAACACGAATCAGCTTTATATAATTTAGGGGTATTGTCGATGCAGATATCACAATATCAAAAAGCGGTGGAACGTTTTACAAAGCTGGTAGAAGTAAATCCCACAAATGTAAATGGACATTTTTACCTTGGGATTTGTTATATGGAGCTTAAAAAAAATGCAGATGCCAAGGCTCATTTTCAGAAAGCCAAAGATTTATCGGCTGATCAGGAAATACATGCGGCCGTCGATAACTATTTAGAGCAAATAAAATAATTAAATATATTGTTCATTTTGAACTAAAAAATTAAATATTATGCCTTGCGGTAAAAAAAGAAAAAGACATAAAATTGCGACGCACAAAAGAAAGAAGCGTCTTAGAAAGAACAGACACAAGAAGAAATAGTCTTTTTGTATAAGTAAATTTTCTATACAGCATCATTCAGGAATAATCTTGGTTGGATCTTAATAATTATGTTTTGAGTAATGAACTAATAATTAATTCAACTCAGAATGGATGTCGTATAGCCCTTTTAAAAAATAAAAATCTTTTAGAATTCCATCATCAATTGGATGGAAATCAATTTGTAGTTGGTGATATTTATTTAGGAACAGTCCGCAAACTGGTTCCGGGCCTTAATGCAGCGTTTATCGATATTGGTTATGAAAAAGACGCATTTTTGCATTATCTTGATTTAGGCCCTCAGGTGACCTCCCTGAATAAATTTACCAAACAAGTTTTAGCAAAAAAGAATACTTCACTCAAGTTATCGAAGTTCAAAACTGAACCCGATATTGACAAATTGGGAAAAATCGGACAGGTTTTAACCAAAGGTCAACAAATACTTGTACAAGTAGTAAAAGAACCTATTTCTACAAAAGGGCCCCGGCTATCATGTGAGTTGTCTATTGCAGGACGATATGTCGTTCTGGTACCCTTTTCTAAAGCGGTCAGTGTTTCGAAAAAAATCACTAGTGGCGAAGAACGTAAACGCCTGGTTAGACTATTGTCTTCCATTAAACCGGAAAATTTTGGAATAATCATAAGGACCGTGGCTGAAGGCAAAGATGTGGCCGAACTGGATAAAGATCTTACCAACCTTGTTTCCTCCTGGGAAGAAGGAATAAAAAAGCTTCGCAACGCTAAAGCTCCCGAAAAAATCATTGGTGAAATGAGCAGAACATCCTCAATGTTGAGGGATATGCTCAATGAATCATTTGATAATGTAGTGGTAGATGACAAAGCCTTATATGAAGATGTAAAGACTTTTATCAAAGGCATAGCTCCCGAAAAAGAAAAGATTGTAAAGTTGTATAATGGCAAAGCCCGGATTTTTGAGAATTTTGGCATTGAAAAACAACTTAAATCGCTCTTCGGGCAATCAGTAAGTTTGCCCTTTGGTGGATACCTGATTATAGAACATACCGAAGCCCTCCATTCTATTGACGTTAATAGCGGAAATATCTCCAGTTCGAATGGTGACCAGGAAGCTACTGCACTCAAAGTTAATCTGGAAGCTGCTAAAGAAATTGCCCGACAACTTCGTTTACGGGATATGGGTGGGATAATCATTGTCGATTATATCGATATGAAAAATCCCGAACACAAGAAATTGCTTTACGACAGGATGAAAGAGGAGATGAAAACAGATCGCTCCAAATTCACTGTACTGCCGCTCACCAAATTCGGATTAATGCAAATTACCCGTCAACGGGTAAGGCCTGAGATGAATATCATTACAAAGGAAAAGTGTCCGACATGTAATGGTACGGGATCAATTACCGCCTCTATCTTGGTCAGTGATCAGGTGGAAAGAAATCTTGAGTACCTGATGATTAAACAAAATGAGAAGAAAGTGACTATTGCGTTACATCCTTATCTTTTCGCTTTTTTCACGAAGGGGTTTATTTCACGACAGGTAAAATGGTTGTTTAAATACAACCGTTGGGTAAAACTCATAGAAGATTCTTCCCTTGGAATTACTGATTTCAAGTTCCGCAATGTTACCGGTGATGATATTGAAGTAATTTGAAAGTGTTTTTCAGAGAGCCTGTTATTTCGTTACAGGCTTTTTGAAAAGACCAACCCCATTCGTTCAAAACCCAAATTATCATAAAATCGGTGAGCCTCATTTCTATGAATTGCCGATTCGAGTTCCAATGTTTCACAACCTCTCAAACGCCCCGTTTCCGAAATATATTCGATAAACTTCTTACCTAATCCCTTTCCGCGGTAAGCTTCATCGATTACTATTTCATCGATATGGCATAAAGCACCGTTGCCATAAAGTGTATTCAAAAAGCTGATGGCACTGAAACCGATAATTTTTTTATCCATAACCATTTTCAAATACAATTGATTTTGTGCTTCCAAACCTTTCACAAACACCTTGTTCAAGCGGTTGTAATCCAGGTCCCTTGATGGCCAAAGTTGTGTGAGCAAATGAAAAATCGTTTCAAAATCATGACGGGTACAATTTTCGAAAGAAGTATGCATGCTTTTTATCAAACAAAGTAAATACAAAACTTCCTATTCTATGGCTTTTGTCATTACTTTGCAATAAAAATTTGAAAAATAAATATTATGTGGCAAAGAATTCAAACCGTTTACCTGATTTTTGTGATTTTAGCACTGCTTGCGATGCTTTTTCTACCATTATGGATCAAAGAAGTAACAGCAAGTAGCTTTACTATAACAGCACTGTATGCCAATATTTCTGACAATGGGATGGATCTGATAGAATATTTCCCTTATACATTTATCAGCATTGCGATTGTACTGGCCATATTAATTACCATTCTTGAGATTTTGCAATATAAAAACCGTCTTAATCAAATGAAGCTTGGTGCTTTAAATTCCCTAATGATGTCGGTGGTTTTGGGTCTTTCGCTTTATTTTATTTATAGTACAAATAACAGCTGGTATCCTGAAGTGGCTGGAAGCTATCAGATCGGTGCATTTATGCCTGCCTTCGCTTTGGTATTCAATATGTTGGCCAACAGGAACATTAGAAAAGACGAAAAACTGGTTCGTTCCGTAGACCGGATCAGGTAAACCGTTATCACAACCATTCATGTGGTATTGAGTTAATCATTTAAAATGTATGGTTTATGAAAAAGACTGTTGTAGTGGGGGCTACAGACAATACAACGAGGTATGCTTATACTGCAGCTCACATGCTGACCAGTAACGGTCATGAAATTGTATTGCTCGGGATAAAAAAGGGAGAGGTAGCTGGTAAAGAAATTCTGGATATCCGTAACAAGCCTGTTATTGAAGATGTACATACCATCACCTTGTATATCGGACCGCAAAGACAACCGGAATGGTATGACTATTTGTTAAGTTTATCCCCAAAACGTATCATATTTAATCCGGGAACAGAGAATACAGATTTTGAAAAGCTGGCAAATGAGCAGGGGGTTGAAACCAATCGTTATTGTACTTTGGTGATGCTTAGCACCGGCCAATTTTGATCAGAAATCGAAAAATTCTTCATCATTCAACTCCGGTTCATCCTTCTTTTCGGCAAATTGCCCCTTGGTTCTAAAGGCTTCTTTGAGTTCCTTGCCTTCGGCTTTAATATTTTCTTTAAAGTTATTTTTCCACGCTTCCCCATCATAAGATATTTTATAATCTTTGGTTGTACCATGGATTTTCAAAAACAGGTTTAAATTTCCAAGACCATCATCTTTTACATATCCATATCTTTCGTCCCTATCATTCTTGTTCAATCTTTTTAAAGGCGTCACCACACGGTAGTTAATTTGCTGGTCAAAGGTATGGGTGCCACTGACCTTGATTTTGGTAACATTAGAACCTACTTCCATTTGTGGAAGATCGATATTTCTGTTATGTACCAGAATCTGGTTTCTTATTTCTGAAAACCTGAGATGTTCCAAACTTTTTTCGTCTACATATTTCGATAATTTTTTCATGGGGTCGAAATTGTTCAGTTCCCCATTTTTTATAGAAATAGAAATATCGGAAATCAATTTATCATCGGCCAAACGAAGTTGGTTATCGAATAAAAGATAAGTATTCAGATCAGCGTAAATTTGTCCTTTCAGGTGCTTGTGGGTTAAAAAGTCCTGATTAAAATCTTCAAATACATAAAACAACTGGTCGATATCTATTCCATCGAGGTGGGTGGAAGTAAATACGTCCACATGATTTTCCTTTTTTGCATCCACTGATCCATTGATCGACATTCTTCCTCCAAGCGTATGGAAAGCAATTTCCCGAGAAGATGCTTTTTGATTTTTCACCAAAAGTTGGCCTTTGATCTCTTTTGCCTTAAACCTCCTGAATTCCAGATAACCCACTTTACAATTAAAATCAATATCCAATCGTGGTGAGATTTTAAAATGATATTTATTAGATGGTTCAGTGGTTACTGTAGCTGAATTTCCGCTTAACAATTCGTCCATCATGATCTGTTGTGAAACCAGATCTGCTTCTACGATTAGCGGGGCGGTATCGAACAGCAGATAAGACAACCCGTTCTTTACAAATCCATTGATCATAAAATCTGAATCACTGATTTTGCCTGAGAAGTTACTGATAGCCACGGCATCATCCTGAAATATCAGGTTTGCTTTGAAGTTTTTGAAACCGAGTGATACATCATTTAATGTGAAATTTAAATCATTGAAATTAATTTCTCCTGTCGATTTAATCCTATTCAAGCGGTTGATATTTTGCATATCATTGAGATGTCCTTTAAACTGTACATCGATCCAAATATCACCTGTTGCTTTTGTGATTTGTTTGACGGGAAAAAATTTAAGCAATGAAGAGGCATCAATATCTGCCAACAAATCAAAAGCAAGGTAGTGATTATCGAAATTTGACAATTCAAGGTTTCCGGCAAAGTCACGGTTATTTAATTTGCCGGTAATATTATTTAATTTCAATGAAGATGATTTGGAATTCCTTTCAGAACCATTGGTGTAAGTGCCATTTAATGAAACTTGTTTCAGTGTCTCTTTGTATTTTGGATGATAAAACTGCGCATTTTTACTCCCAAATTCGATGTATATATGGGGTGTGCTTTCTGACAATAAACTTTTGATATCAGCAGAAAAATGAACATCACCCTTGCTATGATAGGCTTTAATATCTTTATCATAATTTTCTGGCAAGAAAGCCATTAATGTTTGAATATCTGTATCTTTTCCTGAGATAGTAAATTGATAATCAACATCATTAACATGTCCGTTAATACTTATATTTGTGCGGAAAACTTCTAATTCGGACTGATGAAAACGAATATGATGATCAGAAATATGATAACTCATCTTGGAAGAAAGGATAAAGGGCATTTCCCTGGCAAAAATCCGCTCGTTGATGTGCATGATGTAGGAAAAGAAATTTCCTTTTAATTCAATGTCCAACAAGTTATCGGTCAGGGCTAGTTTGGCAGATGATGATCCGGTTTTATACTGAAAAAATTGATCATGGTCATAATCATTGTAATTGATATTGAGGTTTTTCAGTATAATTTTTTCAATATCCAAGCTTACCGAAGCATCTGATTGACCCTTTGAGGGTTTAAAGATCTGATAATTATTTTGTTTATTGATTCGGTTGATATTTAGAGTACCGTCTTCCAGAAACACTTGTCTGATGCGGTAATCCTGCTTAAACACATCCCAGATCCGGAAGGCACAATAAATATTGCTTGCATAGAGTAGTGTGTCTTTATCGGGAAGGCTTCCCTTCATTAAAACATTGGAAAAATGAACTGATAAATCGGGGAATTTTTTTAATGACAGGTCAACTTTTCCCACATTGACCTCAGTGTTCAATTCCTGGCTGAGTTCTTTGACCACCAGGGTAATTATTTCATCCTGATATTTCCAAAAGAGAAAAATCGCACTTACTACAGTCACTAAAAAAGAGACTGCAATGATAATAGCTATTTTTCTAATAAGAGGGATATATTTCACATCAGGTACTTTATGTAAATCAACGCATATAGTTATCAGCTTATTTTGTTACAACCCACCTTCAGATATACTAATTTATGCGATTTTTAGGATGGTATTCGCTATCTGGCTTCCACCGGGGACGTTCTTTTTTCTCAGAAATCCGATATCCTACCAAAAAGTTGAGCTTGGCATGGCTGGCCCCTGCTTCAAAATGCATATTGTCCCGAATCTCGTCCTGTGGTTTGTGATAATAGTTGTTGAACCATGCCTGGTTTAATGAATCAGTCAGGTCATTGATCACAAAAAGTGCAGGTATCCCTTGTTGTACAAATGAATAATGGTCAGAACGCATAAATAATCTCTCCTGAGGCATAGGGTCTGGCATCAGTTCGATATTGAGTTCATGAGCTGATTCTTCAATTATATCTTCGAAATCTACATATTCCTTGCCCAAAGCTACAGCTTTTTGCAAAGGCCCTTCCATGAGAACCATGTCGATGTTGAGGTTGGCAACAATGTTTTCCAATGGCACCACAGGATATTTTACAAAATACCGGGAACCAAATAAACCGATTTCTTCAGAAGTAAGTATGGCAAATATAATTGATCGGGATGGAGGGGTTTGTAATTGCTTGAAAGCATTGGCAATTTCCAATAAAATCGCGCAACCCGATGCATTATCATAAGCTCCATTATATATCGAGTCACCCTGTACGGCCCCCCCTACACCAATATGATCAAGATGAGCGGTATACACCACATACTCATTCTTCAACACAGAATCTGCTCCTGGTATCATAGCAACCACGTTTGGACTTTGAGTAATCTGATCATCCCTGGATACATGAATATGATAACTAATAGATGTGGGCAACTTAAAAGATTGGAAGGATTTTGAATTGGCAAGAACCTGAAGGCTATCAATTGAAAATCCGGTGAGATCAGCAGCTACATCATGATGGATAATTGCAGTAAAAAAATGCTCAGGTGAATTTTTGCTTTTTATGTCAAATCCCCGACTGGTCATGTATTTTAACCTAGACCAGGAATACCGGTTCAGAATTTCTGGCGTAGTGATCAACACTAACCCCTTAGCACCCAATGATTCTGCCATTTCCATTTTTTCAAAAATACCAGTCGATTGATCTCTGGGATCAAATTCAGGGTTTCCAAGCAATGCAATAACCATTTTCCTATTTATATCAGCACTTTTTACCGGTGAATAGCCTTCAGATGGATATTCAATTCCAAAACCACTGAAAATCATTTCATTTTCTTCCCCTGATTCCTCTACATCATGCCTTGCATATACAAAATAATTTTCATCGATCGTGAGTACTTTGGCTTCTTTACGGCTAATAACTGAAATGGCGGAAGAGCTATAATCAATATTAAACCTGGACAAAACCACATCCTGGTAATATGTAGAGTCATCGCCTAATGGTATTAAGCCCATCTTTTCGAATTGTGTAGCCATATATTTGGCTGCAATATCGTAGCCGGATGTTCCGGGAAGTCTGCCCTGTAGAAGATCGGAACTTAAAAACCGCATGTGTGCTTGTATAGCTTGTGGTGAGATACCTTCCAGTGCATAATTAACTCCTACCGGATTTTCTTTTACAGTTATTCCTAATAAAAATATGGCCGAGATCGACCATATGAGTGCTGATTTTTTCATGATACTTGAGAGAGCCATGTTGAAGAATTTGTTAAGGGTATGCTTTACTTATTTAATCGTGCAAAATGATGGTGCATTTGGATTGTCGTTTCAATACCTTTAAAGAAATTAATTACACCAAAACTTTCATTGGGAGAATGTATGGCATCCTCATCTAAACCAAATCCCATTAGTATACAGTTTACACCCAATTCCTTTTGAAATAAGGCTACAATAGGTATACTACCTCCTTCTAATGAAGGAATAGGCTTCTTGCCCCAACCGTCTTCAAATGCACAACTAGCAGCCTCATAGGCAGTCGAGTCAATTGGCGTAAGTGCCGGCTGCCCGCCATGATGAGGAGTAACTTTGATTTTTACACCTTTAGGAGCAATAGATAAAAAATGTTTGGTAAATAAATCTGAAATTTCTTCAAAATCCTGATCGGGCACCAGTCTCATTGATATTTTAGCAAAAGCTTTTGCTGGTAATACTGTTTTAGAACCTTCACCGGTGTAACCTCCCCAAATGCCATTTACATCGAGGCAAGGCCGGATTCCCGTACGTTCAATAGTGGAAAATCCTTTCTCACCCATAATATCATCAATGCCTAACTTCCTTTTATATTCACTCAGGTCAAAAGGTCTTTTCGCCAATTGTTGTCTTTCCTCTTCAGAATATACTCTTACTTTGTCATAAAAACCGGGAATTGTAATGTGACGGTCTTCATCCATTAATGAAGCAATCATTTGACAGAGCACATTGATGGGATTGGCAACAGCACCTCCGTAAACACCTGAATGAAGATCACGGTTGGCCCCGGTCACTTCAATATCCAGATAGCTCAATCCCCGTAATCCGATGGTAACTGAGGGTGTGTCATTTGCTATGATACTGGTGTCGGAAATTAAGATCACATCGGCCGCAAGTTTATCCCGATGTTTCCTGACAAACGTTCCTAAGCTGGGTGAACCGATTTCTTCTTCACCTTCCAAAATGTACTTGATGTTACAGGGTAGTTTTCCTGTCTTTATCATCACTTCAAAAGCCTTAAGATGGACAAACATCTGACCTTTATCATCACTTGATCCCCGGGCATATATTTTTCCGTCTTTTATTACCGGTTCAAAGGGAGGGGAGTCCCAAAGTTCCAGTGGATCGGCAGGTTGCACATCATAATGACCGTATACTAATACTGTGGGAAGTGAAGGATCCACTATTTTCTCAGCATAAACTACGGGAAATCCTTCAGTAGCCATAATTTCTACTTGATCTGCTCCTAACAATGCCAGATGGTCTTTCAAAAAATTAGCTGCTTTTGTTACATCATCCCTATATTTAGGATCAGCACTTATGGATTTAATTTTAAGTAATTCCACAAGTTCCTGAAGGAAGCGGGCTCTGTTTTTTTCCAGGTAATCAGTAATCTCAGTTTTCGAAGCCATTCTAAAAAATTTTGTTCTTGACTTTAAAAATAGTGCATTTTAATGTAATCTGAATATATCCAGTTGCTAATTTGCAAATACTTACTCTACTTTAATGATCCAGAAGAAGAATTGTTTAAGTTGAGCCGTTCAATAACCCCATTTATATAAGATCAGTATAGGGTATTTAAAAAATCAAAACTACTGCTGATATTAAAGAAAATCTTTATATTTGAATAAATCATGATTGAGAATGATTAGTGTGAGTATGCAAAAAATTAAAGATAAAATAACTGAAATTTTGGTTGACAAATTAGGAATTGCTGAAACAGAAGTCACCCCAGATGCCAATTTTATTAAAGATTTGGGGATCGATTCATTGGATTATGCCGAATTGGTCATGGAATTTGAGGATGCTTTCGGCATAAAAATCCCTGATAACGAAGCTGAGAAACTTCAGACAATTAGTGAAGCAATTAAATATATTGAAGTTAAATTGAATAATTAAAAACGAACCCCCAAATCAATACTTATCATATCATTCTTGATTTTTAAAGTTTCGTCTGGTAAAATAAATTGGCTTACCGCATTTACCAATCCCCGGGTATAAGATATGCCAGCAAAAATGGAAGTATCATAACCCAAGCGAAAGTCGAGCCCGGAGCGAATCATCACCGAAAAATCAAACGTTCTGAAATTTTGTAATACCTGATCCTCACTCTTTTTAATTTGTTTGTCAATATTTATTTCATTGATCAGGCCAAATTGAACAAACACTCTTTTATCTAAAGCCACCTCATTGGTATAAAGCTTTAATGTAATCGGAACCTGTAAATATTGGGTTTTATAGGATTCTGTTTTTTCACTGGTAGCACCTGTGGGAATATATCTGATGCCGATGCTTTTGGGGGTAAGTATGAGGCCAGTACTAAAATAATAGTTTTCTTCAAGGAAGATATCTGCAAATGCACCGATCGACATTTTCAATTTTGCCCCATTTGATGAAACATGATAGGTGCCTTCATCGGTAGTTACCCGATTTACAGATAATGCCGGGCTCACAATAATTCCTATTTCAGACTGAGCAACAGTATTTTGAATTACAAATAGAGTGACAAATGATAGTACAAACACAAATTTTTTCATACTTTTAAAATATTTTGATTGTTTTAGCGGTTAAACACTAATATGAGAACGATTGTCATATTCCTTTGTTTGGTATTTTTATTTGCTTCATGTGGTAATAAAAAGTGCAAAATTTCGAAAGAAGTTAAAAATATACCTGTTCAAGTAAACATCATTAGATTAGAACAAAAACTATCAGAGATCAAATCTACGGAAGAAGCTCTTGAATTCATGAAGGAATACCCTGATTTTTCTACATATTTTTTAGAAAAAAACCATTATCCTCATGATACTATCTTAGCAGAAAGCATTTTCAAACTGGCAAACAATCCTAGTGCAGATACTCTGTTTAGAGAAGTTCAGCAGGTTTTTGGATCAATGGACGATTTGAAGGAGGAATTTGAATGGGCTTTTAAACATATAAAAAAGTTTTATCCACATTTTGAGGAACCTACTATTTATACAACTGTGACCGGTTTTAGCAGTGACTTGTTTGTTTCTGATAACATGATTGTAATTGGTCTTGATTATTTTATTGGGGAATCCGGGACTTTTCGGCCTGATGATTTACCAAACTATATTTTAAGACGGTATAGCAAAGAGTATATTGTACCCAGTGTGATACTGTTAATGTCGGATCGGTTTAATGTAACAGACTTCAAAAATAACACCATGTTGGCTGAAATGATTTTCTATGGAAAAGCTTATTATTTCACCAAGTCTATGATGCCATGTACCCCTGATAGCTTGTTAATAGGGTATACGAGTGAAGAAATGGTAGATGCCCGTGCCAACGATGATATCATTTGGGCTAACTTTATAGAGAATCAGTTACTTTATGAGACTGGTCATGTAATGAAGAACAAATTTTTAAGTGAACGTCCTAAGGTATATGAAATAGGGCCAAAGTGCCCTGGAAGGATTGGTGCATGGGTAGGTTGGGAAATTGTGAATCAATACATGTCTAAAAATAAAATAGCTTTGGAAGACTTAATGGCAAATAAGGATGTGAATGATATATTTAATAAATCAAAATACAGGCCGCAAAAGAAATAAATAAAGAGGTGTCACTGAAGTCACCTCTTTATCTATTACTTATTTAAAAAATATCGCTTTCGATATTTTCTGAATCTTGTCTTCCACTCAGATTTATTGTCTCGTCACCATATTCAATCTTTTCAACCACTCCTCGTCTTTCCCATATCACTATTGCTTCAGCAGGTTCATTATTTTGAAGTTGTGAATCCTGAGAAGAAAATTCCTGTTCCATAGCCGTTTGATCAGACGAATTGTCGAATTCTTCAGTGTTCATACCCATTTCGGTATCGGCCTGATTTTGATTTTGAGACATATCAAGGGCTGACGCATTGTACAATTCAGCTTTCTCAATACTTCTTGCAAACTCATTCACATCCACCTCGTTGTTGCCATCTTCGTCCCAATCTTCATATCCGCCAAATTCTTCACGATTGTATTCGGTCAGGAAGTTATTTAATCCATAATCCCATTCATCCTGATTCAGTTTTCCATCGTTGTTTCTATCCCATATCCTGTACAGTACTACATAAAATTCAGCTGCATCAAATTTTCCATCTCCCGAATTGTCCCACTCACGAGCTTTGCCAGCAGATAATAATGCTTCTTCCAAATCACCTCCACCATAATTTTGTTGATCGTGGTATTCATACAACTGATTACCTTGTACACGGTCTTCTTGCATTTCAAGCATTTGATTATCCTGAACCTGTTCTTCACTTTGTTCCTGATCTGGGATCATTCCCTGATTTTGATCCTGATCATCATTTTGTGCATAGGCACTAAACAAGAGTAGCATGGCTATAATACCTGCAAAAAGTTTCTTGGTTGTTTTCATAGTTTTAAAAATTTAATGACCTAAAAAAATTTATTCCCTTTTAAAAAGAATAACTCAAAAGGCACAATGAGGTTATGAGAGAAATTGTCGATTATTCTGAGTAACTATCGTCCTGAAAGGCCAACACCACCTCGTCGTTGATGATTTCAAATACCTGGTCGATAACCCAGCCACACTCACAACAATTGGATCCGGTTTGAATAAACAACCTGTTGTTGATTTGGAACGGATAGGTATGTTGATATGAACAAGGACCGGTAAGTGGGTAAATCATATTATTCAGGACTAGCATACGAGGACCTGGAACAGCTTCTAAATAGATATAGGTTACGATGAGAGCTTCTCCATTGGATAACCGGAAACGGGTGATTTTTGGTTTATATGTTCCTATTACAAAATCATTAGGGAACCTGTCGTCATAAGCTAGTAAGGTATCGATATATCCGGAAAGTTTTATTTCCTTATCAATATCATTTATGAATGTTGAATCATGAATAATTTCGGTTGGTATCTGCTGGTATTGAAAAGAATCGTTTGTCGTAAAAGCCAAATCATACCGAATCTCCTTGTCCGGTTGATCATTAATTTTTGTTAAAGACCAATTGACATCAGAAAGTTTTTCATAATAATCCAAATTTTCACCAGTTTTTGATTTACAAATTTTGCCTAATTCATTGTTAAGCAAATAAGTATCATTGCCCTGCTTCCGACTACCAATAAGATATAAGGCATCATTTAATTTAAAGGTAAGTGAAAAGCCAGGATCAATTTTTTGAATTACTTTTTGGGGAGTAAAACGAGAATGATAATCTTCGGGTATAAATATTTCTGTAGCTTGTTCGGATCTCTTATCCCCACATGCAAATAGAAACATCAATACAAAAAAACTTAATGAAAGCCGAATTGCCATACTGTTACGGATTTTCAATCAATTGCCTTAACAAGGTGATATTTACGCGATCCATTTCCCCTTCCTTTTCAGTTTCTAAAACTTTGGGAATATCCGGAAAACGGTTGATTATATAGCGAAATGGTTCAAGTCCTAATTTCCCCTTGCCAATATGATCATGCCGGTCGAGTTTACTTCCAAGATCCCCTTTTGAATCATTTAGGTGGAAAGCCAGAAGATTCTCAATCCCTACTTCCTTGTGAACTTCTGACAATGCCTGCTCGATTCCCAATTGGGTACGGATATCATACCCTGCTGCAAAAGCATGACAGGTATCAAAACAAATTCCTAACCGGTTTTTTCTTTCTACCTGGTCGATAATCCCTTTTAACTGATAAAAAGCCCGGCCAATAGTTGTACCCTGACCTGCAGTATTTTCCAACAACACTTTTGTATCCAAATTTGGGGTTAGTTCAAAGACTTCATTTAATGAATTGGCAATGGCACGAATTGCTTCTTCTTCGGTTATGGCCTTATTAGATCCTGGATGAAGCACCGCAAAAGGCAAACCCAAAATATGGCATCTCGACAGTTCGTTGGCTAATCCATTGATAGATTTTTTTCTTAATTCTGGATCAGAACTTGCCAGGTTGAGTAAGTAAGTGGTGTGTGAAAAAGCCATTTTCATTCCTTTGGCTTTCATCATATCCTTGAAAGCATCGCCTTCTTCCGGTGAATATTTTTTTTCCTGCCACATTCTTTGGTTTTTGGTAAATATCTGAAAGATATTAATTCCAAGGTCATGGGCTTCATTTATGGCATTTTCAATACCTCCGCTGATTGAGCAATGGACGCCTAATAACATATATGATGGTTTTAATAATTAATAAAGATAAAAAAATTGTACTTAAAAACTTCTAAACCCTATCTTAATCCGCACAAAATAATTTATTTGGGATCAATTTTTCGAATTCTGCTCAACAATGATGAAGTTTTCTTTTCTTCTGGTTTGGTTTTCTCCTGTTCAGTTGTTGCTTTGGGAGTATTTTTTTCATTTAAAACAAAGCCGCCTTCCTGAAATACAATGATATTATTTTTATACAACCCCCCTATTGCTTTCTTGAAGACTTTTTTACTCATTTTTAATTCTTCTTTGATGATTTCGGGAGGGGTAGCATCGTTGTAAGGGAGGAAACCTCCTGCAAAATTTAATTTGTTGAGAATGATGGATTCAGCATCCTTCACTTTTTCCATTCCCGGTTTATATAGCATTACATCCAATTTCCCGTCGTCTCTCACCTTTTTGATATAACCAATGGTTTTATCACCCGTCTTTAACTCTTCAAAAACTTCATTTTTATAAAGCAAGCCTTCATAGGTGTGGTCAATAATCACTTTGATTCCCCGGTCTGTTTCACCAAATACCAGTAAGTTTACTTGTTGTTCAGGTTGTAGGGCAGAAACATCAGTTTTAAAAAAATCCCTGAGTTTTGTAGTTCCTATCAGCCGCTGTGTTTTATAATCCAAAGCTATTCTTACAACATATTTTTTGCCGGTTTCTAATTTTTCTTTCTGTTCAGAAAAAGGTACAAATAAATCTTTGTCAAGCCCCCAATCCATAAATGCCCCATATTTATTAATATCTATTACTTTCAGGTAAGCAAATTCACCAGCTTTTGCTTTGGGTTTTTGGGTAGTTGCTGTTATTCTGTCTTCTGAGTCAGTAAAAATAAATACTTCCAATTGATCACCTGGCTGGACATCAGGGGTCAAGAACTTCCCTGGCAATAAAGCCTCGTCTTCTCCCAACCTTAAAAAAGCTCCCGGACTGGTTATCCGTGCAACTTCCATTATATGATATTCTCCTATCGCGATCATATTATTATTTTTTGATCCATTCTTATTTACTTTTGATACATTCCATTTTATGGAAATGTTTAATTTATTCGAGCACAATTGCGCGATTGCCACTTACAAAAACCCTGTCTTCAAATACCATACGTAATGATTGTGCCAAGACGGTTTTTTCTACGTCACGACCTGCTTTTGCCATTTCCTGTATACTTTGGGTATGATTGATTGGAATTACATTCTGAGCAATTATGGGTCCTTCGTCCAATGCATTAGTCACAAAATGCGAGGTAGCACCAATGATTTTCACTCCTCTCTCAAATGCCTGTCGATACGGATTAGCTCCTATAAAAGCAGGTAAAAATGAATGGTGAATATTGATAATGCGGTCAGGATATTGCCTGATAAATTCATCAGAAAGGATCCGCATGTATTTTGCTAAAACCAAAAACTCCGGTTGATATCCCGCAATGGTCTTTAATAATTCTTCTTCATGTGCTTCACGGGATTTATCCAAATGAGGAATATAATGAAAAGGGATGCCAAAACTTTCTGAAAAGGTTTTTAGTACTTCATGGTTGCTGATGACAGCCAGTATATGGGCTTTGAGTTCCCCAAAATGATGCCTTACCAACAAATCACCCAAACAATGGTACTCTTTTGATACCAGTACCACAATGTTCTTTTTTCTTTTTTTTCCTAACTTGATTTGAGCATTTGCCGGTAGTTTTTCAAAAAGTTCATTTTTCAATAATTCCGGGTTTAGGTTGCCCGCAATAACAGTTCTCATAAAGAAACGATTGGTCTCTTTTTCTACAAATTCCAAGTTATTGATAATGTTAAGATTTTGGGCCAACACGGCCTGCGTAATAAGATAAATCAAGCCTTTTTTATCATCACAGTTTATTTGCAGAATAAATTCTTCCATACTTTAAATAGGTCCTGTTTCTTCGTAAGGTAATATTTTCTGTAAACTTACTGCATTTTCAAACAAAACATTTGTTTACTTCACACTTACAATCAACAAAATTTTAAATGCTATGAAAAAATTATTATTAACTTTTGTTTTGATCACAGGTGTGATATTAATTTCTAACGCACAAGGTGTGGATTTTGGATTAAAAGCGGGCTTGAATATGGCTAAATTAAGCGGAGACGTAGAACAATCTGACCTTAAAGCTGGGTTACATGCGGGAGTATTTTTAAACCTGAAATTGAACGATAATTTTGCTATTTCCCCGGAAGCTTTGTTTTCCCAACAAGGAGCAAAATCAGATATTGGCTCTTTGAACCTGAATTATGTAAATGTACCCGTTTTGGCTAAAATAGGATTTGCCAAAATATTAAACCTGCATTTAGGTCCACAGTTCGGATTTTTAATGTCAGCCAAAATAAAGGATTTCGATGTTAAAGAAGATTATAAAAGCCTCGACCTCAGTGCTGTAGCAGGTCTTGGATTAGATCTTCCTATGGGAATAACAGGAGGTGCAAGATATAATCTTGGGCTAGGCAGCATTGACGATGGTGACAATAAAACAACCAATCAATATTTCCAGGTATATATCGGTTATAAATTATTTTAACACTTTAAATCGACCTATGGTATGCTGAACTACTATAGGTCGATCTTTTGCACTCCGTTTGATTTAAAAAAAGACTCCCTCTTCAAGTTTTCTCCATGTAGTTTTTACTGGTAATTTGTCGTTATAATCATTAAAATAAAATGTAAATTTATATAGTGTTATTATAACACCACTGAGAACATGTGGCTTAAAATCAAATACCATTTTCTGTTTTACTTACTGTTGATTCCATTAGCTATTCAGGCTATCGGTCCTCCATTAATTAGTGATCAAATGATTTTCACGCATTTGACCGCCGACAATGGTCTTATGGATAACCGTGTACGGGGAATTGCGCAAGACAATTATGGATTCATGTGGTTTGGTTCCCGTACAGGTATTACCCGCTACAATGGCGTTACTACTACCCAATATGATTCTTATTACTACAATGGTCAGGTGTATGATCTAAGGGATATAAGGGAGATTTTATGTGACAGCTATGGCACCATATGGGCTGCAGGTAGGGAATCAGTAGGCATAATCAAGTATAATCGTGACCGAGACCGGTTTGAATCATTAACAGATAATAACAATAATAAAGTTACTGATTCATCATCGGGGATAGCTTTGGATAACGACGGCTCCTTATGGTTTACCGACTATGAACAAATCGTTCACTATTTTCCTAAAAATGATCGGATCGTTATTCATCATGGTGAACCAAATGCGTCAAATTCGCTGCCTGTGGTGACATCAGAAAAAATACTGGTAGATAAGATCGGTAATGTTTGGATTGGCACCCGCAATGAAGGTTTAGTAAAATTTGATGTAAAGAATAACCAATTTTATATTTATAACGAACAAAATAGTTCGATTGCCGAAAATAGTATTGAACGAATTTATGAAGACCCACAAGGAAATATATGGATAGGCCATTTTAATAATGGTATTTCAAAATTCAAATGGGAAGATGGTACTTTTACGAAGTATTTCCCCGATCTTAACAATCCCCCGAGTGGAAGGGTAAGGGGATTCTTAATTGATCATAATGATGATTTTTGGGTAGGCACACAAGCAGGTTTATTTTTATTTGATCGCATTAAAGGCTCATTTTATCAGTATGCATCTTATAATCATCCTATTTCGCAACTCCGTAACAATAGCATTCAATCTATGTATATTGATGATCACCAAGGTCTTTGGCTGGGTACGTTTGCCGGGGGAGTGTCGTATGCTAATCTAAACAAGTCGGGGTTTGCCAAATATGAGTTTCCTCCAGAGTTTGGCCTTGATAAATATACGAATAGTATTGTTGTAGATGGGGGGAAAAATATATGGCTGGGCACATTAACTGGAGGACTTGTATTTTTAAATCGTACTACCGGTCGAACAAAAAGTTATTTATCACAACCCAATAGATATCAATCATTGAAAAATAACAGTATCAGACGGTTATTGCTCGATAAGGATAACCTGTACATTGCATATTTTAGAGGAGGATTAACTATACTGAATGTAAAAACACAATCATTTAAACACTTTCAGATTGATTTAGATAAAATTGACAACTCAGAATATGATATCACCGAGTTGTTGCAAGATCCTGGTGATGAGCATATTCTTTGGGTGGGCACCAGCCAAGGTCTATTCAGGTTTCACAAAAAAACGGAAAAATTTTTCAGATTTAATACCGGTCAGAACAGTAGTGTAAACTCTCTGGTCAAAGTAACCGATCAAAAATTGGCGGTACACATGGATAGCCTTTTTATCATAGATTTGAAAAATAACAGTTTTGATACCCATGATATTCATCAATATGTATCTTCTCAAATTGATCAAAAACCATCCACTATTAAGTTTATACATGTAGATCAAGAACGGTATCTGTGGTGTTATTTATCTCATGGGGATATTGTAAGGGTAGACCTTGCCAGCCAGGAAATTATAAAACACACCATAAAAGGTCGTATCAAGGGGGATTTGTTGGGGATTTTAGGAGATGATCACGGTAATCTATGGATAAGTTCCAATTATGGCATCTATGAACTAGAAAATATTGTTAATCAACCGGAACAGCTAAAAATAATCCCTTATGCATTATCAGAAAATGTAAAGGGTATGGATTATATTCCGGGGGCCTACGCACGCGATAATGATGGTGAAATGTATTTTGGAGGTATTACTGGGTTTACCTCATTTTATCCTTCCCAAATAAAAATAAATCCATTTCCACCTAAAGTAGCTATATCAAAATTCCTGGTAGAAAATCATCCTGTAAATGTGGGTGATACGATACATGGAAATCATATTTTCTATAAAAATATATTTGATACAGATTCAATTCAAATAAATCATAAAATTAGGGTATTTACCCTCACATTTAATGCATTACATTATGAGTCACCGCAAAATAATCAGTTGGCCTATAAAATGGAAGGTTTTGACAATGAGTGGCATATTGTAAATGGAGCTTCATGGTATGCAACCTATAGCAATATGCCTGCAGGCCCTTATACATTTAGGGTAATGGCCGCTAATAAAGATGGCGTCTGGGGTGAAGACCATGCGACTATCTTTATCAGAATCATTCCACCGTTTTGGCAAACCTGGAAATTTTATGTCATTCTGGTTTTATTTGGACTGTTTTTGGTGATTGGCTTTACGAGTTTACGGACTGAGCGTTTGAGAAAAGATAAAGCTATACTCGAAAAGGAAGTTTCTCTTGCTAAAAAGGAACTAGAACAACAATTGGTAGAAATAGAAAAACAAAAAGAAAATCTGGAATTGGCCAATTCGGAGATTAAAGCATTATACTCGGAAATTAAGGAAAGCATAAAAGCTGGTTTGGCAATTCAAAAATCATTTTTCCCTACACCAGATTATCTCAGCAAGTTTCTGTCAGAATATTTTATTTTTGACAAGCCAAAAGACGTGATCAGCGGTGATTTTTATTGGTTTACTTCCATGAAAGGATTTAATATTATTGCTGTAGCTGATTGTACAGGCCATGGCGTGAGTGGTGCATTTATGTCAATCATTGGGAACCATTTGTTAAATCAGGCAGTTCGAAAAGTTCGTCAGATTTCAGCTGCAGCAATTTTGGATTTTCTACACACCAGTCTCATTCAGGAATTTAAAACATATGATCAGGATTTGGATCTCAGGAATGGTATGGATATATCAATTTGTGTTTTGGATCAGAAGAAAAGTCATATGCAATTTGCCGGGGCCATTAATCCGATGTACCATATTCGTAACAAGAATCTTGTACAATATAAAGCTGATCGGTATTCCATAGGCTCTGTGTTTAAAAACCAAGGTTCCTTTCACAATCATGAAATAGATCTATTACCAGGTGATATGGTTTTTTTGTTTACTGACGGATATGCCGATCAGCTTGGAGGGCCAGACAATAATAAATATATGTATCCCAACTTCAGAAAGCTGTTGCTGAAAATATCTGATAAACCAGTGTGGATTCAGCATAAGGAATTATCCAAAAATTTGGAAAATTGGCAACGTGGGAATGAACAAATCGATGATATTCTGATACTTGGATTCAGAATATAGTAAATTATCTATTCTTTAGTACCCTTTTCTTTTGAGTCAGAATCATCTTCCTCGCGGTCTCTTAACTTTTTATCATCCACATGTTTGTTCAAAAACTCGTTGATTTTATCAATTTCATAAGTGCTGCTGATTTCACCAAATGAATTGATTCTGATGTCAAAACCTTCCAATTCCTGATTTACTTTAGGGGATTCTTTTTTTTTATTGTCTTTTTTTATTGGTTTATGTTTAGCCATTTCATTTCCGGATTTGTCCATTAAGGTTTTTTAACGCAATTTCGATTCGTTCAGTTGTTTCCCTGCTACCTAATATTTCAATGATATCCATCAAATCAGGGCCTGCACCTGATCCAGTCAAAGTAAGCCGGAGTGCTTGCATGGCTACACCCATTTTTACCCCAGTTTTATCCAACATCTGCAATAAAAGTTCTTTTGCCCGGGTGGCAGTTATTTCTCCGTGATCAGCAAGCTCATTTATAAAACCTGTCAAAACTGTTACCGCTTCACTGGTCCACCTTTTTTCTACAATTTTCTCATCATAATGTTCAGGCCGAACGAAAAAGAATTTACTTTCCCGCCAGATCTCATTTAAAAATGAGATCCTGCCCTTCATTACATTGCATATCTTTTCAGCTTTTGATAAAGAAATATTTATGTCATTTTGTTTGAGTATGACCAACAATTCTTCAGCCAATTCCTGATCAGGTTTTTGTTTGAGATATTCCTGATTAAACCATTTCGCTTTGTTAATGTCAAATTTTGCTCCGGCTTTATTGATCCTTTCTATGGAAAATTCTTTGATCAATTGCTCCATAGAAAAAATCTCCTGTTCGCTACCGGGATTCCATCCAAGTAAAGCTAAGAAATTGACAGTAGCTTCTGGTAAATAACCTTCTTCCCTGAAGCCTTGTAGCCATTGCTGAGATTCTTCATCAATCCATCGCATGGGAAAAATAGGAAAGCCGTGTTTTACCGAATCTCTTTTGCTCAATTTCCCATTTCCATCAGGTTTCAGCAAGAGAGGCAAATGAGCAAACTGAGGCATTTCTTCTTCCCAGCCAAGATAACGGTACAATAAAACATGCAGTGGGGCAGAAGGTAGCCACTCTTCACCTCTGATCACATGAGTGATTTTCATCAGATAATCATCCACTACATTAGCAAGATGGTAAGTTGGCATGCCATCTGATTTTACGAGTATCTTATCGTCAAGAGTAGAAGATAAAGCCATCACCCAACCTCTGATCATATCGTTTAACCTGACTTCTTCTTTTTTAGGAACCTTCAAACGGACGACATATGGAACTCCTTCATCCATTAGTTTTTTTACTTCTTCCTGAGGAAGTGATAATGAATTTTTCATGGCCATTCTGGTAATGGCATTGTACTGAGGATTAACTACCCTGGCTTCCTTCAGGCGTACACGCATGGCCTCTAGTTCCTCAGGTGTGTCAAAAGCATAATAAGCATGATTATGGTCAATCAGGTATTGCGCATATTCGCTATAGATGTGCTTTCTTTCTGATTGACGATAGGGTGCATATGGCCCGGAAATATCAGGACTTTCATCAAATTTGATCTGAAGCCATTCTAAAGATTGCTTAATATAATCTTCTGCTCCAGCGACAAACCTATTTTGGTCGGTATCTTCAATCCTTAGGATCATTTTACCACCATGCTTTTTAGCGAAAAGATAATTATACAAAGCGGTTCTGACACCTCCAATATGGAGTGCACCTGTTGGGCTCGGTGCAAATCTTACTCTTATTTCTTTAGACATCTTTCATTTTTTAGGACTGCAAAATTAAAGTAAAAAAGTATTGAGGTCTTAGGTTTAGCCAATTATTGAAAAAATGGATGCATCAGCACCTCTAAATTATTATTTAGTAAGGTTCCTGCTGTGACAAACAATGAAAACTACCCAGTCCCCAAATGATCTCACGGGAATCTATACCTACAATTTTTCTATCATTAAAGAATAGGCCAATAGTATTAAGGGCGGTTTGATCATACTCACAGTTGAAGGTGGGAATGATCACACTGTTGTTGGATATATAGAAATTGGCATAAGAAGCAGGCAGCCGTATACCTTCAGAATAAACAGGCTGAGGCATTGGAATCTCAACTACATTCAATTGTTTGCCATTCAAAAGCCTGGTACGGTTGAGTTGCCGAATGTTTTCTTTTAAAATATAATAGTTGTCATCTGCTTTATCATTTTCATAAATGGTAATTACAGTATCCTCATTAACAAATCGGGTGAGGTCATCAATATGACCGTCAGTATCGTCGCCAGCAATGCCATCACGTAACCAGATGATTTCATCCACTCCGTAATACTCAACCAGATACACCTCGATTTCTTTCTTTGATAAATGCGGATTTCTATTTCTGTTTAATAAGCAGGATTCTGTGGTGATAACAGCCCCTTTCCCATTAAACTCCACCGATCCTCCTTCCATAACTATTCCCGGTGAATAAACAGGTATTTCCAAAGCTTTCCCAATTTTTATGGGAATTTCATTATCCAAATGGAAAGGAGGGTATTTTCCACCCCAGGCATTGTACTCCCAATTTACGATTATTTTTCTGTGTTCTGCTTGTTCGTTGATGAGAAAAGCAGGACCATGGTCACGACACCATGAATCATTGGTAGGATGTATAAAGAACTGTATATTATCCATTGAAATTTCGTACTCATCTAACCATCGTTTTATCTGGTCCATCATCTTTTGATCGGCAACATTGATCCTCACCAATTCACCATTTGCAATTTCTTTGATAAATTGCAGATAACCTGGCAATACCAGGTTGAGCCTTTCTTGAGGCCAGGTTTCTTCATTATGTGGCCATGACAACCATGTGGCTACATGTTTTTCCCATTCTGCAGGAAAACGAAATCCTAATTTTTTAGGAGTCATCATTGGTGCTTTCACTTGATCCAGTTTTTTCACAAAGTTACAGTTATTAAGGAATGTTCACAGAGGAGGGCCTGTAAGATTTGCTTGATGAATAAATAGATTAAGAAGAAGGTAAAAATAAAAATTATTGTCTTGTAAGGGTAATGGTAATATCTTCCATTAAGGTTAGTTTTACAAGATTATCTTCTGCCGTAACGATTTGGTATGGTAATCCGAAATTATCATCTTCAGCTCTCATATTAATTGTGCGGCCAGAAATTTCATATTGCATTTCATTGTACACAGTATCTGACAAAAATACACAACCTTCGTGACCAAAGGCTTCTATCTGAACTTTGCCATTTTCCTTAAATTTGATTTTACCTTTCATGGACAAATTAGCATGTTCCACTTGAATTGGTGATGTTTCCATCCATTCCGCTTCCCATGTACCAATGATAAAACCCTTATCGTTTTGAGGAAGGGATTTGATATGACCTTCTTCAGAACTTTTGATTTTCACATTTTCACATGAACTCAAAACAATAAAGGAAAAAAAACCAATTATGAATGTTTTAGATGTAACCCTGACAAAATCTTTGCTCATTTGCTTTTAACAATTATTAACATATTAACGTACGCTGAAACCATTCATTGTTAGCATATGCACAGAAATTTTGATTTTTAGAAAGCAATAGTGCCTTTCTCTTTATAGCTGGATGGTAAATTTAAAAATGATTTTTTATAAAGCCAATTAATTTTCATTTATAATACTATAAAATAGTTTATTCAGACCCGTTCTATTTCTGCTCCGAGTGCATTTAATCTGATATCGATATCCTGGTATCCACGATCAATTTGGTCTATGTTGGAAATTTCACTTATACCTTCAGCTGACATAGCAGCAATTAGTAATGCTACTCCAGCACGGATGTCAGGTGAACTCATTTTTATTCCTTTGAGTGGGAATTTTTTATCGAGGCCTATTACTGTGGCACGGTGTGGATCACAAAGGATGATCTGAGCACCCATATCGATTAATTTGTCCACAAAAAATAACCTGCTTTCAAACATCTTCTGATGGATCAGTACCGTGCCTTTAGCTTGTGTAGCTACTACTAATATTATGCTTAATAAATCAGGGGTAAATCCAGGCCATATAGCATCAGAAACAGCAAGAATAGACCCATCTAAAAATGTGTCAATCTCATATGATTGCTGACTGGGTATATAAATGTCATCATTTCTGATTTCCATTTTTATTCCCAATCGTCGAAAGACGTCCGGGATCATACCTAACTGATCGACCCTTACATTTTTTATGGTGATTTCCGATTGGGTCATTGCAGCCATACCAATAAAACTACCGACTTCAATCATGTCAGGAAGCAAGGTATGATCGGTTCCTGAGAGATTTTCTACTCCTTCAATCGAAAGCAGGTTTGAACCAATACCGGAAATTTTCGCTCCCATTTGGTTTAACATCCTGCACAGCTGCTGAATATAGGGTTCACATGCTGCATTATAGATGGTAGTTACTCCTTTGGCTTTTACAGCTGCCATAATGATATTGGCTGTTCCTGTTACCGAGGCTTCATCTAAAAGCATATATGCCCCAGTCAGAGTAGTGGCATCTATGTGAAAAAGATTGGTTTTATCTTCATAAAAAAACCGGGCCCCTAATTTTTGAAAACCCATAAAGTGTGTATCCAACCTTCTGCGACCGATTTTATCCCCACCAGGACGAAAGATTTTTGCTTTTCCAAATCTGGCCAATAACGGGCCAATTATCATAATTGACCCCCTTAATGTACCTGCCTTTTGTCGAAATTCTTCTGATTCCAGATAATCAATGTGCACATCCACTGCAGAAAACCGGTAAACCCCCTCTTCGAGTTGATCTACTTCAACACCCATGGCCTTCATTAGATCGATCAAGGCATTTACATCACGGATATTGGGAATATTGCGGATCACTACCTGCTCATCTGTAAGCAAAGCAGCACAAATCACCTGCAGTGCTTCATTTTTTGCACCTTGTGGAATCAGATCGCCCCGCAGGCGTTTACCTCCGACAATCCTGAATGAACCCATTTAGTTTTTTCTTCTGGGACCACCACTCTTACTGCCATTGTATGGCCTTTTCTGTTGATGAGGTTGTGGTTTATTCCTTGGTCTTTCTTTTTGAGAGGAATCGAAGAGATGATTTGCCCTAACTTTATCGATATCTACTGTAAGTCGCCCGCCAGAAAGCTCACTGATATTTTCGGCAATTACTGAATCGTCTACATTTTCTTTGTTCCATGTGCTGTAGAAGCTTTTCATCAATTTACCAATAAAAAGGGTAATGTTTTCCTTTTCCTCTTCATTATCAGACTCTACTGCTTTTTTTATCATTAACAGTATGTTCTGACCATAATGCTTATACTTGATTCTATTAAGGTTGTATTTTAACCTCATGGGTTTTTTATACAAAGTATCTAAAGCAGGTTTTGGGAATGGGCCGTCTACATCTAGTTTGAAATCGGACATGATATACAGATCGTCCCATAGTTTTTGAGAATTTTCCCCGGGCAGGGTTTCTTTAATTGATGGATTGATTTGTTTCATCAATTCTATGGTAACATATGCATATTTGGTGCGGGTTTCTTTGTCGGGTATGGTATTTAAATAGCCGACAATTTTCTGAATATTTCTACCATATTCTTTTAAGACCAATGGAGGTCTTTTAACAGTTATTTCACTCATTTTAATATTAATATAATTATTTTTTTTATTTTCTATAAAAATTTACGAGCAGGAAAAATATAACCATAAAATCAGGTTGATAGTTTAACGCAGGTTTGCAAAAGTCATTGCTCTTTTTTAATTATGATTTTGGTTATGGGTTTAAATATCGCCTAAGCAAGGGACAAACAGCGTATATATTCTCAGTTTAATATTCTTAATTTGGCAAAAGTAAGCAATAAAGTTTTCTCTCCAAAATTATCAAAATTTACCATAGCTTTTCTATTGGCACCATCAAGATCCATTTTAACCACAACACCGAAGCCAAATTTAGGATGCTCTACTTTCATACCGGCAGTTAACTGTGATGTGTCACTAGCTTCGAAATCAGCTGAAGGCGCATGAGGTTTTTGAACTACGGGTTTCATGGCTGCTTTTTGAAACAGATTTCGTGGGTATGAAATATCCATTTGTGAGGATGATGGTTTGGGTGGGCTTGCCCACTTTTTGTTCATTTTGATGAATGAGGAGTCAATCTCTTCTAAAAACCGACTTGGTTCACACGTTTTTAAACGACCAAACCTGTAACGGGTATCCGCATAAGTCAGGAATAGTTTTTCCTGTGCCCTGGTTATCGCCACATAAAAAAGCCGGCGTTCTTCTTCCAAATCAGCCCTACTGGTGAGCATCATTTGGCTTGGAAATAAATCCTCTTCCATTCCCACCACGTAAACATGCCGAAATTCAAGGCCTTTTGCCATGTGAATGGTCATTAGGGTAACCTTTTCCTCATCTTCATCATCTTTCTTTTCGGAGTCTACCCCTGTCATAAGAGAAATTTCCTGCAAGAAAGCAGATAAACTTTTATCTTCTACGTCTTCTGAATCCACAAATTCTTTGATGGCATTCAGCAATTCCTGAACGTTCTCATACCGGTTAAGACTTTCGACTGTTTTTTCGTCATAGAGCTCCTTAAGCAAACCCGAACGCTTGGCTATTTCGTTGGCAGCTTCAAAAGCATCCTTTTTCTCCACATCCAATTGGCAGCTTTTGATCAGGTTTACAAAATCATGTATTGCATTGGCAGCTCTGCCTCCAACAAATAAGTGGGCATTGTTTATGGCTTCCCAAATGGAAATGTTTTTCTCATCAGCCCCAACAATGACCTTATCAATTGACGAATCCCCAATCCCCCGTTTAGGTAAATTGATAATACGTCGCAATGATTGTTCATCATTGGTATTGATGGTATATTTCAAATAAGCCAGAAGGTCTTTAATTTCTTTTCTTTGGTAGAAGGAAAGACCACCCACGATTTTATATTTTATATTCATCCGCCTCAAGGCATCTTCCATTGACCGTGACTGGCTGTTGGTTCTGTATAAAATAGCTACTTCGCTGTTGCGAACCATTCTGTTCACTTTTTCTTCAAATATGGAGGAGGCGACCAATTTCCCTTCTTCACCATCCGAATTGGCCTTGATCAGTTCTACCAGTTCCCCTTGTGCATTGGATGTCCATACATTCTTACGAAGCTGAGCTGTATTTTTAAGGATAACAGAATTGGCAGCATTGACAATGGTTTGGGTAGATCGATAATTCTGCTCCAGTTTGATGACCCTCAGGTCTGGAAAATGTTTTTCAAAGTTGAGGATGTTTTGAATATTAGCTCCACGGAAAGCATAAATACTCTGGGCATCATCGCCCACCACACAAATATTTTCCCTCACACTAGACAACATTTTCACAATCAGGTACTGAACAATGTTGGTATCCTGAAACTCATCTACCAGCACGTAATGAAACCGTTGTTGATATTTATTGAGTACGTCTGTGTGATTTTTAAAGAGCAGATAAGTGTTAAAAAGAAGGTCATCAAAATCCATTGCATTAGCTTTGAAGCACCTTTCAGAATAAATTTTATATATTTTGCCGATATCGGGACGGAGCGATTCCATATCATCGATCTGATAGACCGGATTGCTGTTGTATTCCCTCCAATCCACTAATTTGTTCTTGGCACTTGATATCTTACCAAAAACGATACTTGCTTTATACAACTTATCATCAAGACTAAGTTCTTTTACAATGGCTTTGATCAGTGATTTTGAATCGTCGCTGTCATAAATTGTAAAATTATTCGGATATCCAATTCTACCGGCTTCTATGCGTAGTATTTTGGCAAAAACTGAGTGAAAAGTGCCCATCCACAAGTTCCGGGCTTCCGTACCTACAACAGTTTCGATACGGTGGCGCATTTCCATCGCAGCTTTATTAGTAAAAGTGAGTGAAAGGATATTAAAAGGGTCAACATTTTTACTCCGAATTAAATGGGCAATCCGATAAGTCAGCACCCTTGTTTTGCCAGAACCAGCCCCTGCTATGATCATTGTAGGTCCATCAGTGTTTATTACACCCTCCCGCTGCGGTTCATTTAAACAATCCAAATAATCCATGATATGCCTTTGGTCTTTTAATAGAGAATTAGCTGTATTTATAATTAGAAGAAAATCAAAATTAATAGAATTCTCTCAAAGATCATTTTATTTTTCATATTGATTTCACTTTCAAATGCCCAATGTCGGTCACAGAATGTTCATTAATGTACATATTAGTTGCCGTCTCATATCTGTAAGGCATTCCAATGCAAGGTTTATTTTTTGGCATTAAATTGGAAATAATTAGTTGAACAAAAATTTATGGAAATGAAGAGTTTTTTAGTAATGTCAGTAATTGTTTTTTTCACTTCATGTGACACTCGGGTTGTGGCCCAGGAATACAATGATATTAGGCAGGTAAGCCATTTTTCTAAAATTAAAGTTCAACAGGGGATAGATGTATATCTGACCAGGTCGGACAATGAATCTATTAAAATTTCAACCAAAGGATACCATCCAGAAAATATTATAACTGAGGTTATCGGGAATGAACTTCATATATACCGTGAAGGCAAGTCCTGGAATATGGGATACATTAAAGTATATGTTCATTATACTGAATTAACTTCTATTGAAGCATCTGGAGGAAGTGATGTGGTAACGGAGAACCAACTGATAGCTGAAGAATTGTATTTAAAAGCCAGCGGTGGAAGCGATATAAAAATCGATATCAAAACCAGTTATCTGGAAGGTCATACATCAGGAGGATCCGATCTTCATTTGAAAGGGACTGCTGAAGTGATGAACGTAACCGCAAGTGGAGGGAGTGACATAAAAGGCAATGATTTGCTGTCGAAAAGAGGAATTATAAAAGTTTCCGGTGGATCAGATGCAGTTGTGTTTGTTTCTGATGAAATTGAAATCAATGCATCAGGAGGTAGTGATGTGTATGTTTCAGGTAATCCCAGGGTGAAAAATCTTAATAATGACCGGTCGTCAGATGTTTCGATCAGAAAATAAAAGTGTATTGCAGCCGAAATCCTGTTTATAGAAGTTGATATCCAATTTAATAAAATTGCAAATAGCCATTTTTTAAAAATAACAAAAGCATATAAATTTTAGTTGAAATATCCTCATAATTATTATTAATGTTTAGTTTAAACTCAGCAGTTATGGAAAAACAAGATATTCAGCGGGTTATAGAAAATTATATTCAGGCATATAATACCTTTGATGTAGATGGGATGCTTGCCAATATGGATGAAAAAGTAATCTTTAAAAATTTATCTAATGGAGAGACTACTTTAACTACTGCGGGTATTGATGGTTTCAAGAAACAGGCTCTTCAGGCAAAACCATTATTTAAGGAGCGGAAACAAACAATCACACACATGACTATTGATCATGATCAAGCAGAGGTAATTATTGAATTCAAAGCTGTTTTGGCTTCAGATTTTCCCAATGGATCAAAAGCAGGAGATAAATTATCTTTCAAAGGCAAATCTCTTTTCGAATTCCGGAATGGAAAAATCATATCACTTACAGATATTAGCTAAAATTTAATACTATACAATACCTGTAAATCCCATAAAAGCCAATGAGAGCAATCCGGCCACCAGAAGGGCTGCCGGCATACCTTTCATTCCTTCGGGAAGATCCATCAATTCGAGTTGTTCACGGATACCTGCGAAAACGATCAAAGCCAGACTGAATCCTATGGCATGAGATATGGCAAAGACCACTCCACCCATTAAGGTCAGTTCCTTAGCAAAGACAAGCAATGCCACACCCAGTATCGCGCAATTTGTTGTAATAAGCGGAAGGAATACCCCTAATGCCTGATATAATGCTGGGCTGACCTTTTTTAAAACGATCTCCACAATTTGCACAAGCGAGGCAATTACCAGAATGAATGCAATGGTTTGAAGATACTCCAATTCTAAAGGTACTAAAACAAATTGTTGGATCAGATAAGTTGCTGTGGTAGCTATGGTCATTACAAATAATACCGCTCCTCCCATGCCTACGGATGTAGAAATTCTACTGGATACACCTAAGAATGGACATACTCCCAGGAATTGTGTCAGTACGATATTGTTTACAAATATGGCTGAAATGACAATGATAAAATATTCCATGATTGTTAGAATTAAGCTGTCTGTTTTCTTCTCAATTTGTTGATGACGGCTATTAAATAAGCCAATGCAATAAAAGCACCCGGAGCCAGAATAAACACCAAAATACCGTCTCCTTCAATGAATTTTAAATTGAATATGGCTCCAGCTCCAAGAATTTCTCTTATGCCACCTAATAAAGTCAGTGCACCGGTAAAACCAACCCCCATCCCTAAACCATCCAATGTGGAGTCTGCCAGATTATTCTTTGAGGCAAATGCCTCAGCTCTTCCTAACACGATACAGTTTACTACTATCAAGGGAATGAACAGGCCTAATTGCGCATGCAATACAGGCAGATAACCTGCCATGACCAGATCTACTACCGTTACAAATGAGGCAATAATGACTATAAATGTGGGAATTCTTACTTTGGCAGGAATCAGATTTTTCACCAGGGCCACAATAATACTTGACATGACCAGTACAAATGTAGTGGCAAGTCCCATTCCCATGCCGTTGATGGCTGAGGAAGTGACTGCTAATGTTGGGCACATACCCAAAAGCAATACAAATACCGGATTTTCCTTTATTAGTCCCTTTGTGAAAATTTTATTTTTGCTCATGTTTTCCTCCTTCCTTGTAGGCTTGATAAGCCCTTTGTGCCGCATCGGTAAATGCACGTGAACTGATAGTAGCGGCGGTAATAGCATCTACCTCGCCACCATCCTTTTTAACTTTTAACTGAAAACTTTCAGGATGAACACCCTGAAACTGATCCTTAAATTTAGGATCAGCCATTTTTGTACCTAAACCTGGTGTTTCTTTGTGTTCTAAAACCTCAATGTTATGAAATGATCCGTCGGTATTAAATCCAACCATAATCCAAACGTTTCCTGTAAATCCTTTTTTACTATAACTTCTGATGGCAGATCCTACCAACAAACCATTTTTTAAGGCAGGATAAACCTCTAAACTGTCATATCCCTCATCTGAAGGTACTTTATACATCTCTTCGATCGGGTTGTTATCAAATTCTGGAAGTACCATTTTCAAGGCATCTGTTTTTTTTGCAAGTTTTGCTTTGGCAATGGGTTCTTTGGTCAGTTCATAAATATATCCCAATGCTGTAGACGCCACTAATGTTACTATTAGCAATGTCAGCGTCATATTAATTAAAGTTGATTCTTTGTTAGCCATTTTTTCTTGCTCCAAAGCGTTTTGGTTTAATATATTTATTAATTAGCGGGACAAATCCATTCATAATCAGAATAGCAAATGAAATACCCTCAGGATATGCCCCAAATACTCTGATCAGAACTGTAATTACACCTATTCCAATACCAAATATGATCATCCCTTTTTTATACATTGGCGATGTTACATAATCTGTAGCCATATAAATTGCACTTAACAACACACCACCACTAAGAAGATGAAATAAAGGGTTGGCAAATGCATCAGGATTAAATTTCCATAATATTCCGGTAAACAATGCGATAGATCCTAAAACCGCAAAGGGAATATGCCAGGTAATCACTTTTCTAATCAGGAGATAAACTAGTCCCAATATTAAGGCAAGGGCAGATATTTCACCCAAACTTCCTCCGTGAAAGCCAAAGAAAGATTCCAGATAACCTGGTAGTTTTTGCATGATCACAGTAGCCGATTCACCATTGGATAATCCCTCTTTCATGATCCCCAATGGTGTAGCTCCCGTAACACCATCTAATTGAAGCCGGCTGGTGAGCGGTTCTGGCCATGAGGTCATTTGAACCGGAAAGGATATGAGTAGAAACACACGGCCTACCAGAGCAGGATTAAATGGGTTTTTGCCTAAACCACCAAATGACATTTTAGCAACACCAATTGCGATGAGGCTTCCAAAAATGACTATTCCAACTGGTAAATTTGAAGGCAGGTTAAAAGCCAATAACAAACCTGTTAATATGGCAGAACCATCCGTAACGGTTGGTTGTACTTTTATCAAATACTTTTGAATGGTATATTCGAAAAATACGCACGCCAAAACCGCAATCAAAGTCACTTTTAGTGCCCCAATTCCGAAGACATACAATGAAACACCCAGTGCCGGGGTCAATGCCAAAATCACATCGAACATAATACGCTGTGCTGTTTGCGTGGCATGTATGTGTGGAGAAGGCGATACAGTTAATAATGAGCTCATTTCTTTTGTCTTTCCCTGATAATTTTTCCAACAGTTGATTTTCCAAGCCTTACGTAATCGAGAATGGGTTGCCCCGATGGACATGTATATGCACATGATCCACATTCTATGCAATCCATCACATATTCCTGTTCCGCCTTATCATAGAATTGTTTTTTAGATAAAACCATCAATAGGTATGGCTCAAGTCCCATAGGACAAACAGAAACACAACCACCACAACGAATACATGGCACCACTTCTGGTCTTTTGGCTTCTTTTTCAGGAATAAGAAGAATCCCTGAAGTCCCTTTGGCAATTGGAATATCTGTGGAACTGATAGCTTTACCCATCATAGGCCCTCCACTGATAATCTTTCCGGTATTTTCGGGTAAACCACCAGATGCTTCTATTAAATGTGCTATGGGAGTGCCAATTCTTACCAGAAAGTTACCGGGATTGGACACAGATTTTCCGGTAATAGTGACTACCCGTTCTATTAATGGTTTGTTCTTTTGAATGGCTTCATACACCGCAAACACTGTCCCTACATTGTGCACTACTGCACCCACATCAATAGGTAATGCTCCGGAAGGTACTTCTTTTTTTGTTAAAGCATTGATCAGTTGTTTTTCCCCTCCCTGGGGATACTGAACTTTCAATCCTTGTACATCAATTCCAGAATATCTATTTGCCAATTCCCTCATGTTGTGAATTGCATCGGGTTTATTATTTTCAATACCAATGATTGCTTTTTCTACCTGTAGTGCCTTCATCAATAAGCGGATGCCCACCATGATTTCAGCCCCTTTTTCCAACATCAAACGATGATCGGCAGTTAGGTAAGGCTCACATTCCACACCATTGATGATGAGTATTTCCGCCTTTTTTCCTTTGGGAGGCGATAATTTGATGTGTGAAGGGAAAGTAGCCCCACCCAAACCCACAATACCTGCCTCGAGAATTTTTTTTATGATTTCCTCTGGAGTGAGGTCAAAATCTTCTTTTAAATCCGGTGTCAGGTCAATGCCCTCTTCCCACTCATCACCACTTACTTTGATGGTGATAGCCATTCTTTTGTAACCCGTCGAATCCAAGGCTTCTTCCACTTTGGTTACCATTCCGGATACCGAAGAATGAATATTGGCTGAAACAAAACCTTCACTTCGTGCGATAATTTGGCCAGTTTTCACCTTTTCTTTTTTATCGACAAGGGGTTTAGCTGGTACACCAATGTGTTGGGAAATAGGTATGGTGACAGTTGAAGGCAGTGAAAGTTTTGTAATGCCCACCCCAGCAGAAAGCTTATTATCGGATGGATGTATGCCACCCATTTCAAAGGTTTTTGCCTTTCCATTGGTAAATCCAAATATCTTACTGATCTGCACCATTTTCCTTTTTGTTTAAATCACTGGCCGAATCCGGGCTATCTATATTTTCTGTTTTGGGTTTTATTTTCACCATTGGCGAAGGTTTTTTCGGTCTAACCGCCTGCTCCTTGATCATTTCCACCACATCTACTACTTCAGAGGTTGTTGTGGGAGCATTATTCTCGGTACTTGTGTCTTTTTTGACTAATTTTTCAGGTTTTTCCTTTTTAGGAGGAAAGTTGATTTCATGAATGGAATGCGTTGGGCAAACATCCACGCATTTTCTGCAAAGCTTACATTTCTCATAATCTATAAAAGCCAGCACATTTTCTACTGTAATTGCGTCGAATTTACACTCATCCACACATTTTGAGCAACCGATACAGGCTACTTCACAGCTTTTTCTTGCGGGTCCTGCTTTGTCTTCATTTATACAAGCCACATAAATTCGGCGGTTTTTCTTCCCTTGTGGCCATAGCTGGATAATGTCTTTAGGGCAGGCTTTTACACAAGCATTACAAGCCGTACATTTATCCTCAATTACAACAGGCAGGCCAGTTTTCTCGTCCATATACATGGCTTCGAAATCACAGGCATCTACACATTCACCCATCCCCACACATCCATAGGCACAACCGGTATCACCTCCGTACAAGCTGGAAGCGATGGTGCAGGATGAAGCACCATCATAAATATTGGTCTTTTTCCTGTATTCAAATGAACCTGAACAACGTACCACAGCAATATACGGCTCTTTTTCCTCAATGTGTTTACCGAGGATACCACCTACTTTCTGCATGGTATCATTGCCACCAACAGGACAGTTTAGTTCGGAAAAATCTTCTGCTTTCACACATGCTTCCGCAAAAGCACGGCAACCGGGATAACCACATCCGCCACAATTGGTATTAGGTAAAGTATTTTCAACCGCATCGATTCGGGGATCTTCAATCACTTTAAACTTTTGTGCTACCACATAAAGTATCACAGCGGCAACGATGCCTAAAGATGAAAGAAAGATAATTGTATATATTAAGGTCTGACTCATTCTTTTACATTTTCATGATCTTAAATGTGAATGTTGATTTCAATTTTTCCCTGAAGAGTATGAGGATCAAATAATATGGGATCAGAATGCCCAATGCGATTAAAGCTGAAATAGCTTCTCCTGTCCATTGAAGAGCAATTATAAGTGTGGCCATAAAAACCAGAAAAGGAATGAAATAACCAATCATCAGGGCTTTCATTCCAAGACTTTCACCCATGCAAACTTTTACCTGTTCGCCGATAATAAAACCTGTTCCATTTTCGCTTATAATCTCCAGCGTTTTTTGATCATTTTCAGAAACTGCACACACCGATTTTACATGGCATGATGAGCATGCCGTGACCCTCAAAAGGTTCACTGTAACTTTGTGATCTTTATCGCTGATACTTTGTACTATTCCGGTATGTTCAATTTCTTTCCCTGCCATTTTCAGTTCCGGATCAATTAAAATTTGAACGGGTAAAATTAGATAGCTTTCAGAACAAAAAACATGATTAATATTAGCTTTTGCGATGTTCTATATCATTATTAGATTGCAAATGCGACAATGAGATGTAAGAAAAAATTTGTATTTTATATATATTGACAAATAAATGACAACAAAAATGAATAAATTGTAAAATATTACTATATAGATGTTGGAAAAAGTAATCAGATAATTGGTTGGTTTTCTCAAAAAAATCAACATTAATGCGCTGATTATTTCTGGATTATAGCGATCTACTTAAACAAGAATTGCAATAACGTAATTGATTTAAAACATAAAATGCATACTTTAACAGCTAAAGTAGGACAATCAGCACATTATTAATATTTTTGTCTGTTATGTGTCAAGCTTAATTTCATTTAATAATGATAAAAGATTTATTCAACCGGTGTAAAAAAACCTTTTCCTTTGAATTTTTCCCACCTAAAAATTATGGATCAGCCATTGAATTTGGTATTAATGTAGGTAAACTTTCCGGTTTGGCCCCGTCATTTGTATCCGTAACCTATGGAGCCGGAGGAACAACTCATCAAACCTCTTTCGAATTGTGCGATTTACTGCAAAACAAGATCGGACTTGACTGCATGGCACATTATACCTGTGTGAATGCCAGTCGTGAAAAAATAGAAGCTGACCTCAACTACCTTTATGAGCGGAATATCCGTAATCTGATGTTACTGAGAGGCGATCCACCAAAAGGAGAAGATACCTATTTTTCGCAAAAAAAGGAATTCAGATATGCCAGCGATCTGGTAAAGATGGCTCACGAACAAAAACGTTTTAGTATTGGTGTAGCAGGTTATCCGGAGAAACATTTGGAAGCTGAAAGTTTGGAAATCGATATAAAAAACTTAAAAACCAAAGTTGATAGTGGTGCTGATTTTATCGTTACTCAGATGTTTTTCGATAATAAACATTATTTTGATTTTGTTTCAAAAGTAAGAGCTGCCGGGATAAATATTCGGATTATTCCCGGGATTATTCCCATTACCAACTTTAGCCAGATCAAGAAATTCAGTCAAATGTGTGGAGCATGTATTCCGGATGAGCTCACTGAATTGTTGGAGCCGATTCAGCACGATCCAAAGAAAACTTATCAGGTAGGGGTGGATTATGCCATTAGACAATGTGAAGACCTGCTGAAGAATGGTGCTCCGGGAATTCATTTCTATACTTTGAACAAATCTCAGGCGGCAATTGATATTTTTTCTTCATTGTCGAGGGAATAGACTGTGGATTAGTGGCATTCAGATGTTTATTCTTTAATCATCTTGTAGCAGAATTATAGTTTAAAGACAATCATCATTTTCGCATTCACAGCCAGACAGGAAAAAAGTCAACTAAAAGAAATTAGATTACATTAGGTATTTATTGACCAAGGTTAATATTCAAATTTGGGAGTTCTACATGTAATCTAACTTTCGCTTTTAAAGCAGAGAAAACTTTTATAAGAGTTTCCATTGTCACATTTCCGGCATTATTTTCAAGTCGTGAAATTTGAGCCTTCTGAACTCCAACGAGCTTTCCAAGTTCTTCTTGAGTTAATTGACGTTCTTTTCGAGTCTGTTTTATAGCTTTCCCTATTAAATCCATTTGAAGCTCATATTCAAAAATATCTCGCTCAGGGGTTCCTACTTTGCCTATTAATTGGTCTTGTACTTCGTCAAGAGTATATACTTTCATTAGTTTTTATTTTTAGATTGTTTGTCTTCAAAATATTTGGTTCTAATCCGAATTGCTCGTTGAATTTCGTTGTCAGGTACTTTACTTTTTTTCTTAATAAATCCATGAGTTGAAATTACCAAAGTTTCCTTATTGGAAGATTTGTCCCAAAAAGCAAGTAATCGATATTGTAAACCTCGATACAAGGTTCTAAATTCCCAGATGTCATCTTTCAATTTCTTAAAAAGCTCAACATTGCAATCTATCTGAGACTTACGAATATTGTATAAAATCTTTTGATAATGCTTTCTGTCCAAGTTGCTCAAAAATTTAAAAGCTTCATCTAAGAATACAATTTCAAACAGGTTGTTCATTTATATTATGGCTATTTAACAATTCAAAAATAACAATAGTTTCATTATGACGAAACATTTGGAGATTGTTTTCATAGGACACTAACAAAATAAATCTATATATTTTTATACCATACATTCATGCTTTCAATCTTTGTAGAGATATATGTATTATTGATGAGTGTGCCGGCAAATTGATAAGATGATTTGGCAAAAGTAATGTTCATTCCTGGTGAAAAAGCTCTGGCAATGGTATAGAGGGTTTTAAACTCCCTGTTACTCATTTCTTTTTCCATTTGGTTTAGAAGAAAAAGGGAAAGATTCTGACCCAAAAATTCCGGATCAGTAGCAAAATCCGTCATTTCAGCATTTTTACCCTCAACATCCATTTCAGCTGATGATGCAGCAATCAGTCGGTCATTCGCCCATGTCCCAAAATAGACAATATTTTCTTCCATCGTTGTCTGAATATATTCTTCTTCAAACACAGGAAATGGATAACAGTCGAAAACCTTTTTATATAATTCCGTCAACGGTTTTGCATCTTTTTTATCCAATACATTAATAATGACATCAGGTGGTTGGTTTCCAATTGAAAACTGGATTTTTTTGGATAACGCCAGATCGATATTGTTTTGAATGATTGAATGGTCTTCGGGAGAAACTTGTTTTCTTTCATCGGTTAAGTAACATGACAAAAAACAGACATCCTCCGTGCCATTATAAAATCCGGGAATAACCGCTTCATTATAAAAACCCTCTCCTTCAAAGGCTTCAGCAGCCCATCGGGGGACTTTAGCAAATATTTTGGAATAGGCATGTTTATTTGCCAATGAAAACAGGTCAACAATTATATTCGGGAAATCTCTCTTATTCAATTTCATCAAATAAACCCGGTTGTTATTCGAACCGTGTTGTACGGTTGAATTACCTATTTTTATGATCTGATCGTACATGAATTTTGATTTTAGAAACACCCATATAAACTACAGCAGATATGAAGATACCAAACACACTGGCATCTAACTGCATTGGTAGATCAATATCGGCAAAAATGAAAAATAAGGTACTTCCCCCTCCTGATAACATGCTGGAAATAGCTGCACCAGGGTGAGGTTTTTTACTGAAATATGCAAAGAGTGTAGGTATAAACAGTCCGGAAACCATAAATGAATAGGCATGAAGTATGATTTCCAATACCGATTGAAAAGCTGAGGCGAGTACCAGGGCAATAATGCCAATAACTAAGGTTGCGATCTGTGATAAACGGATAAGTGATTTTTCGGATTTATTTTTATAAAAGTATTTTTCTAAAATATCATTTACAAAATTGCCCGAACTGGCAATTAAACAGCTATCCGCTGTAGACATGATGGCAGAAAAGTAAGCTGCCAAGACAATCCCGGATATACCCACTGGTAAAACAGAATTTAACAATAAAGGCATGGCCATCTCAGGATCAGATGAGGGGAAAGCTACTCTGGCAAGCATACCTAATGCTACTCCAGTGAAAGCCATAACCGGATATTCGAAAATACCGGCAATGAAAAAAGCTTTTTTCGCCTCCTTTTCATTTTTACTTGCATATATTCTTTGATAGAGGGTCATGGCTATAAACCAAATAGGAATGATGGTAGATGCCCAGTTTACCAGTGTGAACCATGAGATATGGGTAAGTGAAAAATGGGATTCTGGCAGTGCGTTTCTTATCTCGTTCCAGCCTCCTAATTTAACATAAGCAAAAGGTAACCCCAAAAATATTAACCCAATCAGTAAAATGATCCATTGAACAGTATCGGTATAAATTACCGCTTTAATTCCACCTAGTGTGGTATATGCAATAATGATCACTGCCATGATATATAAGGAGAATTGCAGTGAAGACACTCCCTGAATTTCTGAAAAAACACTGGCAGCGGCCAACTTGGCACCGGCAAGTATTTGGCCACCAGTAAATGCGAGATAACCTATTCCAGATATAATGGCAGCAAAAATGGCTACTTGTTTACCATATTTATAGGCCAGAAAATCCGGATAGGTAAGCATTCCTGCCTTCGCATCTATTTTTTTTATTTTTGGGACAATCACCACAGCAGCCAACCAAGCACCAAATAATCCTGTAAAAAGAAGCCAGCTCCCGGAAAGCCCCATTATAAATCCTAGACCACCTAAACCAATCGAGAAACCTCCACCTACATCTGTGGCTACAATAGAGAGACCTATGTGACCAGCTCCTATGGCACGTCCTCCTACGAAGTATTCCTCTTTGTCAGTATCTTTTAAGTAAAACCATGCACCTACACCAAGAATTCCCAGGAAATAGATTCCGAATATTACATAATCTATCCAATGCATTGGGAAAGACTAATATTCCAAATCCCCAAAACCTGAAGCATCAATGGCAGTTTGTAACATAGTATCGTGCATTTCCTGGTCTTCCCACATTTTCTGACCAACAGCAGGAAGTGTATCTATCGGATCAAAATAAAGATATAATCTGGAATCATCTACACTTGGGCTTCTGTAAATGCTGATACCCGTAGTTTCATCATAATAATCATAACTATGAACATCACGTTTGCCACCTCCACCAGGTGCATCAGTAACAAATAATGGTGTATTAAAACCTGCGGTGATTCCTCTGATGGTTTTTTCCAATTCAACTGTTTGGGCTATACTCGTCCGCATATCCTCTACGCCTTTTACCATGTCATGTTGGTAAACATAATATGGTTGTACATTCATGTAGGCAAGTTTTCTTACCAGATGAATCATTTCTTCAGGCGTGTCGTTCACCCCTCTTATCAACACACTTTGATTTCTTACCGTCACCCCATTTTTAAACAAGAGCATCATTGCTTCCAGTGTGATAGAAGTAATTTCGTTCGGACTATTAAAATGGGTATGCAGTACAACTTCTTTACCCTTCTTTCTTCCCATTTCTACCACATCTATAAGGGCTTGAGTCCACGCTGTATCACTTAATATTTTCATGGGCATAACCGCAGGCCCTTTAGAAGCAAAGCGTATTCTTCTAATGTGTGGGATATTCAGAAGAATCTCTCCTATCTGTCTTATTCTTTGTGGTGGTAGCATGTATGAATCACCACCGGATATAACTATATCTTCCAATTCAGGGCGTGAAGCTATGTAAGCAAACGCCTTATTCCAGTGTTTGACTACCGGTTTGAAGTTAACTTTGGTTACTGAATCGGTGTCGCTACCAATTGCATAACTTCTTGTGCAAAACCTGCAATATACAGGACAGACATCCAATGGCAGGAACAATGCTTTATCAAAATACCGATGTACCAAACCTGGTACCGGTGAATCATGCTGCTCTCCCAATGAATCTAGTTTCATCTTGGGATGCTCATTTTGACGTGATGATGCTACCGGAATAAATTGAATACGTAATGGATCATGATAAGGATCTTCCCAGTTAATGAGGCTTAGTAAATAGGGTGAAATCCTCAGGTTCATGGGTGACAAAGCCATTCCGTTTCTAACATCTTGTATAAATGCAGGATTAACAATGTCATTAAGTGCTTCAGTCAGTTGATCCAGCTTTGTGATGGTATGCTTGTTTTGAAACCTCAGATCATTAAATTCCTCGGGACTAATATTTTTAAAGGCAGGAATTTTTGTCCAGAAAGCAGAGTCATCGAATTGGCGATGTCCCAGTTCATTGGGTTCTATAGCATCTTTAATGGATTCAGGTATATCCACTTCCTGCATGGCTTCCCATGCTTCAGTATTAAATGAAATGGGTAAGTCCGCAACTTTATCAGCCTCTTTTATAGAAGATATTTTTTGCTTAGAATAATTCATGATTATTTGAATTTTGTTTCATAGTTGCCAGTATTGAGTACACTGGCTTAATTAATGAGTTGATTAATTATAGAAATGTTCTATAGAACATAATCACAAAAATAATGCATATATACTAAACTGCAACTACGACATGCAATGAAATCTTACAAACTGATTTTAGTATTTACTATTTTAGATTAAGATTATCCTCAATAGGCACAATTGGAGATGCGTCCAAAGCCTCTAAACCCATAGCAGAAATGATAATATCAAGAGATTCTTTGATAGACTGCAATTTTTGATCGGGCAAGGATTTTATTTTTTTTGACAATTGGTCATGAAGGATCTCAGGTGCTTCTTTTAATATTTTCGATCCTTTAGAGGTCAGTGATATATATGTGATCCTTTTATCACCCATTTTGGGAAGTCGTGCCACCAGACTTTTACTCTCCAACCGGTTGATGATCCCGGTGATAGTGCTGGAATTCAGACTTAAAAATTTCATCAATCCGCTAACGGTAGATTGATAGTTATCCTGCTTGCTCAAATACCGTAAACACAACAATTGCGGTATGCTGATACCAAAATCCTTCTGAATTTTTTTTGATTCCAGGTTAATAGACCGGACAATTTTTCTGATATCAATCAGAATTTCCATAGGATCCATATTAATATATGTTTTATAGAACAAAAATATTTTTTTATAACGTAATTTCCTATGGGGACAGGGATAGAAGATACCTTAATCAGGTAAATTTTATAATAAGATCCTCGTGTTGAGGGTACAGAGTCATAAGTTGTTGTCGTTCAGCCAGTTCAAAATCCATAAAATCAAAACCCGGAGAAACCGTACATCCTATTAATGTATAGGAATCGATGTTGGCCGGTTGGGCTGCAAACCAGCAGTTGTGCGGAATACAATATTGAAACACATCACCATTATCGGGATTTGGGCTGATAGATTTATGGAGAAGAAGATCGGAATGCTTAAAAGAAAAACAACCAAACATTGTTGATTTTTGTATAGTTTTGGTAAAAAAAGAAATATGAAAACAAATGATATAAAAAATAATTTTCATAGTCTGATTGACCGGATTGATAATGAACCTTTATTAATAAAGTTTTATGATCTTATGACCAAATCGACAACAACCAAAGAAGGTCAGTTATACGAGCAATTAACTGAAGATCAGAAAAATGTATTATTGCTCTCAGAGGAGGAATCGAATGATCCGGAAAATCTGATCAGTCACAATCAACAGAAAAAGAAACACAATAAATGGCTTTGATGATAGAATGGTCAAAACGTGCTGACAAAAGTTTTGATCGGATCATCGAATTTCTCCAAACTGGATGGGGAGAACAAGTTGTTAGAGCATTCGTAAAAAAGACCTATGATTTTCTTGATATCTTGGCTGAGTTTCCGGAGATTGGTTCTATACAGGTTAAAGATAGGGAGATTCGGGGTTTTACATTAGTAAAACAAGTGATAGTATTTTATAAGATTAAAGGTAAATCAATTATTATTATAGATTTCTTTGATACCCGACAGGATCCAAAAAAGAAATGATGAAGATAGAATTACATTCCTCTTTCACAAATAACAGTGTTTAACAGTATTTATAAATTCACTTAATCATGATCATAATTCAAAGACAGCCTCCGATACACTAGGGATACGAGCTAACATTTTAACACTCATTTCATTTGCACTCTCTGTTCAATTCTCCCAATCGTAGTATATTCTTGTTTTGTCGAATCAAAATATTCCAATAATGCATCCCTGATACGGGTAAATGTTTCCACCAACATTTCACGATTTTCTTCCAATAACGTCACCCTGAACCCTTTGAGGTTGGAACAAAATGATGATGATGGTACTACACAAACCCCTTTTGCTCCTAAAAGGTAATATACAAATCTTTTATCGAGTGGACAATGTTCGTCGCTTACCCATTCTTCCACCAATTTTTTTATCTCAGGATTTTCAATTTTTAGCTTTTGCTGATTGTTTAAAACCCCTTCATCAAAAATGATAGTATTGTAAAATGCACCATAGGTTTCATTAAACTTGATGTGAGGAACGGGCTTTAGTATATCCGTGATAATCTTGCTCCTTTCCCCAATTCGCTTATTCGATTCGTTACGATAAGGCTGATAACGGGGATCTCCCAACACTGCAGGAATAACCAATTGTGGAAGTTTGGTGGAACATACTTCAATCATTTTTGAATTCTCCAACGCATGGCAAAGTCTGTCAAATTCCGGATCGGAATGGCGATTATAAAATTCCATCCAGCCACAACGTGATCCTGGCCATGGCAATTCCTTGGAAATGCCTTTCATGGAAATTCCGGGTACATCCTCTATTATCTCAGCCAGCGGATGAGCAATAGCTCCGTTGTAGGTGATATTAATATAAATCTCATCAGCTATTAGGAATAATTTAAATTCCCGGGCAATTTCAACGATACGCTTAAGCGTTTCAAGCGGATATACCATCCCAGTAGGATTATCAGGATTAATAATCAAGATTCCTACAATATTGGGATTATACTTAATCTTCATGTACAAATCATCAATATCCGGGAACCATTTATTAGATGGATCCAGGTTGTAGGTAATGGGATAGGTATTGGCATGGGCCGCTTCTGCCGATGAATGCGTGGAATAGGCTGGAGAGGGTCCAATAATTCTGGCAGTAGGCACAAGGTACTGATATACCTTACCTATCGCATCGCCTAAACCATTAAAAAATAAAATATCATCCGGAGTGATTTGTGCTCCATTGTTCACATTATTCCTGGCTGCAAGAAATTTCCTTGTTTTTAATACTCCTTTTGAATGGCAATAACCATAAGTAGAATCCTTTTTGACCAGTTCTGCTACAATGTCTTTAATCCATTCTGGCAAATGACAGTTCTTTTCAATTGGATCACCAATGTTTTCCCAATAAATTTTCTGGCCATGGTGTTCAACCATTTCCGCTTTTTTTACGATGCCCCTGATTTCATAAGTAAGCTCTTTGGCACCTTCTCTCAGCAATTGTTGTCTCATGCTAATACACAACTTAATTTTAAAATGGCAGCTAATTTAGATAAAAAATGCTGCTCATTTCGGGATTGTCCATAAAACTTTTATCCTATTCCTAGTTTAATGAATAATGATTAAAACACCTGCTTCAAAAAATCAGTTCTCCGTCAAATCAAATATTAACCAGCTTTTACAAAGTGTCGTAAAATATTGCTTAACTGGAATAGATGTCGTTTTGTGTGATAAATGACAAAATAGATTAACTCCAACCTGGAAATTCCTTGTAATTCTTTTACCTCAATATCTCGACAGACCTGAGTCATATCCAGCATTTTCATCGCGTCTCTCAACTGAGCCCGTGAGGAAATAAATTCTTCCATCAAATCAGTCTTTTTGAATTGCTTTTCCGGTGGAATTATAAAGGAGGGAGATGAAAATTTGGTGTCAAAATTTAATAATGATTTTAGATTATCAACATATGCATCCGGTTTTCTACTTGAAGGACTAGTATTCCCATATAGCCATTTAATAATTGCCCGATCAGATAAACAGACATGCTTCACCACTCTGCCAGCGGTCCAGCTATTTTGAAATGGTATAATATTGATTTCTTCCTCAGGTATCTGATGAAATAAATGAAGGAACTGTTCCGTGACAGATGAAAATTCTAAATTAATTTTATGTTCCATTTTATTTTTATGTTTAAAACAAAATTATTAATAATACTTCCACATTATTGGGTGTAAATACGCCATATCAATGGGTTGATTGCGACATTATTTTTATTTATATTTACAAAAATAAACTCTTGAACAAATGAAACATGTATCTATTATTGTACCGAAAAAGGCTATTCTTGGTAGTGTAGAAGGGCCAAGACAAGTATTGACAGAAGTAAATAAAGTATTGGCAGGGATGGGAAAATCTGCAATGTTCCAAGTTCAACTTGTAGGATTATCACAAGCAGTCTCTGCTGCCGGTGGAAAATACACTGTTAATACCGATATTCTAATTAATGAACTTCACCATACCGATTTGATCATTATTCCAGCTCTGGATGGTGATATGGTAGAAATTTTGGAGGAAAACAAAGATTTTATTCCGTGGATTACTCAACATTATAAAGCCGGGACTGAGGTAGCCAGTTTATGTGTTGGGGCATTTTTACTTGCCTCAACAGGTCTTTTGGATGGAAGAAATTGTGCCACTCATTGGATGTTTGCACATCATTTTAGAAAAATGTTTCCCGAGGTGAATCTGGTAGAAGACAAAATCATTACTGATGAAAGAGGTATTTATTCCAGTGGCGGTGCCTTTTCTTACTTAAATTTGATTTTGTACCTGATAGAAAAGTATGTGGGAAGGGATGTGGCTATTTTTATGTCAAAAGCGTTCCAAATTGATTATGAAAGAAATAGTCAATCCCCATTTATGATCTTTAAGGGACAAAAAGATCATGAAGATGAACCGATTAAAAAGGCACAAGAGTTCATTGAAAATAATTTCCAAAATAAATTCACAGTAAATCAACTGGCAACTATGTTTGCGCTAAGCAGAAGAAACCTGGAACGCCGGTTTAAAAAAGCCACATCGAATACTGTATTAGAATACGCGCAGCGCGTAAAAATTGAAGCTGCTAAAAAGAGCCTGGAAACAGGAAGAAAATCGATAAATGAAGTAATGTATGATGTGGGATATTCGGATACAAAAGCTTTCAGGGAAGTATTTAAGAAAATCACCGGATTGGCACCTGTGGAATATAGAAATAAATACAATAAGGAAGCTGTTTTGGTGTAATGTCAAAACCAGTCTATGGTCATTAACCTTTGATAAATTTAGCAAGCCCATTTCATTCTGTGGTAAATAATTGCAATCAATTGGCTTATTCACTTGAATAAACATTTGCTGGTCATATCTTTACATTTATTGTGTTAGTTAATCATTAAATTATTGATAATGTCATTGAATTATCTTGAAATCGCCAAGCGCATCCAGGCCATTGCCCAGGCAGGACTTACCTTTAGTGACGGTGCATACGATATTGAACGTTATAATGAACTTCGCAAAATCAGTGTAGAAATGGTAAGTGATCTGACCGGCCAGGATATTAAATTGGTAAAAGAAATATTTGCAAGTGAAACTGGCTATCAAACCCCAAAAGTGGATGTGAGAAGCGTTGTTTTTAATGATAGTAAAATTCTAATGGTAAAAGAGACCATCGACAATTGTTGGTCATTGCCCGGAGGTTGGGCAGATGTGGGTTATTCTCCTTATGAAGTTGCGGTAAAGGAAACATTAGAAGAGTCGGGTTACGAAGTAGAACCAGTTCGTTTATTGGCAGTGCTCGACAAAAGCAAACATCCTCATCCTGACGATATCTATCATGTCTATAAGTTGTTCATTTTATGCAAGTTGACAGGAGGCGATAAGAAAACAAGTATTGAAACCAGCGAGATCGGGTTTTTTGACAGGAAAAACCTACCTGAGTTATCCGTTCCCCGAAATACAGCTTCTCAGATTAAATTATTGTTTGAATTTCTGGACAATCCGGCCAAAGATGTAGTTTGCGATTAAAACATTTAATTTTATGAAAAATATTCTTGTGACAGGTGCAAATGGCCATGTAGGTTCTGTGACAGTTAAAAAACTGGCTGAATCTGGTCTTCAGGTGATTGCGGTTACCAGAAAGAATAAAGCTATTTTCGATCATCCTAACATTCATCATTTTCAAGCTGAATTATCTGATGATGATCAGGTGAAATATTTATTTGCACAAATATACCAGAAATTCACTACCATAGATGCGATAATCATGACTGCAGGGGGCTTTATCACTGGTAGTTTCAAGAATACGTCAGAGCAGGAAATGGAACAAATGATATCTACAAATTTTAAATCGGCATATTTTGTAGTACGTCATTCTCTGGATAACATGCTTCGACAAACAGAGGGCGGTAAATATATTTTTTTTAGTGCAAAATCAGCATTAGATGCTACTATGGCAAAAAATGCTTTCGCATACTCACTATCTAAATCAATGCTGCTCCATTTATCGGAAGTCATTAATGCCACGGGAAAGAACAAAAAGATTGTTTCCACCATAATTGCCCCAAATATTATTGATACTCCAGAAAACAGGAAGTTTATGCCCGATGCCAATTTTGAAGATTGGGTGACTACGGATGAAATAGCTGATATGATTTTACAATTGTGTTCAGAGACCGGAAAAAGCTTAAGAAATACGGTGATAAAAATGTATGGCAATGGATAAGCCTGGTTTATTTTATATAAAATAGTTTTAAAATAATGGTTATACCACGAATTTAGTTGGAACGAGTGAAATGGCAGTTTGGATTAAAGCAGGCCTTATAAAAATGGCGTTAAGAATTTTAAAGAATGAGGCGTTAAAAAAACACCACTGTTCGAAGGCCGCCGATAAAATTTGATTTTGAAAGAAGATGATAATTGGCGGTCAAGTTTGGGGTTTTTAGCATTATTCTTTAAAATTCAGCCATTTTTATACAGCCTTGAATTTTTTGAATACTTTTTGTTTCAAGACAAAAAGTATTGCCCGCCCGGCGAGGGCAAAAGTTATTTAAGGAACCAATGTAAGTTGTTATTGCATTGCTTTCTAAGTACAAACAATCCTATTTCCACTAAAATCAGGGTAGTACCAAAATAATTTTATAATTTACTGATAGTATCATTAAAATATTACCACTTTACCCATTGGTTTTTTGAAGAAAATTATTAATTTTGCATCCCATTAAATGTAAATGGATGAGAATCATTGAGCTCCATATCGTCCCCATGAGTTTGCCGCATTTTACGGCAATTGTATCCTGCTAAGGAACGGCAAATTTCCCTTTTAATTCTTTCAATCCATTTATCATTACAAGCAATGAATCCATTACACCGACAGGAATTCTTGTCATATTTGTCCGTACAACGTAACCGGGCAAAATCTCTTTGGAATAATTTTAAAGATGCTCTAGGGGGATCTGATAAAGATTTCACCAAAACACCCCTTAACAAAGCTATTTTTTTATTGGCTGCTCCTATGGCCTTGGAAATGGCAATGGAGTCACTTTTTGCTTTGGTTGATATCTATTTTGTAGGCAAACTGGGCGCAAATGCTATTGCCATTGTTGGTACTACCGAATCGTTGATGACAATTGTATATGCAATCAGTTTGGGGCTCAGCATGGCAGTCACAGCATTAGTATCACGAAGAATTGGTGAAAAAGATCCCGAAAAGGCCGCATTAACTGCTGTTCAGGCCATTATTGCAGGTATTGGGATTTCTTTGCTTTTAGCTATTCCCGGGATATTTTTTGCAAAAGATATCCTTAGGTTGATGGGTTCCGATCCACAGGCTATTGAAAAAGGTTATCAATATACAGTAATCATTATGTCTTCCAATGTCGTGATAATGCTGTTATTTATCATCAATGCGATCTTCAGAAGTGCAGGTGATGCTGCTATATCAATGAGGGTGTTATGGATGGCTAATTTAATAAACATCATTCTCGACCCCTGTTTGATATTAGGATTAGGGCCTTTTCCTGAATTGGGCATCGCAGGTGCAGCAATTGCCACCACAATTGGACGTGGATTGGCGGTACTATATCAGTTTTATTTGTTGTTTTCAGGAAAGACCCGGATCAAAATCCACTGGAATATGATCAGGTTGAGAATCAGTACCATGTTGAAGTTGTTCAGACTTTCATTAGGTGGTGTTGGTCAAAATCTGATTGCCACTTCCAGTTGGGTCATTTTAATGAAAATTGTAAATGAATTCGGTAGCGACGCAGCTGCTGGTTATAATATCGCTCTGCGGATTGTCATTTTCATGCTTTTGCCATCTTGGGGGATTAGTAATGCCGCTTCTACATTAGTAGGTCAAAATCTAGGGGCCAAAAATCCGGCAAGGGCAGAAAGTGCCGTATGGAAAACCGCTTGGGTCAATTTGATATATATGATGGTGGCGGCTATTATATTCATTACCTGGCCAGAATTTTTTATCGGCTTTTTCGATCAAACAAAAGAAGTAGAGCAAATAGCAATTAGTGCGCTTTGGATTATCAGCGTGGGTTTCGTTGGTTATGGTGTGGGCATGGTGATCGTCAATTCCTTTAATGGGGCAGGAGATACCCGGACACCTACAATTATCAATTTCTTTGCTTTTTGGATGATGGAAATCCCATTGGCTTATTTTCTGGCTATTAAATTGGGATGGCAACAAAATGGCGTTTTTTGGGCAATCGTGATTTCGGAATGCACCCTTACACTCATTGCCATATTCATTTTCCGTAAAGGCAAATGGAAATTGAAAAAAATTTGAAAATCCAATAAGTAGTGAATCAGTCTGAAGTAAAATAATTCTTCAGACTGATTTAAGTTGACATTATTTTGCCTGAGAAAGTAATTCAATCCAAGGATCTTTTCTTTTACTCATTTTCTATCAATTCCATTAACTCTATATTTCTGAATTCAATTGGATGACTTTCGGATTGTAATGAAATATAACCTCCAGATAAATTGACTTCCTGGCCAGTTTCAATTAATACTTTGGCATCTGCCTCGGTTTCATCCAGTTGAGACTGCGTATAGGTGAGCACAGTATCGCCATTGATCATGTGTCTGATGATGCCATGACCACGAACTTCAAGTTCGACAGAAATCCATTGATCACCACGAAAGGTATCTGAAGTGGAATTGGTACAATGCTCCGTAATCAATTGTTCATCAATTACAACATGAGTGCCAGGTGTACACACATTTGCTGTAGATCTTTCACCAGTTTCATGCCCACCTAACAATTGCACTTCAATGGAAACCGGGAAATCCTGATCCCGTCTCATGCTTTCGGGCGATTGTCCATGGATCATGATGCCACTATTTTTATAAGCCCAACTGGGGCCATCAGGTGCTTGTTCCCCAACAAAACGGTATTCCAGGCGAAGACGGTAGTGAGCATATGGGGTTTTATAAAACAAGTGTCCAAAACGTCCATTGAAAGAATTATATTCATCAAAAGATACCTTTAAAACACCATCTTCTACCCTAAATGTGTTGCCAAAATTTTCCCCCAATGGATATCCTGTAATCTTTGGTGTCCAACCAGTTAGATCTTTTCCATTGAATAGGTTAAGCCATTTTTCATCATCAGCTGGTGAATTACATGATACCAGAAATAAGCAAAAAATCATGGGTATTATTGAAATTGGTGGGGTCTTCATATTAACAATAGTTTTATAATATGGGCAGATACAGTCAAAAATAGACAATTAATTGTTAAAATAAAATAAGTAGAGGCGTTGAGTAGTGTGTTTACAATTGATTTAGAATAAGGCATAACAAATAAGTAATTTATGTGATTATTTTAATAGCAGATCAAATCCCTGTTCATTTCGTAGAATCCATTATTTAAAAAATACGTATTAATACGTATTTTACTTAGTCCAACTATTGACTATCTAACAATTTATTAGTTTCTTTACCAAATATTTAAAATATTAAGTCAATGATAAGAATAATTACAATCGCTTTCCTCCTGTGTTTGACTTTTCAGTCAGCTATTTCCCAACTTAATGTAGGAGTGGATATTCGGCCAAGAGCAGAATTTAGAAATGGTTTCAAATCCCTCCTCGGGACTGACCAAGATCCGGCTTTTTTCATTGAACAGCGGTCCCGACTCAGAATTAATTATGGAGCAGAGAAATTTTCAGTGAAACTTTCTCTTCAAGATGTCAGGATTTGGGGAAGCACACCACAAATCAATAAGACAGATGGTTATTTTTCTGTTCATGAAGCTTATGGTGAATACCGCTTTAATACCAAATGGGCTATCCGAACAGGCAGGCAGGAAATATCATATGACAATCAACGATTGTTAGGTGCACTTGATTGGGCTGCACAAGGTCGTAGTCATGATGCCATAAAATTAACCTATGATAGCGAAAAGAAACTTTCTATTCATCTGGCAGCAGCCTATAATCAGGAGGGAAATCATTCAGCCTTTAATAACGCCGAAGGTGGAAAGTTATCTGGAACCTATTATTCAATCAACAACTATAAAGCACTTACCCTGCTACATGCATCGAAGTCTTTTTCTGAAGGTAAAATTTCATTTTATGTCATAAACAATGGGATGCAAAGAGATACTTCACAAGTATATTTCACCCATACATTTGGGCCGTACTTTACCGTATCTGCGGGAGATATTAATTTGGAAGGCAGTTTTTTCTACCAAACAGGAAAGGATGACGAAGATATAAATACCAATGCCTATTTGGCTGCATTAGCCGCAACCTATGGCGTAGTACAGGTGGGTGTGGATGTACTTTCTGGCAACCGTCCAGGAAATGATGGCAAAAGAACATCTTTTGACCCTTTGTACGGTACACATCACGCCTTTTATGGCTTCATGGATTATTTTCATGTGGGCAATCCTCACAGTCAACCCGGTGTGGGAACAACAGGTTTGGTAGATATTTTTGCAAAACTGAAGGTACCTGTCAGTTCATCTTCCACTTTTCATACCCATTATCATTATTTCCGGTCTCCGGTACAATTGTTACGGAATGGGGAAGATTTAAACCGGACACTGGGTCATGAAATCGATCTGATGTTAACCAGTAAATTGGCACCTGAAGTAAACCTGACATTGGGATATTCTCAAATGTTTGCAACTGAAGCCATGGAATTCATAAAAGGTGGAAATAAAGACCGGTTGAATAATTGGGCATTTGTAATGCTGTCATTTTCACCTACCATTTTTTCCAATCAGGAGCAACCATAATACTCCGATGTGATAAAAGTATTATCCGGCAATGATCCGGACGATATTGCCGAAATGGCTGTGAACAATTCTTAATGCCCCCATCAATTCCATGTGTACTTTGCTGGAAGATACGCTTTGTTGCACATTGTTGGCCAAACGATCGAAATGACGTTTTTTCAGATCATCCGCCAGTTGACGGGATTTTTTATGTTGTGCTTTCAAATTTCCGGCTTCTTTTCGGTCAAGGGATTCTATTACAATACGGGTTTTCTCGAATTGTTCAAGGGTAATCAAATGAAATTCGGTCAATTCTTTTTTACCCTCTTCTGAAAATTCCATGTCTGACTCCATCCACTCCCGGGCTTTTTCAGACAATTCCCCTGACATGATATCAGCTATTTGTTCCAATTCCGATATGATATAATGGATCCTGAATGCTTCTTTTGCCATTTCTTTAGGAATTTGACCCAAGCTGACTTTAGTGACATATTCTGCAATTTTTATTCTGAGGTAATCCACCTTTTCTTCATTTTTCGCTATCAGGTTTAAACCTGAATCAGATTTATCCAAGAATGGTTCCATGGTTTTTTTCATCATTTCATTTACAAAACCTGCCATCCGTAGCGTTTCTTTTTTTGCGACAGTTAGTGCAAGGGGCGGAGATGAAATTAATTGATCATTAAGATATTGTACCTGTACAGGTCCTTTTTCTCTTTCTTCTTTAGCAGGAATTACTTTCATGATCCACTTGGAAATAAGATGAGTTAAAGGAAGTAAAATGATGGTGACCCACAAATTGAATACGGTATGTGCATTGGCTATTTGTCGGGGAATTGCAGTAGCCTCCACATCTGCTCCGGAAGTAAATTGTTTTATAAGCACAGCATATTGTGGTATCCACCAGACAATTGACAGTACACCAATCAGTTTGATCATAAAAAATGCCAATGCAACCCTTTTTGACTCGTAACCTGCATTAATGCTGGCAATAATGGCTGTACCTGTGGTGCCGATATTTGAACCTAATAACAAAGCTACTCCGGCTTCCAGGTTAATCAATCCCTGTGATGCGAGTACAATCACAATTCCTATAAAAGCACTGCTGCTTTGAATGAGTAAAGTAAACAGCATTCCAGCAATGACACCTGTGACAGGGTTATCCAACCGGGTTAATAAATCTATAAATGGTTGATATTCCCTTAATGGGTACATCGACTCCGACATCAGGTGAAGGCCATAAAACAATAGTCCGAAACCAATCAGCGAAGTGCCGGCCATTTTGATAAAATTGTTTTTGGTAGAGATGCCAAGAAAAAAACCAATGGCAATGATCAGCAAAGCATAATCAGTAATTTTAAAAGCTATGATTTGGGCTGTAATGGTTGTGCCAATTCCTGCACCCAACAATAAGCCGAAAGTTTGTGGAAAACGAAGGATTCGCGCTTTCACCAGGCTGATGACCATTACAGAAACAGCAGTGCTGCTTTGTAAAATTGCCGTGGCAATGGTGCCCGTTAATAGAGATTTGAACCGGTTTTGAGTGAAAATTTCCAGCATTTTACGGATCTTACGTCCGGCAGATTTATTGATGCCTTCACTCATCAGGTTCATGCCGTACAGAAACAGTGCAAGCCCACCGATTAACGTAAAGAGAATAGAGATCCAATCTATCATAAGTGCATTGAAAAGGATACTTTATTTTGGGTGTGAATTTAAAACACTGGATGGCAATAAAAAAGCCCCGGGTGGGGCTTTTTCGTTATAAGTTAGCTTATAAATTTTATTTTACAATGATATTTTAATTACCTTCCAAAGAAATAACCTACAGAGATACCGATGACATTGTTGGTTTCTTTGTAATCATCCATATCACTCGTATTAGCTAGTCCTAAACCATATTGAGCACTTATCTTAAGGGCTGAAAATTCAACACCAACACCTAAATTCAGACCAAAGTCTAATGATTTCATGCCCATATCTTTAAATGACTCACTTTCATTACCATCTTCATCTTTATAAGATACATTTAATCCATAAGCTAAATAAGGGCCAGCTGCAATGGTAAATTTAGAATCACCACCAAGATCCATTTTATAGATGAAATCAAGGGGAACTTCAAGATAGGTATAGGTGTATTTCTCATCAAATGAAATAATCCCGAGATCCAATTTATATTGGTAACCCTTTTGTGAATAGATCAAACCTGGAGCGAAATATAGTGCATCAGACAATGCTAATTCAGAAACTACTCCAAAATGGAATCCCATTTTCATATCAGCACTTTCTCCTTCACTTGATACATTAGCTAGATTGATACCGGCTTTCAAGCCAATACCTTGTGCATTTACAGCTACCGCTGCAATCATACATAACATTACTAGAAAAAATTTTCTCATTTTTTAATGTTTTATTTGGCCATATTTAATTCTGGCAGTGATCCTTACTCTGTTAAAGGATTTTCAGGGATCTCCTTAAGCTTATAACTAGGTTGATTTTGAGTAATTTACTGTCAAAGTAAGTAGAATTTAATGATAAAAAAAAGAAATATTAGCACCCAATGGCGGTGATGTAATAAAAGCTCCCAATTTAATTCATAAGAGACCAGACTTAGTTCCAAAATCTTCATGAAATTGAAATTAATCAGTTGTCCTGTCTATGTCTTATGTAAATGAACAATTAAAATGTAATAAAATAGAAATTGGTAACTATAATAAAGAAAAAGTTACTTCAAATGGCTATTGTTTTTTAAATATTAAGATAAAATAATGATTTAGGTTCTCAAAGGAATTATAAAATGGATTAGAAGAATGATCGTACGGATAGTTTATTTTATTCACCTAACTTCCTTATAATTTTTATCTTTTATGAAAACTTCTTAATTTGGATGCCGTTCTCACTTTTACAACTTAATTTTTAATCTTTTATTCAATTCATGAGAGTACCCGAAAACCTGATCCTGGTGATTTTTGGCGCATCAGGCGACCTGACAGAAAGAAAATTAGTACCAGCATTGTATGACCTGCACAAGGAAAAATTATTACCTGCCCATTTTGCTGTATTGGGAGTGGGGCGCACGGAAATTACCGATGAGGCATTTAGGGAAAAAATGCATGCTGGTATTGAAAAATACATGAAGGATGATTCAAATGATGAATTAAAGAAAAGTTTTTGCCAAAAGCTGTATTACCTGTCTCTTGATACCAAATCCCCTGATGATTACAGTAAATTGAAAGACAGGCTGGCTAAATTGGACTCCGAACTGCAAACCAATGGAAATGTGATTTATTATATGGCTACACCGCCCAGTTTGTATCCAATAATACCTTTTAACCTTGCTGCTCATGATTTGAACAAACAAAAAAAAGGATGGAAACGGTTGATCGTGGAGAAGCCATTTGGTTATGACCTCGAGTCGGGCCGGGCATTAAATCAAAAATTACAGCGATTTTTCAAAGAAGATCAGATTTACAGGATTGATCACTACCTTGGAAAAGAAACGGTTCAGAATATCATGGTAACGCGGTTTTCAAATAATATTTTTGAGCCTTTGTGGAATCAACATCATATCCATCATGTGGAAATTACTTCTGCCGAAAGCATTGGTGTAGAAAATCGGGGTGGTTATTATGACCAGTCCGGTGCTTTGCGGGATATGTTTCAAAACCATCTGATGAAACTGGTAAGTGTAGTGGCTATGGAGCCACCAACTTCGTTTGATGCGAAATCTATTCGTAATGAAACCATTAAAGTACTGGAATCTATCCGGCCAATCAAACCGCATGAAGTCCCGGAATATGTAGTAAGAGGACAGTATACCGATTCCATTATACGCGGTGAAAAAGTACCCGGATACCGGCAGGAAAAGGGTGTGGATCCTAATTCAAAAACGGAAACCTTTCTGGCTGTAAAGTTTTTTATTGATAACTGGAGATGGGGAGGAGTGCCTTTTTATGTCCGTACCGGCAAACGACTGCCTACCACTGTTACAGAATTGGTGATTCATTTTAAACCCACTCCACATCACTTATTTGCAGGAGACCAGCATATCAATAAATCATCCAATCAGCTGGTCATCAGGATACAACCAGATGAGGGGATTCTATTAAAATTCGGGATGAAAGTGCCCGGATCCGGATTTAAGGTGCAGGATGTAGGCATGGATTTTCACTATAGTGATTTGGCACATAAAAGGCTGCCCAGTGCATATGAACGCTTATTATTGGATTGTATGTTGGGTGATCAGACCTTGTACGAAAGAAGTGATGCAGTGGAAGCGGCCTGGCAATTTGTAGATCCCATACTTAATAGCTGGCAATCAAATTCCAAAATAAAGATATTCGGATATTCTGCTGGTACATGGGGCCCACCACAAGCTGAAGATTTGATCGAAGAACCACATTTGAATTGGAGATATCCTTGTAAGAACCTGGCTTTGGATGGTGTATATTGTGAATTATAACTTTTTAAGAAGATGAGCGACGCAAAATTGAAAATATATAAAAATACACAAAGAGTAGTGGAAACACTGGCGGAAGATTTCCATCAGTTTATGGAAAAAAAGGTGAAATCCAGAGAGAAAGCTTATCTGGCTTTATCAGGAGGGTCAACACCCCAGCAGCTTTATCAATATCTAGCTACTAATTATTCTGATAAAATCATCTGGGAAAATGTGCATTTTTTTTGGGTAGATGAAAGATGTGTACCCCCTGAGGATCAGGAAAGCAATTTCGGTGTGGCAAAACAATTGTTTTTTGATCATATTGATATTCCGGCAAACAATGTTCACCGGATGATTGGGGAAGTTGATCCTGAACAAGAAGCTACCCGATATGCTGAGGAGATCAGAAAATATGTGCCGTTAAAATATGATCTTCCGCAGTTTGACTGGGTGTGGTTGGGTATGGGCGACGATGGGCATACTGCTTCGATATTCCCTGATCAGTTGGCTTTGATGCATCATAAAGAGATTTGTGCTACAGCTATTCATCCGGTGAGCAAACAAAAAAGAATCACCCTCACCGGAAAAGCAATTAACCATGCGCACAGGGTTTCATTTTTGGTCACAGGTGCTGGTAAAGCGGGCATGGTCAATACAGTTTTAAATGACAGTGGTAGCAATCACCGGTTCCCAGCCCATCATATCAAACCATCAGAAGGATTATTGGAATGGTATCTGGATGAAGCAGCTGCTACGGAAATCAGGTAATCAATAATACCGAAGTAGATTTTTTTTCTTGGTGTCGGAAAATATTGATATTTATGACATACCGGAAGTGAGTTTATTTTATTTTTGTAGCCCAAACCGACTCCGTAGCTCAGCTGGTAGAGCAACAGACTCTTAATCTGTGGGTCCAGGGTTCGATCCCCTGCGGGGTCACAATAATAATACATGAATTGGTTTGAAAAATAAATCCTCTTTTAAGTATTTTAAGGAGGATTTTTATTTTTAATCGCTCCCATCCCAAAAAATATCAATAGTTGTAAAGGGTAAGCTCTAAATTATAACCATTACAACCTTTAGATTATTTACAAAAATACTATTGAAAAATTCATAGAAGATATAATATAAGTGTAATTTTAAATAAGAGTACCATAACTTTTGTTTCGTTTATTTCGTTTATTTCGTTTATCTTTACAATAGAAGCTGTGGATTTAAAAATAACGCCTATGAATTTTATTAAAGAAATACAGAAACCAACCAAGGAAGAACAAAAGGCTGCATTGCAATCCTATAATGCATTGGCTTCTACTTTGGAAGATTTGAAGAATCAATATCCTGAGATTGAAATTGAAGAAACCGAAGAGAAAATCAAAATTCCATTAAAAGCACTTAAATTATTGGTTGAAATATTAAAGGCCACAAGTCAGGGGAAGCCCATATCTATAGTGCCAATTGCATCTGAATTGACAACTCAATCGGCTGCTGATTTTCTGGGCTGTTCTAGGCCCCATTTAGTAAAGTTGCTTGAGACTGGGGAGATTCCTTTTAATAAAGTGGGTAGGCACAGAAGAATTAAATATGAGGATATTGTGGAATACAATAAAAAAGTGAAAAAAGGACAAAGGGAACGCCTTATTCGAATGATGAATGAAGATGAAGATTTAGGATTGTATGATTCATAGTGTCCGTTTTACTTGTGTTTTAGATACAAATGTAATATATCCTTTACATATTCGAGACTTATTATTATGGTTTGCACATTTCGAATTATTTACTCCTAAATGGAGCAACCATATTTTTGATGAGTGGAAAGAAGTGATGAGGCGTAAAGGTGTTGTTCCTGCTATCATTGAAAAAAGGGTACTAAATGTAAATCGTGCTTTTCCCGATGCTCTGGTTGAAAATTATGAACCGCTAATTGATTCTTTACAGCTTCGGGATTTAAATGACAGGCATGTTTTAGCAACTGCAATTAAAACAAATGCTGTAACAAACAACTTGAAAGATTTCCCCTCTGATTATTTAAGCACGTTTGGTTTATCTGCAAAGACAGCTGATGATTTTATAACTGATACTATCGACCTTAACCCTTCAAAAGCTGTTGAGGTTTTTAAAGTGCTTGTTCAAAATAAAATTAACCCGGAATTAGATGAATATGAGGTTTTAGACAAGTATAGAAAAGCTTGGATTGATTAATTCAGCTAATTATTTACATTCCTTAATCTGATAGTCCTGGTTTCTCAAACTATCATAAAAAACCCGCAAGGATTAGCTGCACCAACCTTTGCGTAATAACAAAACCAGTTTTGCTATCTGATCAGTAGGAGATCTTTGCTGGTTGGCAACCTGGATTTTCTCTAATGACCTTATTAACAACGCCGAGTTTAGATCAAATGCTTACTCGCCTCTTCAAATAACTTCTGCTTATTTACAGGTACCACTCCCACATGCTCGCAAACAAGTCCGCCACCCAGATTGGAAAGTTCTGCCAACAATTTAATTGGAACACCCGTGGCCATACATAATGCAGCAATACTGATGACGGTATCCCCCGCACCGGAAACATCAGAAATGGTACGCAAATGTGCAGGTAAAAGGTGTTGTTCTTCACTATTATCAATATACACCCCTTTTTCTGACAAAGTCAACAAAACAGAGGATGTGCCCAGGTTTTGCATGAGCAGATTTACTGTGTTGCTCAGTTGAACGGGGTCATTTACATCAAAATCTACTTTCAATCCTTCTTTGATTTCTTTTAGATTTGGTTTGAAAAGTGTGGCATTTCTATAGGTAAGGAAATTTCTTTTCTTTGGATCAACAACTGTAGGAATGCCCATGTTTAAAGCCATAGATATGGTTTCAGTGATAACGTTCTCGTTAAGTACACCCTTATCATAATCCTGAAAAACGATTACCTGACATTGTGGGAGCAGTTCTTTAATTTTTTGAATTAGTAACTCCTGTTCTGTCTGATTGATTTCAGTATCTTCTTCAGTATCCACCCTGATCAAATGTTGTGATCCGGACATATACCTTTCTTTTACTGTAGTGATCCGATTTTGGGATGTAATTATTCCACTATCAGAAATTCCCTTTTCCTGAAGTAATTTAATAAAGTAGTGACCTTCCGGGTCATCACCTATTACCGAACAAATAAGTGGTGTAGCACCCAGTGCTTGTACATTTAAGGCTACATTAGCCGCACCACCAGGCCTTTTTTCTTTTTTTCTGGTTCTGAGAATGGGGACTGGGGCTTCTGGTGAGATTCTTTCTACATTACCCCAGATGTAGGAGTCAATCATTACATCACCAATTACCATTACCTGCAATTTGTTAAACTGGTGAAATAAACCGGTTAATTCTTCTGAACGCATAATAAGTACCAATTAAAAAGACTATTCGTTACGAATAGTCTTTTTAGGTAAAATCAATTATTTAAGTTTGGCAAGCGTTTCCTTCATCCTCTTCAATGCTTCTTTTAAATCACTTTCAGAAGCCGCATAAGACAAACGGATACAATTCGGAGCACCAAAAGCATCACCTCCTACAGTAGAAACATGTGCTGATGTAAGAATATACATGGCCAGATCGTCACCAGTTTTAATGGTGGTTTTGCCATCAGTCTTTCCTATATAATAGCTGATGTCAGGGAAAAAATAAAATGCACCAGTTGGCACATTGGTTTTCATGCCCGGAATATCATTTAACAATTCCAAAACCATGTTTCTTCTTTTCAAATAAGTACGGGCCATTTCTTTGGTAGGCTCCTGATCTCCTGTCATCGCAGCAAGTGCTGCACGTTGTGCTATGCTATTGATTCCTGATGTAAATTGTCCCTGCATTTTGCTACACGCTTTTGCAATTTCTATAGGGGCTGATATATAACCTACCCTCCAGCCAGTCATAGCTGCGCCTTTGGAGAACCCGTTTACTGTGACAGTCCGATTATGCATTTCAGGAAAAGCACCAATGCTCACATGTTCACCAGTATAGTTAATTTCTTCATAGATTTCATCTGCGATCACCACGATTTGTTCATGCTTAACCAATACATCTTTAATGGCAGAAAGTTCTTCCTTGGTAAATACCGATCCAGTAGGATTACAAGGCGAAGAAAATAACAGCACTTTTGATTTTGATGTAATTACCTTTTCAAGCTGGGCAGCAGTAGCCTTAAAGTCATTGTCAATCCCACCTTCTACAAAAACGGGTACACCTTCTGCTAAAATTACTAAATCAGCATAACTCACCCAGTAAGGACTGAAAATGATCACTTCATCACCGGGATTTACCAGGCAAAACAAAGCGTTGGCTATAGAATGTTTCGCACCATTAGATACAACTATGTTTTCAGGTTTTGATGGTATTTTATTATCCCTGTTTAATTTTTCAGCTATTGCTTTTCGTAATTCCGGGTAGCCTGGAACAGGTGGATACGCGAAATATTTGCCTTCATCAATCGCCTGTTTAGCAGCATCCTGAATATGTTTTGGGGTTTTAAAATCGGGTTCCCCCAAACTTAAACTGATAACATCATTACCCAGGTCTTTTAATTCCCGGGCCTTTTGTGCCATGGCTATCGTAGCCGATTCCTGAATTGAATTGATTCGGTTTGAAAGGTTGATCATATAGGTGTTTAATTTTAATTTTTCGAGTGCAAATTTAGGTAATTAATAACTTTTTCCGCATAAATGGGAAAATATTATAAAAAAAAGTCCGGTTTTGTTAGGATTCATGCTTTCATTGCTAAGTAAATTCCATGAAAAGTATAAATTCAAAAATTGAAAGACAGAACATAGAATAAATAACACCTTTTAATATTAGGTAATACAACTCAACAGTGTTAAATTTTGAAAAGGACACAAACTTATCAGGTTTTGGACGGGTCTTTCATTAGAAGGTTATGAAGTGATTATGAACATTAATTTATTTGCCAAACACAAATATTTGTCTATATTTAGATGACAATCTTATTAATCAATTAGCAAGAAGGTGATTGGACAATTAATCAATATTAGTTTCAAGCATAAATTATACATTTTGGCTTTCATATTTCTTTTGTCCAGTTTTAGTGTCAAAAGTGAAGGTTATTTATTTGAAGAAAATAAAGGTCAGTGGCATCCTGATGTTTTATTCAGGACCGAAATTCCCGGTGGATATTTATTTATTACCAAACAAGGAATGAAATATTTATATATTCATCCAGAAGATAACCAACATCATCACGGAACTTCAGAGACAGATTCTTCTGAAATACATGCCAGGAGAATTCAGCATACCAGGATGCATGCTATAGAGGTAAATTTTATGGATATTTCACCTTCAGTGACTACGGAAAAACATCTTCCTCAACCTGCTTCTATCAATTATTTTTATGGTAATGATCCTTCAAAATGGGCGACTGGGGTAAAAAGGTATGAAGAAGTATGGGTTAAGAATATTTACTCCGGCATTCATTTAAAATATTATCATGAAAAGGGGAACCTAAAGTATGACCTGTTGGTAGAACCAACTGCCGATCCATCGAAAATTAAAATGAAGTATCATGGTGCCAAATCTATAAAACTGATAGACGGCAGGTTGGAAGTGAGTTCTGATTTTGGCAAGAGCCTGGAATTGCAACCTGTAACTTTTCAGCAAAAATCTTCCGCAAGGACTATTGTTAAAAGTGAATATATCTTAAAAGATAATACTGTAGGTTTCAAATTTCCCAAAGGTTTTGATCGCAACTATCCATTGGTAATTGATCCTACATTGATTTTTTCTACCTATTCGGGTAGTACTGGTGACAATTGGGGTTTCACTGCTACTTTTGACGACGATGGCAATTTATATTCCGGAGGTATTGTAGGGAATCCCGGATTCCCAACCACTAATGGTGCTTTTCAATCTGTTTATGGTGGGCAATGGGACGTAGGCATTTTGAAGTTTGATTCATCGGGACAACAATTGCTTTATGCGACTTATCTTGGAGGAAGTGGAGCTGATGCCCCGCATAGTGTTATCGTAAACTCGGTAGGGGAGCTCATAATCTTTGGTACCACTTCTTCATCAAATTTTCCGGTTACATCAAATGCATTCCAGCAAAATTTTGGGGGGGGCATACCTATGAATTACGATCCTAACAATAGTTCCTCTTCCAATCAGAATAGCCCTGTACCGGGGGTTCCCTATCATCAAGGATCTGATATATTTATTGCGAAATTAAGCAGTGATGGAACTTCTCTAGCAGCCTCTACTTTTTTGGGAGGCAGTGAAAACGATGGTTTGATGGTGGTTCCAAGACCATTGGTTACCAACCTGATAGCCAACTATGGTGATGCATTCAGAGGGGAAGTGATAGTGGATGAAAATGACCACGTATACATTGCCAGTTATACCAGTTCTCCTGATTTTCCGATTATTAATGGATTTCAATCAGCATACGGGGGCGGGCTCCATGATGGGGTGGTGGTAAAAATGAATGCAGATCTTTCCCAGATCATCTGGAGTACTTTTTTGGGTGGAAGCCTTCAGGATGGTTTGTACAGTGTCAAATTGGATCAACAAAAGAATGTAATTGTTGGGGGTGGTACATTAAGCCTTGACTATCCCACCACAACGGGAGTACATAGGGAGCAAAAACTTCTGTCAGATATTGATGGCGTCTTATCTAAAATCAAAAATGATGGCAGTGAATTGCTGGCAAGCACATTTCTGGGCACACCCGCTTACGATCAGGTGTTTCTTATTGATGTGGATGAAAATGACAATATTTATGCACTTGGACAAACCCGGGGATCTTATCCAATAACAAGTGGCGTGTATTCAAATCCAAATAGCGGACAGTTTATTCATAAATTAAATAGTGAATTAAATGCGACTCATTTTTCAACTGTATTTGGGTCGGGACGAGGTTCACCGGATATCAGACCCACTGCCTTTTTGGTGAATGAATGTGAAAATCTGCTGATAAGTGGATGGGGTGGAAATACAAATACCGGATATATTGGAGGTGATACCTATGGGCTACCTGTTACAGATAATGCATATAAACGGAATACTGACGGATCAGATTTTTACTTGATGGTACTATTACAGGATGCTAAACAACTTGTATACGGTACATTCATTGGGGAAAATGAAGGAAGAGGAGATCATGTAGATGGTGGTACCAGCCGTTTTGACAAGAGGGGAATTGTGTACCAATCGGTTTGTGCCAGTTGTGGGGGTACTAATGGATTTCCCACCACTCCTGGTGTATGGTCACGCAACAACAGGAGCCCCAATTGCAATAATGCTGTACTGAAATTCGATCTTACGCAATTAATGGCCAAGTTGAACACCGATACCCCTGAATTTGACCATCCGGGAATTACTGAAGGATGCGGGCCTTTGGACATTGTTTTCCTTAATCAAAGTGTGGGGGGTAAAGATTTTTTCTGGGATTTTGGAAATGGACAAACTTCTACCCAAAAAGACAGTATATACATTACCTATGAATCTCCTGGAGTATATCCTGTGGTTTTAAGAGCTACTGATATTGCGACTTGCATTAGAGAAGACTTTGATTATACCACTATTACCGTCCACGATCAAACTTTCGATATTATACCTCCTCAGTCAATTTGTTTGGGTGAACCTGTCCAATTATTTGCTGATGGAGGAATTTCTTATGAATGGGAACCCGCTGCCTATTTAAATAATGCCACCATAAAAGATCCTATTGCGATAACCGATTCTACCCGGCAATTTGTAGTGACCATAACAAATGAACATGGCTGTGTGAGAAAAGATACCACAACTGTGAAAGTGAAATATAATTTAGAGGCTAATTTTTTAGCTTCCCAAAGAACTGGTTGCTTCCCCCTTGTTGTGACCTTTGAAAATATAAGTGAAGGTGGTGCTGAATTTTTATGGGATTTTGGAAATGGTGTGACCTCTACCGAGAAAAGTAATATAAAAGTGACATTTACTGAACCAGGCACTTATCAAGTTTCCCTAAAAGTGACAGATTCTAATACATGTCCCGAAGAGGATGAAAGTATTGACGAGATCAAGGTTCACGAATTCTACTATGGCACATTGGATCCACAAAAGATTTGTTATGGTGATGAAATACAATTGCTGGCAGAAGGTGGGGTTCAATATCAATGGAATCCATCTGAATATTTAGATCGAGCGGATATTCGTAATCCCATCGCGAAACCGGATACTACCACAAATTTTATAGTGGAAATTACCAGCCAGCATGGATGTTTGGTCAAAGATACTGTTCTGGTTACAGTTGTTCCTGATTTTTCAGTGGATTTTGCCATTTCGAAAAAGAATAGTTGCCATGATGCACCAGAAATTGTAGTGACGAACCTGTCAGAGGGTGCCGGAGTTTTTAATTGGGACATGGGTGATGGGAATTTCATCAATGAATCTGAATTTATATACAAATACACAGAAAGTGATACTTTTCAGGTTGTATTAAAAGGACAAAAAGATATTTGTGAAAAAACCTATGAGATGCCTGTAAGCTCAGTCCCAACTATGATACCCAACCTGATCACCCCTAATGGTGACGGGCCGAATGACCTTTTTAAAATTAATACTGCTGAGCCGGTGGACTTGGTGATATATAACCGATGGGGGGACAAGGTATTTGAACAAGAAAGTTATAAAAATGAGTTTGATGGGTCGGATCTTGTTACCGGGGTTTATTATTATAAAATGATGTTCCGTGAAGATGGCACAAGTTGTCAGGGGTGGTTGCACATATTAAAATAGCACCACTTCAAAATCAGACTGAAAGTGGTGCTATCAACATTATTTTAATTCCAATAATTTAACCTGCTGGAATTATCCTTTTGAAAATCCAGAGTGCTTACGTCCTTTAGATCTAATTCTGAATGATTACTCATTTGGCCCTGTAGTTTATTTATAATGGTCTGCATCCTGACCGTAGAATTATTCAAATCCAGTTGCAAAGTATCTACTTGAGCAGAATATACATTCACTGTGGACTGATCTGTACCAAAAATACTCAAATTTCCAAACACACATGGTTGATGAATGTCTATTGTAGCATGAATTAATACTAAAGTGAGACTGTCATTATTATACTGATTAATATTCACTTTTGATTGATTACTATTTATACCCTTTAACTGTCCTTGTGGTAAAAATAGATTTACTGACAACACATTGGGTCCTTCTTTATTAACACCTTCTATAAATAAGGTATCCCCTTTTAGATGATAATTTAAAATTGAAGCTTCACTTTTATCTTGTAAAATCAGTTCCATTTCATTTTTACCGCCGAAAATAATATTTGTCCAAACTGGCATGTCATTTATCACCAGGTACTGAAATTCGGGTAAATCAAAGTTTTGCTTGGCAGCTTCGATTTTGTCAATTGAAAACTTGAGGTGGCCTTCATTCTTGTGTCCTAAAAAGCGAAATTCCAATGCGCCCGTCACGATTAAGAGTGTAAGGCTACCAACTATCGAAGAAAATATAATATTACTAGTTTTCATGATTCAATTGATTTAGATGTTGTTTCAGATCATTTAGAGAGATGCCCAACATGCCCGCTTGCCGGATAAAATCGGGAAGGATTTTTTCGAAAAATTCCATTCTTTTTTTATCAAGTATAATTTTTTGTGCTTCTTCATTCACGAAGTAGCCTATTCCACGTTTGTTTCCAATGATGTTCATAGATTGTAATTCGTTATAAGTTCGCATAATTGTGTTTGGGTTCACTCCCATTTCAGCAGCCAATTCCCGTACCGATGGAATTCTATGCCCTATGGGATATTGTCCATTGATCACTTTTTCAGCAATATTGTCTGCTATCTGTAAAAATATACTCCTGTTGTTTTCAAATTCCATATCATACCTCCCTCTCTTTAATTTTAAAATAGCCACATGCGATCAATGCGAAATTGATGATCAAACTGTATGTTGTAAAAAAGATCAATGCACTTTTTTCACTTCCTATGAATAAAATAGTTTCATTTCTTGGATGGTATCTATCTAAATTCAGAACTTGAACCAAGAAAAAACCCAGCAATAAGTGAAATAGAAAGACGATTGCAAAGACTAATAAAGTCTTTAATAAAGGATGCTTCATAAATGCAGTAGCACCAGTTAGAGGAATGATAAATACCAATGAAACCAGGGAACTGAACATTAAAATAAACCATGATTTATACTCAACTGGCGGTTGAAAATCATAAAACAAAATATTGGTAAGGGATGCCAAATTCATTTTGTATGAAGGAAAAACTACGGACACAAAAGACCCTTCAATTAAATACACCATCCAAAATAAAAGGGGCATAAGTACCAGAAAAAGGAGAATCCGGTTGATGAATTCAAAAAAATACTTCTCAAATGAAGATACAGGAAGCAATAACCATCCTATGGCTTTTTCTTTTGACCTTAGTCCCGGGAAAGCTGTTCCACAATAAATAATTCCGGTCAGAAAAAAAATAAAAAGAAAGATACCCCTAATCGCATCATGATCCAAAGGTGTAAAATCATGTGCCATTTGCACCAAAAATAGGAGTATGAATGTAGCTGCAGAAAATCCAAAAATTGATATCAGGATCATTTTATAGTTCTGGATCACATGGTACCTGATGTACATGCCAAAACGACGGATGTCAAAGATGTTATTTGCTGTCATGACTGAATAAGTTTTTGCCTTTGGTAATGGCATTGAACAATAATTCTATATCAATTGAGGAATCACCGTTAACGACTGGAGTGATCACTTTATAGCCACCTGGCACAGTTTCGCTATATAATACATTATCCCCGTGAGGAACAGAACTATTGGTGAATTGCAACTGGGCAGATATTTCCTGAATATCTTTTTGCATAATTACCTTTCCCTGATCCAAAATGATGATCTTATCAATAAGATTTTCCACATCTTTTACCTGATGGGTGGATATAATTACCAGTTGATCCTCATCTAATGAACCTGCCATTACTTTTCTAAAAATAGATTTTGAAGGAATGTCGAGTCCATTGGTGGGCTCATCCAATACCATTAGTCGACATTTAGTGGCTAAGGCAAAGGATATTAAAAACTTCTTCTTTTGTCCATAAGATACTTTGTGAAGCAGCCTGTCCTGCGATAATTCAAATTCAGTCAGTAAATCGTCCATCAAAGCAGGATCAAAATTCGGGTAAAATCCGCTGTTGGCATGAATAAACTTCTTGATTGATACTGATGGAAGATAAAACTCTTCCGGCACTAAAAATACATTCTTAAGATAGGATGGCTGTCTTTTTCCTGGCTGATGTGCCATCACTTTCAAATTACCCTGATCGGGGTATATCAATCCCATTATCAGTTTTAATAGCGTCGTTTTTCCAGCACCATTTTTACCAAGAAGACCAGTAATACTACCTGCCGATAACTCAAGGTTTAAGTTTGAAAATAAAGGTGCCTGTTTTTTGTAGGTAAATTTTAAATCCTCTATATGTATCATTAATTATAATGATTTAGTGTACTACAATACTAATACAGTACAAACATATACATTTGATTTTAATTTAAAAATAAATTCCTAAATTATTTTATGAAAATTCTTATCCGATCAAAGATAAAATTTAAAATCATATGAAATATTTGGATTTTCAATCGTATTTCTAAGAATTTGATAAATTATCTTACAATCAAAGAATAGAAATTCAATTTTATTTTTATATTTGACCGGTACACACTTATAACAATTTAAAATATCACGATTAATAATGAGTTCACATATACACAAACTGTCAGTAAAGGAGAAGGTAGGATATAGCTTGGGAGATTTAGCAGCCAATTTAGTATTCCAGACCCTTATCACGTATCTAGCATATTTTTATACCGATATTTATGGGCTTGACACCCAGGATGCTTCAGTCATTATGTTAGTTGTTGGATTAGTCGCGGCATTTGCCTTTAATCCCATCATTGGTGCTATAGCAGATAGAACACAATCAAAATGGGGGAAATTTAGGCCCTGGATTTTGTGGACGGCAATACCTCTAGGAGTTGTTGCATTGCTGGCATTCAGTACTCCAAATTTTGCCTATAAGGGTAAGGTTATTTACGCCGTGGTCACATACACCCTCCTTCTACTCTTATATGCGGCCAACAATTTACCGTATTCTGCACTGAGTGGTGTAATTACGGGAGATATGAAAGAGCGGAATAGCTTATCTTCTTACCGTTTTGTAGCGGTGATGTTTGCCCAGTTTTTCGTACAAGTATTTATGCTACCGATTATCGAAACCGCAGGTGGAGGTGATAAAGCTGTAGGGATAGAGATCGTGATGACATGGCTTGCAATAATTGGAACAATAATGTTATTGATTACATTCTTCACCACCCGGGAAAGGATAGTGCCCAAACCTGAACAAAAATCAAGCCTTAAGGAAGATTTGGGTGATTTGTTTGGTAGCAGGCCTTGGGTCATCATGTTGACGTTAACTACGTTGATTTTTACAACATTAGCCATGAAAGGGGGATCTTACGTGTATTACTTTAAAAATTACGTGGATATCGATACCCTAGCAAATTTCGTCGGTCCTATCACTAACGCACTTTCTGCATTGGGCATGAATTTCTTTGGTGAAGATCCAGCCTCTGCTGGCTTTGGGTTATTCAATGCCGGAGGTATAATATTTATGATTGTCGGTATTACGTTTTCTAAAAGGTTTGCTGATAAGTATGGAAAAAGAGACGTATTTGGAGTAGCTCTGTTTATTTCTACACTATTCATACTTATTTTCTACTTTTATCCACCACAATGGGTGGCATTGATGTTTATTTCTCAAATTCTACATGGCTTCTTTTATGGCCTTACTATACCTTTACTGTGGGCGATGATTGCCGATGTGGCAGATTATAGTGAGTGGAGAAACAATCGTCGGGCTACTGGAATTATTTTCTCGGCTATGATGGTAGGACTAAAAGTTGGTCTTAGTTTGGGAGCTTCATTACTTGCTTCTATTCTAGGATTTTATGACTATATTCCCAACAGCGACACAGTTCAGACAGATTCTGCTATTCAGGGAACAAAAATGTTGGTAAGTGTTTTTCCATCTATCCCATTTTTTATAAGTGTCGGATTGCTTTTCTTTTATAAAATCGACAAGAAGCTGGAGAATCAGATCGAAACGGATTTACTAAAAAATAGAGGTTAATAATAATTACTCGGGGTTTTTTAACCTTTGGTAATGAAACTTATATGAATTTAAATTCAGGGTACACCCGAAAAGTGTACCCTAAATTTTTACTACCCTATATTTTGCTTTTACGAACATAAATAATCCGTAACAGAAAAAGCCTAACGCAATAGCTCCCAGAAGGATTGAACCTCCGGTGGATTCCAAAAATTCGAAAACACCCGAAGTACCTTCTGCTTCACTGGGATCCGCTTTAAGTGCAGCTTGAATAATGAAAAAACCAATTAATGCCCAAACTATCCCTCTGGCCGAATAACCAAGTTTACCTGCTCTATCGAAAAATTGTCTTGCTTTTTGATTCATGCCGCCATCATAAATGTGTTTTTTAAATTTCCCACTCCAGCCACGGTATACGTGATATAACCCTCTTATAATAACAATAGCCCCGACAATGAAGATCACAATTTGCCCAAATGGTTTGCTCAGCACCTCCGCGATGGCTTCTTGTTGGCCACCACCTCCACCTCCCGAATTTCCCCCGTTTAATAACATTTTAACAATGAAAAAAGAAAAACCAACATAAACTATACCACTGAAACCAAAGCCAATTCTTGTCACCAAACCTTTTTTATCTGTTCCGTTTTGATCAGGGTCTTTAATGGCCTGTATAAATCGCCAGACAGCATAACCCACCAATCCAATAGCTAGTATAATAAGCATGATCACTCCCAATGGTTTGTCATAAAGGAACCTTAAAGCATCCTGAGAGTCTCCTTGTTGGCCTCCCATGCCGAATGCTGCCATTAAAGCCAAACCACCCACCAGGCAATGAACGACACCTTTAGCGGCCAGACCAATTCTGGCATAGGTTTGCAACCAATTTTTTTTTTGGATTTTTTACATGATGAAGT